>NZ_CP094241.1:622659-933989 GCF_022749495.1 Neisseria macacae ATCC 33926 | reverse complement strand
TTTTTCATCCATCAGGAAGCGCACCGCATGCGCCACTTCTTCCGGCAGCCCCATACGCGCGGCGGGGACGGCTTTCAAAATTTCTTCGACGGGTACATTTTCATCGACGATGTCCGTATCGATTAAACCCGGCGCTACACAGTTGACGGTGATTTTGCGTTTCGCCAGCTCGACCGCCAAGGCTTTCGCCGCGCCAATCAAGCCCGCCTTGGACGCGCTGTAATTGACCTGCCCGCGGTTGCCCGTCAAGCCGGACACCGACGCCATGCACACAATCCGTCCGGCTTTTCGGCGGCGTATCATCGGCATGGTCAACGGGTGCAACACATTATAAAAACCGTCCAAATTAGTACGCAGCACCAAATCCCAATCGTCGTCTGAAAACGTAGGAAAGGCATTGTCGCGCGTCAATCCGGCGTTCAAT
This sequence comes from Neisseria macacae ATCC 33926, assembly GCF_022749495.1. Lineage (NCBI taxonomy): Bacteria > Pseudomonadati > Pseudomonadota > Betaproteobacteria > Neisseriales > Neisseriaceae > Neisseria > Neisseria macacae. Next base: position 933,565 of record NZ_CP094241.1, on the reverse strand, counting down.
ACCACGCCATAATACGCGCCGTTTGCTTCGGTGTCGGCAGTCAAAATATCGCGGCAGGCTGCACGGTCGGACACGTCAAACTGCAACACCCTCGCCTGTCTGCCCAAAGCGCGGATTTCTTCCGCTACGGCTTCGGCTTCATCGCGGCGGCTGCGGCAATGGACGACGATATCAAAGCCGTCCTCAGCCAAACCGAGTGCGACGGCTTTGCCTATGCCCCGGTTGGAGCCGGTAATCAAGATGGTTTCGCTCATAATGTTTCCTATTGGTTGGCGCGGTCTGCTTATTGGTCATCATCTGGATAGAGAAAACTGTTTTCAGACGACCTTTCCGTCTTTCGGACTGTACACGTTCAACGAGGCTTTTGCCACCAGCCCGTCCGCAGGCAGCTTGGCGCGGGCATCTTCAGGCGCATCCGTCCAATGCAGTTCGCAATCGAATACGCCCATGCCGCCCGGGTCCTGTATCGACAGATTCGCGACCACCTTCATCTGCGTTCCGACGGGCAGGCTGTCGGCAAACAATTCCAGCTTGCGCGTTCCCAGCAAAAAGCCAAGCCGCACCGGTTCACCTGCTTCCAAAGCCTGTATACCCGCAAACGCGCCTATGCCCTGCGCCATGATTTCCATCAGCGATGTCGCCGGCAATGCCCCGTCAACCAACAAGATGTGCTTTTCCCCCACAGCGGCTTGGGCGCAAACGTGTTTTGGGCTGTATTCTGTCACACAATCGAGCAACACCATATGGCCGCTGTGTGGCAATAAAGAAGCAACATCGTGAATGGGGCAAATTAAATTTACAGTCATAAAGGTCGTCTGAAAACAGAATACGTTAGAATAGCGCGATTATATCAGACCCTAGAATGTGTTAAGCTATTTCGTTAAAATACATCACAATGTAAACTTTTGAAAACCATCATGTCATCCAACATTTGCCGTTTTTCTTTCAATATCGCCGCTTGGCACGCCTCAAGCAGTAAAATCGCCACGCCCGAACAATGGCGGCAATGGGCATCAGGCGCATTAGACGCCGACGGGCTGCCCGACCACAAACCCGCGCTTGCCTTCCTGCCCGCCCTGCAGCGCCGCCGTTTGGGCAAAGCCGCGCGCCTGATTTGCGACGCCTCGTGGGAATTGGCGGAACAATACCCCGGCAGCCCGTTGGTTTACGCCTCGCATGACGGAGAAATCAACCGCAGTTTCGAATTATGGCTGGGACTGTTGCAAACCGACAGCGTTTCACCGACCTCCTTCGGACTGTCCGTCCACAACGCTCCCGCCGGACAATGGTCCATGTTGCGCGGCGACATGAGCGAACACACCGCCCTCGCCGCCGGCAGCGACAATTTTGAAACCACTTTGGCAGAAGCCTATGCCCTGCTGCAAGACGGCGCACCATCCGTATTGGTCTTAATCGCCGACGACCCTTTGTCCGACGACTACCCCGTCCACGCCACACGCGCCCCTTTTGCCTACGCCCTGTCGCTTGTACTGACGCAGGGAGACGGCTACACGCTCAGTCTCGATGTCGACGACACGTCGTCTGAAAACCCGTCCGACCTGCTGTCAGCCGATTACTGGGGCGCGCTCGACTGGATCCGTTTCTTACTTTCAGACGACCTTTCAGCAGAATGGCAACATGAAAAACGCCGATGGACATGGTGCAAAAAACCATGAAAACCCTAGACTACTGCCGCCGTTTCTTTGCCACCCTGTTCGGCTTCATCCTCTTCGGCGTTGCAGGCGTATTGTTCAAAATCGCGCTTTTGCCCTACACGCTCAAATCCACCAAAGGCGACATCAAACGCCAACTTGAAGCGCGGCGCATGATAGGGAAAGTCTGGCGGTTTTTCGTCGGCTATCTGCAATGGTCGGGCGTCTTGAGCGTCCGTTTCAACGGCTTGGAAAAACTCGGCCGGCCGGGGCAGCTCGTCCTCGCCAACCATCCCTCGTTGCTGGATGTCGTCTTGATGGTCAGCCACTTTCCCGACCCGAACGTGCTGGTCAAAAAAGACCTGTTGAACAATCCCAGCATGAAAAGCCAGATTATCGCTTCCGGCTACATCCCCAACGACGAAAGCATGGAAATGTTGGAAGAAATCGACGCCGTGTTCAAAAGCGGGCAAAGTATGCTGATTTTCCCCGAAGGCACGCGCACAGGCTGGGACGGACAGGTTAAAATGCACCGTGGCGCGGTATCGCTCGGTTTGCGCAGCGCATCGGTCATCACCCCCGTGTGCATCAAAATGACGCCGCCCAATTTCAAAAAAGGCCAGCCTTGGTACAAAATACCGCCGCACAAAATCCATTATGAAATCACCGTCGGCGACGACATCCTGCCCGAAGAATGGCTGGCGGAAAAACCCCTACCCATCGCCGCAAGGCGTTTAAACGAATACCTTCAAGACTATTTCACAAGGAAAACCACATGAATAACTTAGAAAACCAAATCAAAGAATTAATCATCGACAGCTTGGGGCTGGAAGACATCACCGCCGCCGACATCGGCAGCGAAGACCCGCTCTTCGGCGACGAAGGCTTGGGGCTGGATTCCGTCGACGCGCTGGAACTCGGTTTGGCAGTGCAAAAAACCTTCGGCTTCCAGCTCGACGGCGAAAACGACAACCTGCGCGAAAACTTCGCCAACGTCAAAACACTGGCAGAATTCGTCAAAAGCCGTCAGGCATAAAGGAGAAGCGATATGACCGAACAAGAAGTACGCACCCTTCTGACCGATGCACTGGTCAACCTGTTTGAAATCGAACCCGAGCGCATCAAACCTGAGACCAACCTCTACGAAGATTTGGAAATCGACAGCATCGACGCCATCGACCTCATCGACCACATCAAACGCGAAACCGGCCGCAAACTGCAAGCCGAAGACTTCCGCAACGTACGCACCGTAGAAGACGTGGTTCAGGCGGTTTTGAAAGTACAGGCGCAAGATTCCTGATTCTGATCCAAACCGGCATATTTTCAGACGGCCTTGACAATCGGCAAGGTCGTCTGAGCATCAATAACAACATCAACCTTTCTCACTTATCCATAATATACAACTAACACCATGAAAAAATTTATTTCCCTACTGCTCTTACTCCCTGTCTTGTCTGCGCACGCTGAAATTTCCCTCATCAAAAAAATGACACATGCCGAGTGTATGCAAGTCATTCGTGATTCATTGGATATGTATAACGATATGGAATTTTGTGAAAAAAACACGAACGAGGAAACTCAACGTAACGGGATGCTGGCATGGCTTATGGTTGGAACGGTCAACAGCAACTCAGAAATGTCCCCTATCTGCCCAACGGTCAAAAAAATGACCGAACAAGAGCAAACTCAATTCTTTTCCCGCTATCCGAAATCTCATGAACCCAAAGAAGTGGCAAAATTCTGCACCCCGAAAAACCGTAAACGCATTGCCAAGCTTTATCCAACATATTTTAAACTGTTCAAAGAATATGACGACTTTAAAAAAAGCAAAGATGAGGAAGAAAACGAATAATCCAAGACACCATCGACCTTATTGACCACATCAAACGCGAAACCTGCCGCAAACTGCAACCTGCAAACCCGCTCAAAGAACAATGATATTAATTGACTTCTCTCTTACGAAACAAAATATTTAATATCAAATCAATAATTTTCAACTGGAGAGTTATAAATATGGAATCATCTTTATCATCGATCTTTATTATTCTTGCATTGTTATCTACTGGTTTCCTATCTGGTAAATTTCTTGCACCACCCCTTCGACAAGTCCTACTCAAACCCTTGTCCTTTATTGTCCTGCTTCTGCTCTTTTTCATGGGCTATGAGTTTGGCAGCGTCTTTACCGACCCGAATCTGGGCGCGGACATCGTCAAATATGCCCTGCTGTTCGCACTGATTATCAGCGCGTTTACCTTGATTGCGCTTTATCGCAAACCCGAAGCCTCGACTGCTTCCACGCCGTCGGGCAGCTTTATCAAACCCTTTTACGGCTGTTTCAAAGCCTTTGCTTTTTTCGGTTTGGGTGTGGCAGCATTTGCCTTTTTCGGGCGACAGATTGGCAATCTGCCCATCGACAGCACCCATATCCTCTATCTGCTGATTTTCATGGTTGGCATGGACTTGGTTGATTTCCAGCTTGGCGGATTCGGACGTAGGATTTTCCTGCTGCCGCTTCTGACCGTTGCTGCAACCTCCGCCGCGTGTTTCGTTTTTTCGCTATGTTCGCCCTATTCGTTTGCCCAAAGCCTAGTATTGTCGGGCGGTTTCGGCTGGTTCTCCCTTTCGGGTCCTATGGTTGGAAAAGCGGTATCGCCCGAAATGGGTGCGGCAGCGTTTATGACCGATTTTTTCCGCGAAATGATCAGCATCGTCTTCCTGTATTTCTACGGACGAAAGCAGCCTATGGCGGCAATCGGCATTTCCGGCGCAGCGGCAATGGACTCCGCCCTGCCCTTTGTCAAAGAAAACTGCCGCGCCGAATACATCAAATACGCCGTCGTCAGCGGCTTTATCCTGACCCTTGTCGCACCGTTTTTTCTGTCCGCCGCCATTGCCATGCTGAACTGACCCTACTATTTTTCCAAACAACTTTCAGACGACCTTCCTCCCCCTAAAACCCAAAAGTCGTCTGAAACCGAACACCATTATGAAAACACTGGGAAAACTCCTACTGACCCTCGCCAGCCTCGCCTATCCGCTCCTATGGTATTACGGCAGGGAAAACGGCGCATTTTTTTGGCTTGCCGCCGCCATGTGCGTCCTGTGGCTGATACGCGCCGCCATGCCGCAAACCACAGCCCAACGCATTACGGCGATTATCCTTGCCGCCTTTTTCGCCGCCGTACTGGTTTTCAGACGACCCGACTCGATGTATTGGTATCCCGTCGCCGTCAACGCGCTGATGCTTGCCGTTTTCGGCGGCAGCCTGTTTGCCAAACAAACCGTCATCGAACGCCTCGCCCGACTGCAACACCCCGACCTGCCGCCCGAAGGCGTGCGCCACACCCGCCGCGTCACGCAAATCTGGTGCGGCTTCTTCATCCTCAACGGCGCAACCGCCGCCATTTTGACAGGCTTGCAATATTACGACTGGTGGGCGGCTTATACCGGCATCGTGTCGTATGTGTTAATGGGGCTTTTGTTTGCCGGAGAGTGGGTGTATCGGAAAGCCGTATTGAAGGTGTAGGTCGTCTGAAAACGCATCGATCATTAATCATTTCATGTCAATGGAAAATACTGCTTCAATGTGGAAACTGGAAGACAAGTTTACTTAAGGAACGAATCAAACCAATTGAAGATTTTTAATCTCGAGAGGGAAAAATGAAAACCATAGATATAATTATTGAATATATTAATGATAAAACTTCGACCTATAAAATTTTAAGAGAATATACTCCACTCTCTTTATCCGAAATAAAATCCAGAATAGAAAACCATGATGCAGTAATAGCAGTAAATGATTTAAAACTAGATGAGTTAAAGAAAGTTAGAGAGATAATTCGTAGTTTAAATAACATAGGGACAGAAGTTGTTATACAAGATGTCACAGGTACTATAACGTTAAAAACATTGGAAAATATTATTTCTAGCTATGAAGATATAGCAGCAGATACTGAAAAATTAGATGCACTTATGTTTAGTGATGAACAATAAAATATATAAAAAAATAAAATTAGATAATCACACTATTATCGTGAACTTATAAATAAACAGTTTCTTTGGAATGTAGGGTAGTTCACAATTTTTTATTGGTAATCATGGCTTTTTATCTCAAAAATAATATAGCATTTCCGATGTAATTAATTTCTTTATTAATTTAGTAAATTATAATTATGCACCTAACCCAAATCCTATCCCCCGACCTGCCCCAACAAGACCTTATCGCCACCCATCCGAATTGGACGCGTGCGGATTTCAACCGTGCGGTTTTCCGGCTGTCAGGTCGTCTGAAAACGGCAAACGCGCAAACGACCGCGTTGTGGTTTGACGATGCCGCGCTGTTTGCCTGCGCCGTGCTGGCGGTGTGGCATTCGGGCGGGCGGGTGTTGCTGCTGCCGAATCTGGCGCGGGACAATTTGGACTGGGGGCGGACGGCGGATGTGTTTTTGACGGATTCCGAAGATTTGCAAAGCAAGTTAGGCTGTCAAACCGAACAACGCGATGAATCGGGACAGACGTTGGATGTGCAATCCAACCCACCCGTGTGGCACCTGCCCGATTTACTTGCACACACGCCGCCTGAAAACCCGACGCCCGCCCCTGAAAACCATCTGATTCCCGACCATGCCGAAGCATGGCTGAAAACGTCGGGTTCCAGCGGCGAGGCGCAGGTGATTGTGAAAACCGCCGCGCAGATGCAGGCGGAAGCCTTGATGTTGGCGGATGCGCTGCCGTTCGGACGCGGCGGGGAAACGGTTATCGGCAGCGTCATTCCGCAACACCTTTACGGCTTTACTTTCCGTTTCGCGCTTGCGCTGACGATGGGCTGGCCTATGGAACGGCGGCAGGCGGTTTATCCGGAAAACCTGCTCGCCAGTACGGCGGCGCATGAAAAAGTGGTGTGGATTGCCAGTCCGGCGGTACTCAACCGCTTAGGTGAAAACCGCAACTGGCAGAGCATCGGCCATAAAATCGCGGGCATCGTGTCGGCGGGCGGCGCGCTGCCCGAAGCCACGGCGGATTTGCTGGAACAAGCAGCCGTCCGCCCGTTTGAAGTGTACGGCAGCACCGAAACCGGCGTGATTGCGTCGCGTCGGGAAAGTCGCGAATGGCGGCCGTTTGCCGGCGTGGAAATCGGACAGAACGAAGAAGGCGCATTGTGGGCATCTTCGCCGTGGTCGCCCGAACGCCGCCAGACCGCCGATTTAATCGAGCCGCAGCCCGACGGTTTCCTGCTGCTCGGCCGCCAAGACCGCATCATCAAATTCGAGGACAAACGCGTATCGCTGACCCAAATCGAACACGAACTTTTACGGCATCCGTGGATTGCCGACGCCCATTGCGGCCGCCATCCGCAACATCAGCGCATCGCCATATGGGCGGCGTTGAACGCGGACGGTATCGCCGCCCTGCGCGACCAAGGCCGTGCCGCCGTCGCCGACGCACTCAAACGCCACCTTGCCGCCACGCAGGACACCATCGCCTTGCCCCGTTACTGGCGTTTCGCCGACAGCCTGCCGCGCAACGCCCAGGCAAAAATCGCCGCCGCCGATTTTCAGACGGCCTTTACCGTCGCCCAAACATCGCCCGTTTGGTCAAAAACATCATCTGAAGAAGAAACCGCCGCCGAAACCTTCATCGGCCGCGTGCCGCTTGATTTGGTCTATTTCGGTGGCCATTTCGCCACCTTCCCGCTCGTACCCGGCGTAGTCGAGCTGCAATGGGTGCGCGATCTGGCGGCGCGTCATCCGTGGGGCAGGCAGCGCGTCGTCCGTGTGGAAAACCTGAAATACCAGCAGTTCGTCCGTCCGCATGACGAAGTGTCGGTGGAGCTGAAATACGATGAAGCCAAAAACAAATTGAGCTTTAAAGTCAGCAACGGCGACAATCCCTGCGCATCGGGGCGGATTGTGTTCGAGGTCGTCTGAAAATGCTTTTAGGTTCCGCCCTCTCCTGCGGGAAGAGGAAAACCTGCAAATCGGGGATAATCCCGCTCAAACCTAATAACAACCCATAATCAAATGAAAAGATAAAAAATATGCAACTTTTTCCAGCACTAGCACAACGTTATTCCGAAGAACACCAGTCCGCAGGCGAAGCGCAGCGTTTGGCGCAGGAAATCGCCTTTGCGCCGATTGTGTTTCAAGTATCCCGCCTGATGGTGAAATTCGGCATTTTGGATTTGCTGAACAACCATTCAGACGGCCTTACTCAAGCCGAAATCGCCGAGAAAGCGCAAATCAGCAATTACGCCGCGCAAGTGCTGCTTGAAGCCTCGCTCTCCATCGGCACAGTGCACACCCGCGACAACCGCTATTTCATCAGCAAAGCAGGCTGGTTCTTACTGAAAGACAAAATGGCGCGCGTGAACATGGATTTCACGCAGGAAATCTGTTACCAAGGTATGTTTGACTTGGAAAAAACCCTGCAAACGGGCAAACCCGAAGGGCTGAAAGTTTTCGGCGGCTGGCCGACGATTTACGAAGGCCTGTCGTCGCTGCCGAGCGTCGCGCAGGAAAAATGGTTCGCCTTCGACCACTATTATTCCGACAATTCCTTTGCCGAAGCCTTGAAAACCGTGTTCGCCAAACCGGTTAAAAAGCTGCTCGACGTCGGCGGCAACACCGGCCGCTGGGCGGAACAATGTGTCGGCTACAACGCCGAAGTCGAAGTCACCATCATGGATTTGCCGCAACAAATCGCCCTGATGCGCGAAGCGACCAAAGGCAAAACCGGCGCGGAACGCATCCATGCCCACCCCGCCAACCTGCTCGACCCCGAAGTCCCCTTCCCGACAGGTTTTGACGCGATTTGGATGAGCCAGTTTTTAGACTGTTTCAGCGAAGAACAAGTCACCGGCATCCTGCGCCGCGCCGCCGCTTCCATGGGCAGCCACACCAGCCTCTACATCATGGAGCCCTGCTGGGACAGGCAGCAATACGAAACCGCCGCCTACTGCCTGACCATGACCAGCCTGTATTTCACCGCCATGGCCAACGGCAACAGCAAAATCTTCCATTCCGAAGACCTGATACGCTGCGTTGAAAACGCCGGATTGAAAGTGGCGGAAATTTCAGACGGCATCGGACGCGGACACAGCATTTTGCGCTGCGAGAAGGTCGTCTGAAAAACGGTATCCCCATGAAAACCCTAGTGTTAATCCCCCACTACAACCACCCCGCCGCCATCGCCCGCGTCGCACAGACCATGCACGGCTTCGGTTTGGATGTATTGATTGTGGACGACGGTTCGCGCGAAGAATGCAAACCCGTATTGCAGGCATTGGTTTCAGACGGCATCCACGTCCTTTACCGCCCCATCAACGGCGGCAAAGGCGCGGCGGTCAAAACCGGTTTGAAATACGCCGAAGAAAACGGTTACAGCCATGTTTTGCAGGTCGATGCCGACGGTCAGCACCATCTGGACGACACGCCCAAACTCTTGACGGCGGCGGAACAAAACCCCGAAGCCGTCGTCTGCGGCTGGCCGCAATACGGCGGCGACGCACCCAAAGCGCGGCTGTACGGGCGCAAAATTACCGATTTCTGGAACATGCTGCACACTTGGTCGTGCGACATCAAAGACGGCATGTGCGGCTTCCGCCTGTACCCGCTCGCCCCCGCGCTTTCGGTCGTCCGCGAAGAAACCGTGGGCGACCGCATGGATTTCGACACGGAAATCCTCATCCGCCTGTACTGGCGCGGCGTCAAGCCGGTTTGGATTAAAACGCCCGTGCAATACGCCGCCGACGGCGTGTCCCACTTCAACGCCTTCGCCGACAACGTGCGCATCAGCAAAATGCACACGCGGCTGTTTTTAGGAATGTTGCGGCGTCGTTTGGGCGCTTTATTCGGAAAGGCCGTCTGAAAACATGACCGACAACACGCAAAACCACTGGGCGGCGCAGCCAGAACGCGGCAGCCGCCTGTTTCTCGCCCTGACCACGCTGATGGTACGCTATCTGCCTGCCTTCCTGATGAGGCCGTGCATCTGGTTTGTGGTGCTGTATTTCTACGCCACCGCGCCCAAACCGCGCCGCCATATCCTGCGGTATCAAACCCGTCTTCAGACAGCCTTTCCCGATACCGTTTTGCCGAAACACAGCGTATTCAAACAATTTATCGCGTTCGGCGAAGCAGTATGCGATCGATTTGCCGTGTGGCAGCGCAAAATCCGTTATGAAGATTTGGTACTCGAAGATCCGGACGGCGTTTATACGCAAGTGAGCAATTCGGTACGCGGGCAGATTTTCGCCTGCTCCCACTTGGGCAACACCGAAGTCTGCCGCGCGCTGGTGTCGCACCATAAAGGCTTCAGGCTCAATGTGTTGGTACACAGCAAACACGCGCAGGCGTTCAACGAAGCCTTGCAAAAAGCGGGCGCGGAACACATCCGCCTGATTCAGGTTACAGATTTGGATCCCACCCTGATGATGGAGCTGAACCGCCGCATCGAAGACGGCGAATGGATAGCCATTGCCGCCGACCGCGTACCCGTGCGCGGCGAAAAAACCGCCGACATCCATTTCTTAGGCCATACCGCCCCCATGCCGCAAGGCGCATGGCTCTTGGCGGCGCTCTTAAAAACACAAGTGAACACGCTGTTTTGCGTCAAACAAAACGGCCGCTACCATTTGAAACTGCGCCGCTTCACCGACACCTCCGACTGGAAACGCGGCAACCGCGAAGCCGCCGTTACCGCCGCCATGCAGGGCTTCGCCGATATTTTGGCGCAAGAATGCGCGCAAAATCCGCTGCAATGGTTTAATTTTTATGATTTTTGGAACGAGGAAGAAGAAAAGGTCGTCTGAATCCTGAAGTACCCCTAAATCTCGGGCATTCAATAAGGGCCTATTCAGGCGCTCCGTGTAGACCGGGTTCTGTAAACAACGCGGTTATTCTCTACACAGCTCAAATTCAGACGACCTTTGTATTTGAACAGGCGGTTTACGCTTTGCCCGTGCTGCCGAAGCCGCCTTCGCCGCGTTCGCTGGCGGCAAATTCGTCCACGACTTTAAACGAGGCTTGGACGACGGGAACGATGACCATTTGCGCGATGCGTTCCATCGGCTCGATGGTGAACGCTTCTTTGCCCCTGTTCCACACGGAGACTTTAAGTTCGCCCTGATAGTCCGAATCGATCAGTCCGACCAAGTTGCCCAAGACGATGCCGTGTTTGTGTCCCAGACCGGAACGCGGCAGCAAAACGGCGGCGTAGTCGGGATTGGCAAGGTGAACCGCCAGACCGGTCGGAACGAGGTAGGTATCGCCCGGTTGCAGGGTAACGGCTTCGTCCAGACAGGCGCGCAGGTCGAGTCCGGCGGAACCGGGCGTGGCGTAGGCGGGCAGTTTGTCCGCCATTTTCGGATTGAGGATTTTCAGTTCGACTTCGGTTTGCATGATTTTTTCCGTTTCATTTGATTTGACGCGGATTATACACATATTCCCCTTCCCTATCGTTGGAGTCGTCTGAAAAAACGGGGTATGATTCATTCAAATAAACGTGAGTATCGGAGGACATCATGGATTTGCACAATATCCGCGAAGATTACAGCAAGCGCGAACTGTCGGAATCGGAATGCCATGCCGACCCGATTGTCCAGTTCGAGCAATGGCTGAACGAGGCGATTCATTCGCAAGTCAACGAGCCGACCGCCGTCAACGTCGCCGCCGTGGGCGAAGACGGCAGGCCGAACAGCCGCATGGTGCTGCTGAAAGAAGTCAATCCGCAGGGATTTGTGTTTTTCAGCAATTACTTAAGCCGCAAAGGACGTTCGTTTGACGCGCATCCGTTTGCCGCCATGACGTTTTTCTGGCCGGAACTGGAGCGGCAGGTGCGCGTTGAAGGACGCATCGAAAAACTGGATGCCGCCGCTTCGGACGAATATTTCGACAGCCGCCCCTACACCAGCCGCATCGGCGCATGGGCAAGCGCGCAAAGCGAAGTGTTGTCGAGCAAGGCGCTGTTGGTTGCCAAAGCGGCGGCAGTGGGCGCGAAACACCCGCTGCACGTCCCGCGTCCGCCGCATTGGGGCGGCTATCTCGTCATTCCCGACCGCATCGAATTCTGGCAGGGCCGCCCCAGCCGCCTGCACGACCGCATCCAATACCGTTTGGTTGACGGCAACTGGATACGCGAGCGGCTGTCGCCTTAAACTTTCCACAGCTTCAAGCCGATAGGGTAAAATCCCGACTCCAGCAAAAGGTCGTCTGAAATATAAAAAACGTTTTAACAAAACTCGTTTCATTCGTTTTCAGGCGGCCTTTTATCCGTAACTTATCCTGCCGCCACCGCCGCAGAAGAACCGTTTTCCGCAGCGGGTTGAATTTGACTTGCCTTGTCCTGCTTCAAATTCAACCCGCTGCCATCAAACGCGTTAGGAGAACCCCATGTCCAAGCAACCCACCAGCAAACGCCAATGGCGCGACGGCGCAGCCCCGTCTGCCAAGAAAACCGCCAAACCTTTCAAAAGCAAAGCCCGTCCCAAAGACGAAACGCGCAAAGCCGCTTCCAAACCTTACGGACAAAAAGTTTCAGACGACCTCAAGCCGCAAAACGCCCCCAAACAGCGCGCCGCCAAAGCCAGAAAACTCGTCGTCCGCAATCCCAACCAAAAAATCATGGAACGCGCGCGCGATTTGAAAGAACGCCGCAGCGACCTGTCGCGCATGGAACCCGAACGCCTGCAAAAAGTGCTTGCCGCGTCCGGCGTCGGCTCGCGCCGCGAAATGGAAGAGTGGATTAACAACGGCTGGGTAACGGTCAACGGCAAAACCGCGCAACTGGGCGACAAAGTCACCCCCGACGACCACGTTACCGTCAAAGGCAGCATCATCAAGCTCAAATGGGCGGACCGCCTGCCGCGCATCATCCTGTATTACAAACAAGAAGGCGAAATCGTCTCCCGCGACGACCCGCAAGGCCGCGTCAGCATCTTTGACCGCCTGCCGCAGGCCGCCAGCAGCCGCTGGGTCGCCATCGGACGCTTAGACATCAACACCAGCGGCCTGCTCATCCTGACCACCTCCGGCGAACTCGTCCAACGTTTCGCCCACCCCAGCTTCGAAGTCGAACGCGAATACGCCGTGCGCGTGCTGGGCGGGCTGACCACCGAACAAATGCGCAGCCTCACCGAAGAAGGCGTGATGCTCGAAGACGGCTTGGCAAAAGTCGAACGCATCTACGAACAAGGTGGCGAAGGCGCGAACAAATGGTACAACGTCGTGATCAAAGAAGGCCGCAACCGCGAAGTACGCCGCATATTCGAAAGCCAAGGCCTCACCGTCAGCCGCCTCGTGCGCGTCGGCTTCGGTCCCATCGGCCTGCCCAACCGCCTCAAACGCGGACAGTTCTACGAACTCAATCCCGCCGAAGTCGCCAACATCATCAAATGGGCGGACATGCTGCTGCCGGGCGAACGTCGTTGGAAGAAAAGTTAATGTAAGATAAATCGGGGCCGAGGCCTTTACAAAATCGTCTCAGCCCGACAAAATCTTGCCTAAGTCATAAACATAGTGGGTTAAGTTTAGACCAGTACCGCATTGCTCCGCCTTGTCCTGATTTAAACTTAACCCACTATTCACACATTAAAATCCAAATAAAAATTGACCCTGCGCTATCGTTGAATCTGCCAATACACTGCTATCAATACTTTTAACAATCAGCATGTGATATTTCTATGGAGCTTAAATCATGCCGCGTTTTTTTCTAAAAACCGTTTCCATACTCACGTTAGCAACGTTGGCAGCGTGTTCCGGTTCACACGAACACTCAAGTTCTTCACCTGACAGTCTTCAGAGTCCACACAACGCAGCACTGTCTACTGCCGCCGTTACTGAAGAAAATCTGTCTCTTGCAGAAAACACCGAACGCTACCAAGACCAACCCGACCAACCGGTCAAATCCGTTGCCCAAGAGCCTGTATCCACATTCAGCATAGACGTCGATACCGGCAGCTACGCCAACGTCCGCCGATTTCTGACCAGCGGCCAACAACCGCCCAAAGATGCTGTACGGATTGAGGAAATCGTCAATTATTTCCCCTACAACTATCCACTGCCTACTGACAACCGTCCATTTGCCGTTCACACTGAAACCATTGATTCACCGTGGCAACCTGAAGCCAAACTCATCAAAATCGGCATACAGGCTCAAGACACCGCGAAGAAAGACCTACCGCCTGCCAACCTCGTTTTCCTTGTGGACGTATCCAGCAGTATGGATGAGGAAAACAAACTGCCGCTGGTTCAAAAAACCCTTCGCATCCTGACCCAACAATTACGTCCGCAAGACAAAGTGACCCTGATTACCTATGCGTCAGGTGAAGATCTGGTACTCCCGCCCACATCAGGTGCAGATAAAGAAACAATCCTGAGCGCCATCGACAAACTGCGTGCAGGCGGCGCGACAGACGGCGAATCCGCACTGCAAATGGCTTATGAGCAAGCGCAAAAAGCCTTCGTACCCAACGGTATCAACCGCATTTTATTGGCGACCGACGGCGACTTTAACGTCGGCGTATCCGACACCGAAACCCTCAAATCTATGGTTGCCGAAAAACGCAAAAGCGGCGTTTCACTCAGCACCCTGGGCTTCGGCATGGGCAACTACAACGAAGACATGATGGAACAAATCGCCGATGCGGGTGACGGCAATTACAGCTACATCGACAACGAAAAAGAAGCGAAAAAAGTCCTGCAACAGCAGCTGACCTCCACACTCGCCACCGTAGCGCAGGATGTCAAAATCCAAGTCGAATTCAACCCCGCCACCGTCAAAGAATACCGCTTGGTCGGCTATACCAACCGCACCCTGCGCAATGAAGATTTCAACAACGACAAAGTAGATGCGGGCGACATCGGCGCAGGCCACAGCGTGACCGCCCTCTATGAAATCATCCCGCAGGGCAAACAAGGCTGGTTAGAAGAATCACGCTATCAAAAAGCCCCGACCGCCAAAGGCAGCAAAAACGAATACGCCTTTGTCAAAGTGCGCTACAAACTGCCCGGACAAAAAGACAGCCAACTGATGCAGCAAGCCGTCCCCGTCGGCAGCAAACCGCTTGACCAAGCCGACAAAGACACCCTGCTCGCCCTTGCCGCCGCTTCCTATGCCCAAGCCCTGCGCGGCGGCGAATACAACGGCAAACTCAGTTGGAGAGACATCGAAAACATGGCACAAAAAGTCCAAGACGATGACCCGTTCGGCCTGAAATCCGAATTTCTCCAACTGGTGCGCACCGCCGCCGGACACGGAGGAACATCAGGTCCTTTAGTTAAAGAGTAAAATCTCAAAAGGTCGTCTGAAAACTTTTCAGACGACCTTTTATACACCCTGTCTCAACCACCATCAGGAGCCGCTTCATGTTCACACTCACAACCGACAACGACCGCCTGCTGCTCGCCTCAGCCGATTTGCGCGCGGAAATTTATCTCTACGGCGGGCTGCTCAACCGCTACGAAATCCGCCGCCCCGACGGCACATGGTTCAACATCGTCAAAGCCTACGACACCCCGCAACACGCCCGCGAGAGCCTGACCGAATGGTTCCGCAGCGGCAAGCTCAGCCCGTACGCCTGCCGCCTGCGCCACGGCAAATACAGCTTTGACGGCAAAGCATATCAGTGCGGCAAATTCAAACTCGCCGAACACGCGGCACACGGTTTGATGTATGACCGCGAGTTTACCCTCGTCAACAGCCATGCCGACGGCCAATCCGCCGAAGTCGAAATCCGCGCAGATTACGCACAAGACGACAGCGGCTATCCCTTCCCCTTCAGCCTGACCGTCCGCTACCGCCTCAGCGCAGACGGTTTAAGCATCCGCTCCACCGTCCGCAACCAAGGCGCAACCGCCATGCCGCTCGCAGACGGCTGGCACCCCTATTTCACACTCGGCGGCAAAACCGACGATTGGTCGCTGGAAATCGACAGCAGCAAACGCTTGGGCTTCGATGCCGATTTGGTTCCCGACGGCAGCATGATCGACGACACCCGTTTTCAGACGACCTCAAGCCTGGTAGGCATCGAATTGGACAACAGCTTTGTCTTAGCACGCAGCAAACCCGCCGCCTGCACGCTTTCAGGCAACGGGCTGACCCTGAGCATTTACCCCGACGCATCCTATCCCTACCTGCAAATCTTCACCCCATCGACCCGCGACACCATCGCCATCGAAAACCTCAGCGGCGCACCCGACTGTTTTAACAACGGCTTAGGGTTAATCAAGCTGGACGCGGGAGAAGAAGCCGCATTTGAAACGCGCTACCATATCGCAGCCAACCGTCCGTAAGCAGCCCGAATCTTTATCAGCAAAGCAAAGGTCGTCTGAAAACGCCCAATCAGGTTTTCAGACGACCTTTTAACCAACTGATGCACTGGTTTCTTTGACTGAAAAAAACAGCCCTCGTCAATAAACCTAGCATTTTCAATCAAATATGCTGTATTAAATCATAACCTGACCGAAATAGCGTTGCCATATTTTTTCTTTTACCCCACTAAAAGCGAAGTCATACTGAGCGAACCGGCGACAAGGTTGTCGTTGAAAAACGTAATGGCATCATCCGGCTCTCGCAATGCCATGATGCAAAGAAAAGGCAGATAATGTTCCGGAGTCGGCACGGAGAGCATCGCCTTTTCGCCCAGCCGTTCGTAATGAATCAAAGTATCGACATCCCGCTCGACAATCGACTGATTGACCGCTTCGCGGAACGCAAACGCCCAATCATAACCCGCGCCGATTTGATTGATATGCGCCCTGCTCATCACGCTCAAATTATGGATAATATTGCCGCTGCCGATAATCAACACACCCTGTTCGCGCAAGGCAGATAATTTTTTCGCCAAATTGAAATGCCATTCCGCCGACTGCAAACGGTTCAGGCTGAGCTGCACCACAGGAATATCGGCATCGGGATACATAAATTTCAACACCGCCCACGCGCCGTGATCAAAACCGCGCGTCGGGTTCAGCTCCACATTTTCCGATTGTAATAACGACCGAACTTGCTCCGCTAATTCGGGCGAACCGGGCGCCGGATACTGCACTTGGCTCAGCTCTTCAGGAAATCCGTAAAAATCGTAAATCATTTCAGGATGTTCACCCGATGTAACCTGCAAACGGCTGCTGTACCAATGCGCCGAAATCATCAAAATCGCTTTGGGTTTGGCAAACTTTTGCGTAATCAGGCTGAGATTTTGGTTGAACGGATTTTCCTTATCCAATGCATTCATCGGACTGCCATGGCCGACAAACAATACAGGCATTTTTTTCATCATTGCCTCCTTAAAATATTTGATGAGGCGGATTGTACGGATAAATGATTAAGCAATAAATCTCAATTTATGAACAACATAATTTCTCAATAGGAAATGATAAAGTATTCTTTGGCTTTGCTAAAAAAGTAAAATCAAAAGGTCGTCTGAAAGTTGAGTTTCAGACGACCTCTTGTCCTAAAAGACCGTTTTAATCAATCTCTTTTGCCAATATTCAACCGTTTGCCCCATCAAGCCTCGTCTGTGCTTGACCCGGCTTTGCCGTTCTCCTACAAAGTTTTCAGCAATACTTTCCACACCGACAATTTGGGATTGTGCTGTCTGCCTTAACCAATCAAATCCATTTTGTGTCATATACCGGTTCATTTCCAACATCACGCCTGCTTTTTATCAACAAATGCTGCGCCCGTTTTGGATGAGGTCGTTTTGCACGGTTTGACAAGTGTCGTTTTGCACGCCGTTTCCCGCCCATTTTTGAGCATTTCAAAACCTCGGTCGTCTGAAATTTGACGCCACCCCGTCCAAGTGTTATTAATAATTCCTATTCACAAACAAACAGGAATAAATATGAAAAAAGTTGGTAATAAAGTGGTCGTTGTGGGCTTGGGCGCGGTTGGGGTCAGCTATGCCTATTCCATGCTCAACCAAGCCTTGTGCGACGACATGGTTTTAATCGACATCAACCGCACGCGCGCGGAAGGCGAAGCGCGCGACTTCCGCCACGGAATGCCTTATGCCGCCTCGCCTGCGCGTATTTACGTCGGCGATTACGATGATTGTTCGGATGCGGACATCGTGTGTATTTGCGCGGGCGCGGCGCAGGCTCCCGGCGAAACCCGTTTGGACTTAATCGACAAAAACCTGCGCATCTTCCGCGACATCGTTTCGAAAGTCATGGCTTCGGGCTTTGACGGCATCTTCTTGGTTGCCTCCAATCCCGTGGACGTACTGTCTTATGCCGTCCTGCGCTTTTCAGGGCTGCCCAAAGAGCGCGTTATCGGCTCGGGTACCATCCTTGACTCCGCCCGTTTCCGCGTTTGTCTGGGCAACGAATTCGACGTCGCGCCTTGGAGCGTCGATGCCATGATGATCGGCGAACACGGCGACAGCATCATCGCGCTTTGGAGTACCGCCAACATCGCGGGTATGTCGGTTCAGAAGATGTTGGAACAATCAGAAGACGGGCAGGCGCGTATGGACAAAATTTATACCACCGTGCGCAATGCCGCCTACGAAGTCATCGCCGCCAAAGGCTCAACCAGCCACGGCATCGGCATGGGTTTGAGCCGTATCTCCAACGCCATCCTGCACAATCAAGGCGTCGTATTGCCTGTTTCCACCTTGCTTGAAGGCGAGTTCGGACAAAACGGCGTGTATATCGGTGTACCGACCGTCGTCAACCGCCAAGGTGCGGTCCGCATCATCGACCTGCAACTTTCAGACGACGAAACCGAACGATTTGCCCACTCGGCGGAGCTGTTGAAAAGCTATCAACGCAAAGTCGATGAAATGGTCGGATAAACAGAATAGCCTCTAAGTAAAACGTCGTCTGAAAACCGGAAATTTGGTTTTCAGACGACGTTTTTTATTCACAAACCTAAGCCCTATTTCTCTGCTTTCAACACTCTTTGACGGCGCGTTTCACTCAACACCATGCCTGCGCTGACGGAGACGTTCATGCTTTCGACCGTGCCGAACATGGGTATCGACACCAGCATGTCGCAATGTTCGCGCGTCAGGCGGCGCATGCCTTCGCCTTCGTTGCCCATCACCCATGCCGCGCTGTCGGGCAGGTCGCAATGATAGAGGTCGGAATCGCCGCCCATGTCGGTGCCGATGATCCAGATGCCGTATTCTTTCAACTCGCGCAGAGTGCGGGCAAGGTTGGTTACGGTGATGTAGGGGACGGTTTCTGCCGCGCCGCAGGCGACTTTGCTGACGGTGGCGTTCAGCCCCGCGCTTTTGTCTTTCGGCGCGATGATGGCGTGTACGCCCATTGCGTCGGCTGTTCGCAGGCACGCGCCGAGGTTGTGCGGGTCGGTGATGCCGTCGAGTATCAGCAATAGCGGCGGTTCGCTCAGGTTTTCCAATACGTCTTCGAGGTGGACGTGGTTTTTGGAAGCGTCGATAAACCCGACTACGCCCTGATGCCGCGCGCCTTTGCTGATGGCGTTGAGGCGGTCGGCGTCGGCGAAGTGTACGCGCACGTTTTCGTTTGCCGCTTTCTCCAACACGTCGCGCGTGCGGGCATCGTTTTTGCCTTCTTGGACGTAGAGTTCGGTAATCGATTTCGGGTTTTGCCACAGGCGGGCGTTGACGGCGTGAAAGCCGTAGATGAGTCTTTGGTTTGCCATGATTTTGCTTTATAAAAAATTTCAGACGACATTATAACAAGATAAGGTCGTCTGAAAGCAGGTGTAACCGGTTTCACTCAAACGCAGCCGCCTAGCGCATCAAATACCCCAACAACCCCGAACTGCCCACGCCAATCAACACGGTAACCAACATGGAAAACCTGCTTGCGGCAAACACGGTCAGCGCAATGGCAATCAACTCGTGCGGCTTGTTGGAAACGAAATAAGGCGCGATGACGGAAATCAACACGCAACCCGGCGCGGCTTCCATCACGATTTGTGCGCGGCGGCTTAAGGTACGGTTGCGCAAGGCGAAAAAACCGATAAGGCGGGTGGAATACGTTACCGCCAGCATACTGGCAAACAGCAGGAACGACTGCCAAGACAGCAAATCCTTCATTCCCTCTCTCCCCAAAGATAGGCGGCAAGCAGGCCGGAAATCGCGCCCAGCGGCACATACCAATGCCCGTCCACCGACAAATAAGTCCCGCACGCCACAATCAGGCTGACAAACCAAGGGCGTGCCGCCTTAAAGCTTTTCCACATACCACGCAGCAGCACCAAAAATACAGCAGGAAACGCCATGCCGAAACCCCATGCCGCGACATCGCCGAACATCGGCCCGACCGCCGCGCCAAACGCCGCAAAGCCGATCCAAGTGGTATAAAGGATAAAGCACACGCCCGCGTAATAAGGCATATTGAACGCCGGTAGCCCCATCGCCTTGCGCTTTTGGATTTCCGCAAACGCCAGCGCCCAACTTTCGTCACACATAAAAAACAGCGCGGGCATGGCTTTTTTCCGCGGCATATCCCGCATATAAGGCGCGATTGCCGCCCCCATCAGAATATGGCGCGAATTAATCATGAAGGTAACGGTGGCGATGATCAGTATCGGCAACGGATTTGCCCACAAGTTGACCGCAGCAAATTCCGAGCCGCCGGCAAAGTTCATGCCCGTCATCAGTAGCATTTCCAGCCAACTCATCCCTTTCTGCCCGCCTTGTACGCCGAGTATCAGCGCCCACGGCAAAAGCCCGATAAGCATGGGCGAACATTCTTTGATGCCGCGTAAAAATTCGGATTGCGGGGAATTTGGGTGTGTCATTTTGGTGAGAAATTTAAATAGAGTGTGAAGATGGAAAATGAGGGAAGGTATTATAAGTGAAATCGTCAACAATCAGGAGGGCAAGACAAAATCGCAAACAAGGAAACGCCGTATTGCTTTCAGGTTCATTTGAGGGACTGTCCCAAAATACAGCTTGAAATGAAAACAGCCGGATTCTGCAATATGACAGAATCCGGCTGATACAAATCAAATGAACAGGTTTTCAAGAATATCCGAAGTTGGTTGGGCGATTCACATTTTCAGACGACCTTCAATCATCTTTCCATTATGTGAATCCCTGCCCTGATTATAAAGCTTTCAGGCGGGCAATCCGGTTTTCCAAAGAGGGGTGGGTGCTGAGCAAAGAATCTTTGGCATCGCTGGCGATACCCATCGCATTCATTTGCTGCGGCAAATCGCTCGGGTTGCCTTTCAAGCGTTGCAGCGCGGCAATCATTTTGGGCGCGCCGACCAGTTTGGCGGCTCCCGCATCCGCACGGTATTCGCGCTGACGGCTGAACCACATCACGATGATGCTTGCCAAAAAGCCGAACACGACCTGCAATACCATGCTGACTAAAAAATATGTGCCTTGCGAAGTGCTACCGTCGTTGTTGCGTGCAATCATGCCGGAAACGATGCGGGCAAGGAAAACCACAAACGTATTGACCACGCCCTGTATCAAGGTCAGCGTAACCATGTCGCCGTTGCCGACGTGTGCCATTTCGTGCGCCAAAACGGCTTCGACTTCGTCCCGCGTCATGCGCTCGAGCAAACCCGTACTCACCGCAATCAGCGAACTGTTGCGCGTGGCACCGGTTGCGAAAGCATTGGGTTCGGGGGAATGGTAGATCGCCACTTCCGGCGTTTTCAGGCTCCACTGCCTCGCCTGTGCTTCCACAGTCGCCAACAACCACGCTTCCACTTGATTGCGCGGCTGTACGATGACTTCCGCACCGACTGAGTTTTTCGCGATGGATTTGGACATCAATAATGAAATGATCGAACCGGCAAAGCCGACGACGGCCGAGTACACCAGCAGGCTGCCGACCTGATCCGTACTGTGTATGCCAAGTACGGCCAAAACAACGCGGATGACGACCAAAACGGCAATATTGGTTGCGAGAAACAAGAAGATTCGTTTCACCGGGGAGATTCCTTTTTTGGGTATGGTGGGTTTATGTTTTTGATTGATATAAAAGAACAACAAAATTAAACAATATCGGAATATTGAAGTTTACTTTGCATGCTGCGCTTTATATCGAAACCGGTTGGAATTCAAATTATCGGTTTGCCCTAAAATTTTCGAGCGAATTCACAATCAGGCTGTAAGACTTATACCGCATTACTGCTAATGCTGCGGTATTTTCTCAAAAAGAGGCGGATTCTAAAATGCCGTACTTGGAAAAGGTATGCAAAACCAAAGTATCATTTTGACTAAACAGGAGATTTAGCGTTAACAAAATGCCATTTTCCCCTCAAAAACGTATTGATTACCCGTCCGAATATACCTAATAAAGACCGTTACTCCTCTTTTGATTGCCACCCCACCCCGAAATCTGATAAATAACGAATATAACATTTACATTAAATCCGTGCGCAAATCATGAAACGCAAAACCTCCCTCAATCTCGTTCTTGCCAGCATTGCGGTTGCCATTGCCTTGATTACGGCTGCGGCTTTTTGGTTTTATCACAGCCCTTACGGTCCGACCATCCCACTTATCCGTACCGGCTCTTCACAATCCATTACCCAACCCGACCGACCATCCCCGAAAATCGTCCAATCTGCGCGCAACCAAATCGGCAAGACCCTGCGTTATGACTCTGCCTACACCAAACTCAAATATCCGATGGGTGACGTACCGATGAAAAAAGGCGTGTGCACCGACGTCATCATCCGCGCCCTGCGCGACCAAAATATGGATTTGCAAGAACTTGTCCATCAAGACATGAGCCGGAACTTCTCCGCCTATCCCAACCGTTGGGGCTTGAAACAACCCGATGCCAACATCGACCACCGCCGGGTACCCAACCTCATGACTTATTTCACACGCCAAGGCTGGGCGGTACAGGATACGAATTATCAGGCAGGCGATATTGTGACTTGGGAGCTTAAAGGCAACCGCCCCCACATCGGCATCGTCTCCGACCGCAAAATCGGAGACAGACCCTTGATTATCCACAATATCGGTTTGGGAACCCGCGAAGACGACATCCTCTACCGCTATACCATTACCGGACATTTCAGGCTTCCTGTTCAGTAAATTTTCCATCGTGTTATAGTGAATTAAATTTAAATCAGGACAAGGCGACGAAGCCGCAGACAGTACAGATAGTACGGAACCGATTCACTTGGTGCTTCAGCACCTTAGAGAATCGTTCTCTTTGAGCTAAGGCGAGGCAACGCCGTACTGGTTTAAAGTTAATCCACTATACAAACAACCATCCCCAAAGGTCGTCTGAAAACCCGATACTCTTTGACAAGGCATCCTGACAAGCGTCCGGATGCCTGAATATTCTGACGCAGGCAGGAGGCGGCTGATCAATACGTTTGATAACCAAGCCGGTAAGGCAGCCCTACCATAGCCCTTTCACAACGTTTTTACTATAATCCCCCATTTCCTCCCCTGCCCGTGCATCATGCCCAAAGCCACTTTCTACACCCACGCCGCCGACCCCGCCGCCTTCGCCTGCCGCCTGATTGCGCGCGCCATACGCGATGGCGGGCAGATATTGGTCTGGTCGGATTCCGATGAAACCATCCGCCGCCTCGACCGCGACCTTTGGCAGCAAATTCCCGAAAGCTTCATTCCGCATGAAATTTGGCAACCCGGCCAACCCATGTCGTCTGAAACACCCGTATGGCTCGCGTTCGGCGATACTTTACCCACCGTCCCTGAAAACGCCACCGTCCTCAATCTCTCGCCCGACTTTTGGAACGAAGCCACCGTCATCCCCGCCCGCGTGCTTGAAATTGTAGGCAGCAGCTTGGAAGAGCTCGCCGACGCCCGCGAACGTTTCAGCGCATACAGAAAAAGCGGCTTTACCATCGAACACCACGATATGACAGGTAAAGCCTAAAATCGAAGGTCGTCTGAAAACGGCTTTACACGATAAGCCGAAAATTTAAACAGCCTTGATTCCTTTTGATTCAAACTGGGCTATAATCCCGACTTTCTTTTACTGACCCCTTTTAAAAGACGAAAACATCATGAACAAAACTTTCAAATTCAGCGCATTGGCAATCGCCGCCGCATTGGCACTGACCGCCTGCGACAAAAAAGACGCCAATACACCTGCTTCAGCCTCTGCGCCCGCATCGGCATCCGCAGCTTCCGGCGCATCTGCCGCAAAAGACGCATCCTCTATCGGCACACCGGTCCAACAAGCCAGCTACGCAATGGGTATGGACATCGGCAGCTCCCTGAAACAAATGAAAGATCAGGGCGCGGAAATCGACATGAAAGTCTTCATCGAAGCCTTACAAGCCTCTTATGACGGCAAAGAAAGCAAAATGACTGAAGTCCAAGCACAAGAAGTCATGATGAAATTCCTGAAAGAACAACAAGTCAAAGCGGCGGAAAAACTTCAGGCTGACGCCAAAGCCAACCTGGAAAAAGGCGAAGCGTTCCTCAAAGAAAACGCCACTAAAGAAGGTGTGAAAACCACTGCTTCCGGCCTGCAATACAAAATCACCAAAGAAGGTGACGGCAAACAGCCTAAAAAAGACGACATCGTCGTTGTCGAATACGAAGGCCGCCTGATTGACGGTACCGTCTTCGACAGCAGCAAAGCCAACGGCGGTCCTGTTACCTTCCCCGTCAGCCAAGTTATCCCCGGCTGGGCCGAAGGCATCCAACTCTTGAAAGAAGGCAGCGAAGCCACCTTCTACATCCCATCCAAACTCGCCTACCGCGACCAAGTCATGCCGGGCGGGAAAATCGGTCCGAATTCCACTTTGGTATTCGACGTGAAGCTGGTTAAAATCGGCAAACCCGAAGATTTCCAACCCGCTCCCGGTCAAGTTGACATTCAAAAAGTCCAATAAGCCTGCGCTTTAACCCGATGCCCGAACCGAATCCGTTTCGGGCATTTCTGTTCTATATATTCGCAAAACATGGTTTACCCCGTTTCAGACGACCTCCTATCCCATCAGACCCCCAATAAACCTGCGCCATAACATTGCGATTTTGTTTTGCTATACAATAAAACCTACCAACCTCCTACAACCAACGCCATGAAAAACATCGTTATCCTCATCTCCGGCCGCGGCAGCAATATGCAGGCCATCGTCAATGCCGCCATTCCAAACGCCCGCATCACCTCCGTCCTCAGCAACAGCGCAACCGCCGCCGGACTGGCTTGGGCAGCCGAACGCGGCATCGCCACCGACAGCCTCAACCACAAAGACTTCCCCAGCCGCCTCGCTTTCGACCAAGCCATGATGGAGAAAATCGATGCCTATCAACCTGATTTGGTCGTCCTCGCAGGCTTTATGCGCATCCTCACGCCCGAATTCTGCGCCCATTACTCAAACCGCCTGATCAACATCCACCCATCCATCCTCCCCGCCTTCACCGGCCTGCACACCCACGAACGCGCCCTTGAAGCCGGCTGCCGCGTCGCAGGCTGCACTATCCACTTCGTAACCCCCGAGCTGGACTGCGGTCCGATTATCTCTCAAGGCATCGTCCCGATCCTCGACGGCGACACGCCCGACGACATTGCCGCACGCGTCCTGACCGTCGAACACCGCCTTTTCCCGCAAGCCGTTGCCGATTTCGTTGCAGGTCGTCTGAAAATCGAAGGCAACCGCGTATTCAATTCAGAACGCAACGCCGAAGGACAAACCTTACTCGCGTAATCCTGCCCAATGCGCAGCATCCTACAAGGAAACACCATGAGCCAAAACCGGTTGACCCTTTCGGATATCATTTCCGAATCCGACTACCGTAAACGCCAAAGCAAAGCCATCGATTTATTCAACCAAAGCCTCAAAAACAACCCCGAAACAACGCGGGCGGTATGCGATTTTGTTGTCGGAGACCCGCTCAATAACCGCTCTTTTTCTCCCGGTTTCAAGCTGCACTGCCTAAACTGGCTGATCGACCATCACTTGGACCGCTGTGACGAAAGCTACGAGCAGCATCCTGAAGACGACGGCTTTCCCGAAGGCTTCGACGATTTAATCGATTGCCAGTGGAAATTCAAATGGATCATTCCCATGCTTGCCCGCGACCTCTTTCTCGACAAAAAGGAAATCGAGGAAGCGAACGAAACAATGCGTTACCACTATGAAAACATGCGGTTCAGTCTTTCATCATTTTATAAAACACTGATGCTGCAAAACATCCTGACCGGAGACCACGCCGCCGCCAAAGAAAATTTCCAAAAATGGCAGCAAACCGCCGCAGATGAATTTTCCGACTGTCCCGCGTGTGAACAGTCCGAGCAGGTCAATTTCTACCATTTTATCGGGCAGTACCAAAAAGCCATCGATACCGCCCAGCCCATCTTAACGGGCGAAATGACCTGCGCCGAAGTGCCGCACCTCACCTACTACCCCGTCATCGACAGCATGATAAGGCTGGGCAAATACGAGGAGGCGGAACGCCTTTTGGACGAAGCCATAGACAAAATCAACGTCGAAGAAGACGAAGAGTTCGTCCGCCTGATCCCCCTCTTTTCCCAACTGGCGTACAAACTCGGGCAGTCGCAACGCGCCCTCGATTTGATGAACCGGCACGGCGACACCATCATTCGACATGCCCCAAACGACAATATGCTCTATTTGGACTACCTCATCGCGCTTTCTCCTTTTGACGAAAAAGCGGCGCAACATGCCCGCGAGTTTGCCGCAGACTTCGACAAACGCAACGGCAACAGCTATTACCAGAGCCAGATAGAATTTATGTTCGGTTCGGGCAATCTCCAATAACCCAAGCTCGTCTGAAACCCTTTCAGACGACCCAAAACAGGAGGAAATATCATGAAAACACCCACCCTGCTAATCGCCGCCGCCCTCTCCCTAAGCGTCGCAAACGCCTATGCCGCAGGACTGCCCCAATCAGCCACCCTGAAATACTCCGGCAGCTACGGCATACCCGCCACCATGACCTTCACACGCAGCGGCAACCAATACACCATCGTGTCCAGAATCAAAGTCCCGATGTACAGCATCCGCTTCGAATCCGGCGGCACCATCAGCGGCAACACCCTCCGCCCCAAATACTATAAAGACGTCCGCGGCGGCAAACTCTATGCCGAAGCCAAATTCAGCGGCAACAGCATCACTTACGGCAAAGCCGGTTCGAGCGAAACCGCCAAAACCGGCGGCACGACACTCGACCTCTTTACGCTGGCTTGGCAGCTTGCCGCCAACGATGCCCGCCTGCCGTCCGGCCTGAACATCACCAACGGCAAAAAACTCTACTCCGTCAGCGGCATGACCAAAGTCGGCAGCGAAAACTACAAAATCGGCGGCGGTACCACCACAGTCAACAAATACCGCGTCAAACGCGGCGACGACACCGTAACCTATTCGTTCGCCCCCGCCTTCAACCACATCCCCGCCGAAATCAATTACACCGACGACGGCAAAACTTACGACCTCAAACTCACATCCGTCACCATCAACGGAAAAGCCGTCAAACCATAACGGCGTCAAATCCTTCCCGACAAACGGCCGTTTCCCAAAGGTCGTCTGAAACCGAACTGCACCCCAAAAGTTGGACATCCCCTCCAAACTATTAAGGTGCAGTTTTTTATCGCCAAACCATACCGATGCGCCTCTGGCGTATTTCCATCCCCAAAGCGTCCGCCGTTTTTTTTTCAGACGACCTCGGTTTTTCAGTTGAACCGTATGCGTTTACAGGTTGACAATCTTAATCCACTATATTTTTCAGATTGTAAACAATATGTTTAGCCTGATTTGGCACACGCTTGAGGCATAGCGGCGAAAATCTTTTAAAAAAGAAAGATATTGTGTTCTTGAATATTCTGTGCTGAAATTACATGACACTACAAAAATAGTGGTGCGTAAAAAATATAAAACAGACAAAGGAGAAACTCATGCAATGGTTTTTAGACAACCTCAAAGCCTTTTTTGAAACCATCAGCGGCTGGGTCTGGGGGCCTGTCATGCTGGTGCTGCTGGTCGGTACGGGTATTTTGCTGACCGTCATGTTGAAGGGCTTGCAATTCACCATGTTGGGCTATGCGCTGAAGCAGGCTTTCGTGCCGTCAAAGAAGCATGAAGACGGCGAAGACCATGAAGGCGATATTTCCCATTTCGCCGCTTTGATGACCGCCCTGTCCGCCACCATCGGCACGGGCAATATCGCCGGCGTGGCGACTGCCGTAGTGACCGGCGGCCCGGGCGCAGTATTTTGGATGTGGATGACCGCCGTTTTCGGCATGGCGACCAAATACGGAGAAGGCGTGTTGGCGGTGAAATACCGCGTGACCAACTCCAAAGGCGAAATGTCCGGCGGGCCCATGTATTACATCGAAAACGGTTTGGGTAAAAACTGGAAATGGATGGCATTGGCGTTCGCTTTATTCGGCACATTCGCTTCATTCGGCATCGGCAGCTCCGTACAGTCCAACTCGGTCGCTCAAGCGGTTCAGACGAGCTTCGGCGTCGAACCTGTCTATACCGGCATTACGTTGACGGTTCTGACTGCCATCGTCGTTTTGGGCGGTATTAAAGGCATCGCCAAAGCCGCTTCTTTCATCGTACCCGCTATGGCGGTGTTTTATGTGGTGGGCGGTATTTCCATTATCGTCATCAATTCCGATGCGCTGGTGCCTGCCGTCAAGCTGATTTTCTCCGATGCGTTTAGCGCGCAGGCAGTGGCGGGCGGCGCTATCGGCACGGTAATCCGCTACGGCGTGGCGCGCGGCGTGTTCTCCAACGAAGCGGGCATGGGTTCTGCACCGATTGCCGCCGCAGCCGCGAAAACCGACCACCCCGTCCGTCAGGCATTGGTTTCCATGACCGGTACGTTTTTGGACACCATCGTCGTTTGTTCGATTACCGGCATCATTTTGGTCATGGGCCTGCTCGGCGCGGGCGGCGAGTTTGTCAAACCTGAATTGAGCGGCGCCGCACTGACGACCGTCACGTTCCAAAAAATGCTGCCCGGCATCGGCGGCTGGATTGTCACCATCGGTCTGATTTTCTTCGCCTACTCAACCATTTTGGGCTGGTGCTATTACGGCGAGAAATGCGCGGTTTATGTATTCGGCGAGAAGTTTGCCGGTTTGTACCGCGTCGGTTATGTCTCTTCTGTCATGCTGGGTACAGTCTTGAGCCTTGATTTGGTATGGCTGGCTTCGGATACGTTCAACGGCCTGATGGCGTTGCCCAACCTGATCGCACTCCTTTTGATGATTAAAGTCATCGTCAATGAAACGCGCGACTTCAAACAGAAAGTCAAAGACGGAGCGTTGCCGCATTGATGCCTGAGGTCGTCTGAAAGGTGTTTCAGACGACCCGATATCTGTATTTATAGTGGATTAACTTTAAACCAGTACGGCGTTGCCTCGCCTTGCCGTACTATCTGTACTGTCTGCGGCTTCGTCGCCTTGTCCTGATTTAAATTTAATCCACTATATCAAACCAGTCGGCGGAGGAACAAAATGAAAGTGCTTGTTTTAGGTGCCGGAGTTGCCGGCGTATCTTGCGCGTGGTATCTGGCGGAAGCCGGACATGAGGTAACGGTAATCGACCGCGCCGAAGGCGTGGCAATGGAAACCAGTTTCGCCAATGCGGGTCAGCTCTCTTACGGCTATACCACGCCTTGGGCGGCACCCGGCATTCCGACCAAAGCACTGAAATGGCTGTTTAAAAGCCATCCTCCCCTGCTGTTCCGCCCCGACGGCAGCCTGTATCAAGTCGAATGGCTGTGGCAAATGCTGCAAAACTGCACAGCATCCCGCTATCAAATCAACAAAGAGCGCATGGTCAGGATTTCCGAATACAGCCGTGAAATGTTCCGTCGTTTTGAAGCGCAAACCGGCATGAATTTCGAAGGACGCAAAAAAGGAACTTTGCAGATTTTCCGCCAAGCCAAAGAAGTCGAAGCGGCAGAACAAGACATTACCGTTTTGGAACGATACGGCGTGCCCTATCGTCGTCTGAAACCCGAAGAATGCGCAGAATTCGAGCCTGCACTTGCACGCGTTACCGCCAAAATTGCCGGCGGTCTGCACCTGCCTGCGGATGCGACCGGTGACTGCCACCTCTTCACCCAAAACCTGTACAAACTGTGTCTGGAAAAAGGCGTACAGTTCCATTTCAACCGAACCATCCGCCGCATCGAACACAACGGTCAGCGCATCAGCGCAGTCGAAACCGAAACAGAACGCTTTGAAGCAGATGCCTTCGTCTGCGCGCTCGGCTGCTTCAGCAGGACGGTTTTGGCGCAGTTGGACCTCAATCTGCCCATTTACCCCGTCAAAGGCTATTCCTTGACCCTGCCCGTCACAAACTCAGACGGCGCGCCGGTTTCTACCGTTTTGGACGAAAGTTACAAAGTCGCCATCACACGATTCGACAACAGAATCCGCGTCGGCGGCATGGCGGAATTGTCCGGCTACGAAATCAAACTGTCCGAAAAACGCCGCGAAACGCTGGCTTTGGTCGTCAACGATTTGTTCCCCGAAGGCGGCGACTTGAATCAGGCATTGTTTTGGAGCGGCCTCAGACCGATGACGCCCGACAGCACGCCGTTAATCGGCCGCACCCGCTTTGACAACCTGTTCCTGAATACAGGTCACGGTACTTTGGGCTGGACCATGTCGCTGGGCTCGGCAAAATTGACCGCCGATATCGTGTGCGGCAAAGACACCGAAATCCGCAGCGACGACTTGAGCCTGTCGCGCTATCCGTCTTGAACTTTAAAACGACAAGGTTTGAGCGACACTACAAACTTAAAGGTCGTCTGAAAACGCAATATAGTTTTCAGACGACCTTTCTCACATTCCTGCGAAACCCAATATCCCCAAAAGCAAACCTAACGGCTGCCTCTGAACACATTTAAGGTTTCGCCAGAAATCCGTCACGTTTAAAACTTAAAGTTCACGCCGCCGGTGAAGCTGCGTCCCATTTGCGGGGTGTCGGACAGGAAGCTGCTGTGGGCGTAAACGGATTGGTTGAACAGGTTGTCTGCTTTGACGTACCAATTCCACTCGCCGTAGCCGGTGCGGCGGCGGTAGTTTGCGCCGAGGTTGAGCATATGGTGTCCGGGCGTGCGCGTTTCGTAGCGGGCGAGTTTGTTTTGGGCAAACACGCGGTAGTAGTCGAGATGGGCATCGATGCGGTCGGTCAGCGCGGCATTCAGGTGGAAGCCGAGTCGTGCGGCGGGAACGCGCGGGGCGTTTTGGTCGGCTTGGGCGATGTAGGGACGGTTGCCGTAGGCGTCTTCCCTGCCGGGCAGCGACGGGAGGTTTTTCAGACGACCTCTGACGTAGTCGCCGGAAAGTCCGATGCGGTAGCGCGGCGTGGGCTTGAAGTAGATTTCGCCTTCCGCGCCGTAGAAGTCGGCGCCGGATTGGTTGTAGCGCACGAGCTTCATTTCGCTGTCGTCTTCGATGGATTTGGGGCCCCGTCCGTCGTTTAAGGTTTGGGCGTAGATGTAGTTGCCGAAGCGGTTGCGGTAGAGTGCCAGATTGTATTGCCAGCGGTCGCCTTCGTAGCCCAGCGCGAGTTCGATGTTGTTGGAACGCTCTTTGTTGAGGTGTTTGTTGCCGACTTCAAAGGTATTGGTGGCGACGTGTTTACCGTGTGCGTACAGCTCTTGCGTTGACGGCAGGCGTTCCTGATGGGAGGCGGTCAGGCTGAGTTTGTGTCGGGGCGTGAAATACCAGTTGCCGGAAAGCGCGAACGAGCGGGCGGTTTGGCGGTGCGCGCCGAGGTCGGGCAAGGGTTGGTTGTAGTAGTTTTCCCGATCAATCAGGGCTTTATCGTACTGAATGGCAGCTTTTTGTTTTTCCACGCGCACGCCGCCTTCAAGCGAGAAGTTGTCCCAATTTGCCTGTTCTACGCCGAAAAAGCTGTAATGATGCACATCGTTGTCGATCAGCATCGGCTGTTGGACGGTTTCGGGAATGGCGGAAAGTGCGCTGGATTGTTGGGTCAGGTATTGCACGCCCCAACTGCCTTTCAGACGACCTATGGGCAGGTGGCGCAATTCGATGCGGGCGTTTTGCGTTTTGTTTTTGAAGAAGTTTTCTACCGCATCGCCCGCTTTTTCGTCGTGGCGGTAGTCGTTGCGGTTCAGGTGCACGCGCAGGGCTTCGAAACCGGGGAGCGGCTGCTTCCATTCGGCGCGGATTTCGTAGCGTTTGTTGCGCAGGTCTATCCACGGTCTGCCGCTGTGGGTATGTGCGTGTGCATTATCGTCGTCGTGGAAGCCGCAGCTTAAGCCCGGATTGTCGTAATCGATGTCTTCTTCGGTCAGCAGGTGCGGATAAAGCTGCAAATAGCGTTTGTTAATCAAACTCTTCTGCCAGATGATGTCGGCGTGGCAGTCGTCGTAGAGATGGCTGTGGGCAGGCAGGCCGTAGCGGTCGCGACGGTCGCTGTACGCCGCGCCGATAAAGCCTTTCTCACCCACCCAAGACAGCCCGATGCTGCCCGTTTGCGAATCGGCATGGCTGTCGGGCAGTCGTTTCAGACGACCTTCTTCCTTACGGTAACGCGGTACGGCGTAGTCGCCTGATTTGCGGTACAGCCCTTCCGTGTGCAACACGAAGTTTTTGCCCAGTCCGACATTGATGCCGCCGGACGTGAGTTTTTCCAGATTGCCGCTGCTCAAACGCAGCCCCAGTTCGCCCGATACGCCGTTTTCAGGCATTTTTTCAGGGATTTTTCCGTCGGCAACATCCACCAAGCCCGCCACATTGCCCGAGCTGTACAACAGCGTTACCGGCCCGCGCAGGATTTCGACTTGTTGCGACAAGGCGGTGTCCACCATCAGGGCATGGTCGGGCGAGAAATCCGCCATGTCGCCCGTTTCGCCGTGATGGTTCAACACTTTAATCCGTCTGCCCGTCTGCCCGCGTATCACAGGCGCGGACGCGCCGCCGCCGTATTGTGAAGCATGGACGCCCGGCACGCCGTTGAGCGCGTCGCCGAGATTGACGGCTTTTTGCCGCAAAGTATCGCCGCTGATGATTTTGTCGGAGGCAGTCGAAGTGTGCAGCAGCCCCGAAGTAGCGCGCGGATGGCTTTTACCGACGACGTTGACCGTTTCCAAGTCCACCGTCTGCTCGGTTTCATGCGCTTGGGCAAGGATGGGGGAACTGATTAAAAGAATAGATAAAACAATAGGTTTAAGCGTGGTTGGTGTCATTTTAGGTTTCCCGTCATATTTCAAATAAATTGTTATTATATAACATCACATCATTAATATGACAAGAATTCAAGAAGCGAATCGCATTTGGTGCGGCAAAACAGCCAAACCAAAACCCATACAAACAGCAAAAAACCAAAGGTCATCTGAAACCCAATATCTTGAAAATGATAAAAAAGACGGAAACAGCGGCAGCGCGCCATCCCCCCGTTTGCTTGGAACGAATCATGTTGCCTAAACAACAAAAAAGGTCGTCTGAAAACGCAATATGGTTTTCAGACGACCTTGTCGGTTTGATGACTGCTATTTGGCAGCTTGGGCGGTGGCGGTCTCGGCAATCAGGTCAAGGAAGACCAGCGGCTCTTTGCCGATGTTCTTCAGCGCATGGGACTGGCCGGGGCGGGCGATGGTGATGTCGCCGGCGCCGACTGGAGTCTGTTTGCCCGTGCTGTCGGTAAACATGCCTTTGCCCGATACGATGATGTAAACGTCTTCGTTGTCGGTATGTTTGTGTTCGCCGATGGATGCGCCCGGCGGCAGGGTCAGCCAGCCGATTTCCCTGAACGCGTCTTGGGCGGCGGTCTGGTGGCGGTTGAAGGCGAAGCGGCCGAGCAGCGGGCCTTTGCCTCCGGCTGCGTTTTCGCGGTTCCACTCCGCCAAATCGGCTTTTTTGTACACTTGGACGCTGCGGTCGGCAGGTTTAGCCTGTTCCGCGGCGTGAACGCTGACGGTCGTGCCGAGCAGAAAGGCGACGGCCAATGCGGCAAATAGCGGTTTCATCATGGTTCTCCGTTTGTTGGTTGTATCAGAAGATGATGCGTTCCGTTTTCAGACGACCTGCGGAGGCGATGGCTTTTCCCCCGCAGGCGTCTAGGCTTATTTCACGTTGCGCAGATAGTTCAGCAACAAGGGAACGGGGCGGCCGGTCGCGCCTTTTTCGCTGCCTGATTTCCATGCCGTACCCGCGATGTCGAGGTGCGCCCACGGGTAGTCTTCGGTGAAATAAGACAGGAAGGTGGCGGCGGTAATCGTGCCTGCGCCGGGCGTACCGATGTTGGGAATGTCGGCGAAGTTGGATTTGAGCTGGTCTTTGTAGGTTTCAAAGAGCGGCAGTTGCCATGCTTTGTCGTCCACGTTGCGGGAGGCGGCGAGCAGGCTGTCGACCAAATCCTGATTGTTGCCCATCACGCCGCTGACGTCATGTCCCAAGGCGATGATGCACGCGCCGGTCAGGGTGGCGACGTCGATGACGGCTTTGGGCTTGAACTGCTCTGCGTAAGTGAGCGCGTCGCACAAAATCAGGCGGCCTTCGGCATCGGTGTTCAATACTTCAATCGTCAGACCTTTCATGCTTTTCACGACGTCGCCCGGTTTGTTGGCTGCGCCGGAAGGCATGTTTTCGCAGGTGGCGACGACGGCGATGAGGTTGATCGGCAGCTGCAGTTTGACGGCGGCGCAGAAGGTGCTGATGACGGTTGCCGCGCCGCACATGTCAAACTTCATTTCGTCCATGTTCAAACCGGGTTTGAGGGAGATGCCGCCGGTGTCGAAGGTGATGCCTTTGCCGACCAAGACGACGGGGGCGGCTTCTTTGTCGGCTGCGCCGAAGTAGCTCAATTCAATCAGATAGGGGTCTTCCACGCTGCCTTTGGCAACCGACCAGAACGAACCCATGTTTTCTTTGATGTAGTCTTTTTCAATGATTTTGGCGTGTGCACCCAGTTTTTCGGCTTCTGCTTTGGCGGTGCGCGCTAAAAATTCGGGCGTGCATTCGTTGGGTGCGGCGTTGCCCAAGTCGCGGCAGAGGCTTTGTCCGTAAACCTGCGCTTCGGCGACGCGCAGGGCTTCTTTGACGGCGGCTTCGTGTGCGGTGTAAAACACGGCTTGTGCGAATTTGGCGGGCTTGGCTTCTTTTTTGTAGCGGTCGAAACGGTAGGCGGCGTTGCCGAACGCGATGGCGAAGGCTTCGGCAACGGCGGCGGCTTGCGCTT
The DNA here is from genome assembly GCF_022749495.1 of Neisseria macacae ATCC 33926. Classification (NCBI taxonomy): domain Bacteria; kingdom Pseudomonadati; phylum Pseudomonadota; class Betaproteobacteria; order Neisseriales; family Neisseriaceae; genus Neisseria; species Neisseria macacae. The sequence goes on along the minus strand of NZ_CP094241.1, from coordinate 898,829 downwards.
CATCGAAGGCATGGATGTCCGCATTGACCGTTTCCTGATTTTGCGCCCATTTCGCGGCTTCGGCAGCGGCTTTGTTCAGCGCGGCGCGGTCGGTTTTTTCGAGGCGGACGACGGCGACTGCCTGCAAACCGTTGTCCGTCGGGATTTTGGTGTCGGCAAAAGTTTGACCTTCTTCAAGCGAAGACAAAAGGGCAAGGGCGGTCGGGTGGTTTAATTGTGCGGTTTCAGTGCAGACAAATAACTGCGCGCCTGCCTGTTGCGGCTGCAAGGTTCCGGCTTTTGTGCTAAATTCCACGTTTATTCTCCTGATTGAGATGGTTTCGGGTAGTTTCAGACGACCCTTTGCATTAAGGGGTCGTCTGAAAACGGTTGGAAAGATTGTACTCCATTTGAGAGGTCGTCTGAAACCTTGCGCAGACAATCCGCCTGCGCCGAACCGCTACCGCTCCTAGCCGCGATTCTATGATTTATCAAAGAAACTTCATCAAAGAACTCTCTTTTACCGCCGTCGGCATTTTCGTCGTCCTCTTGGCGGTGTTGGTCTCCACTCAGGCAATCAACCTGCTCGGCCGTGCCGCCGACGGGCGCGTCGCCATCGATGCCGTGTTGGCATTGGTCGGCTTCTGGGTCATCGGCATGACGCCGCTTTTGCTGGTTTTGACCGCATTCATCAGCACGCTGACCGTGTTGACCCGCTACTGGCGCGACAGCGAAATGTCGGTTTGGCTTTCCTGCGGGCTGGCGTTGAGGCAATGGATACGCCCCGTCATGCAGTTTGCCGTGCCGTTTGCTCTGCTGATTGCCGTCATGCAGCTTTGGGTCATGCCGTGGGCGGAACTGCGCAGCCGCGAATACGCCGAACTCCTCAAGCAGAAACAAGAATTGTCCATGGTGGAAGCAGGCGAGTTCAACAGCCTGGGCAAGCGCAACGGCAGGGTTTACTTCGTCGAAACCTTCGACACCGAATCGGGCATCATGAAAAATCTGTTCCTGCGCGAACAAGACAAAAACGGCAACGACAACATTATCTTCGCCAAAGAAGGTAATTTCTCGCTGAACGACAACAAGCGCACGCTCGACCTGCGCAACGGCTACCGTTACAGCGGTACGCCCGGCAAAGCCGACTACAACCGCGTTTCCTTCCAAAACCTCAGCCTGATTATCAGCACCACGCCCAAACTCATCGACCCCGTTTCCCACCGCCGCACCATCCCGACATCGCAGCTCATCGGCAGCAGCAACCCGCAACATCAGGCGGAATTGATGTGGCGTATCTCGCTGACCGTCAGCGTCCTCCTGCTCTGCCTGCTTGCCGTGCCGCTTTCCTATTTCAACCCGCGCAGCGGCCACACCTACAACATCCTCGTCGCCATCGGGCTTTTCCTGATTTACCAAAACGGACTGACCTTCCTGCGCAATGCCGTGGAAGACGGCAAAATCCATTTCTGGCTCGGACTGCTGCCCATGCACATCATCATGTTCGCCATCGCCGTCGTACTCCTGCGCGTCCGCAGCATGCCCAGCCAGCCCTTCTGGCGGGCGATTGGCAAAAGTCTGACATTGAAAGGCGGAAAATGAACCTGATTTCACGTTACATCATCCGCCAAATGGCGGTTATGGCGGTTTACGCCCTCCTGGCCTTCCTCGCCCTATACAGCTTTTTCGAGATCATCAACGAAGTCGGCGACTTGAGCAAAGGCAGCTATAACGGCGCAACCATGGCGCAATACGTCCTCATGCAGATGCCCGCGCGCGCCTACGAACTCATGCCCCTCGCCGTCCTCATCGGCGGACTCGTCTCCCTCAGCCAACTTGCCGCCGGCAGCGAACTGACCGTCATCAAAGCAAGCGGCATGAGCACCAAAAAACTGCTGCTGATCCTGTCGCAGTTCGGACTGATTTTCGCCATCGCCACCGCCGCGCTCGGCGAATGGATTGCCCCCACCCTCAGCCAAAAAGCCGAAAACATCAAATCCGCCGCCATCAACGGCAAAATCAGCACCGGCAATACCGGGCTTTGGCTCAAAGAAAAAAACAGCATCATCAACGTGCGCGAAATGCTGCCCGACCATACCCTGCTGGGCATTAAAATTTGGGTGCGCAACGACAAAAACGAATTGACGCAGGCGACGGAAGCCGAATCCGCTGTTTTAAACAACGACGGCAGTTGGCAGTTGAAAAACATCCACCGCAGCACGCTTAGCGAAGACAAAGTCGAAGTCTCGACCGCAGCCGAAGAAAACTGGCCGATCGCCGTCAAGCGCAACCTGATGGACGTATTGCTTGTCAAACCCGACCAAATGTCGCTCGGCGAACTGACCACCTACATCAGCCACCTCGAAAACAACAACCAAAACACCCAAATCTACGCCATCGCCTGGTGGCGCAAATTGGTTTACCCCGTCGCCGCATGGGTCATGGCGCTCGTCGCCTTCGCCTTCACACCGCAAACCACCCGCCACGGCAATATGGGCTTGAAGCTCTTCGGCGGCATCTGCCTCGGCTTGCTGTTCCACTTCGCCGGACGGCTCTTCGGGTTTACCAGCCAACTCTACGGCGTCCCACCCTTCCTCGCCGGCGCACTGCCCACCATAGCTTTCGCGCTGCTCGCCGTTTGGCTGATACGCAGGCAGGAGCGGCGTTAAGCTCAAGAATACAAGGAAGGTTTGCAAATTCAGGCTTCCAATTCGACACCAGAATCAATCAGACCAATCCGCCTAAAAATAATGCTTTTTAGGCGGATTTTTCAAAACTGACGACAGTTAAGCCTCAGAATATTGCCGAATCAAACCATTGCGCTTCTGCGCCCTCTTCCACTCAAAGCAACACAGGAAGAAAAAAACGGCGGTTTAAAATATAGTGGATTAACTTTAAACCAGTACGGCGTTGCCTCGCCTTGCCGTACTATCTGTACTGTCTGTGGCTTCGTCGCCTTGTCTTGATTTAAAGTTAATTCACTATAAAAAAACAGAACAGCCAAAACTGTTCTGTTTTTTGTTTTCAGACGACCTCATAGGGTTAGCCATTGAAGAGGTCGTCTGAAACGGTTTTACCTACTTATTAAACATTCACGGTCTCGGCTACTTCGTTGTAGCTGTCGATTTCGTTGAAGTTCATGTAGCGGTAGATTTGGTCGCCCTGTTCGTTGATGATGCCGATATTGGCTTGGTATTCTTCAACGGTCGGGATTTTGCCCAGTTTGGAGCAAATCGCCGCCAATTCTGCCGAACCGAGATAAACGAAGGTGTTTTTACCCAAGCGGTTCGGGAAGTTGCGGGTGGAAGTGGACATGACGGTTGCGCCTTCGTGTACTTGGGCTTGGTTACCCATACACAGCGAACAACCCGGCATTTCCATACGCGCGCCGGCGCGGCCAAGTACGCCGTAGTGGCCTTCGTCGGACAACTCTTTCGCGTCCATTTTGGTCGGCGGCGCCATCCACAGGCGGACGGGGATGTCGGACTTGCCTTCCAAGAGTTTGGAGGCTGCGCGGAAGTGGCCGATGTTGGTCATGCACGAACCGATGAACACTTCGTCGATTTTGGTGCCGGAACGTTCGGACATGAAGCATACGTCGTCCGGGTCGTTCGGGCAGGCGATAATCGGTTCTTTAATGTCGTCCATGTTGATTTCAATCACGGCGGCGTATTCGGCATCTTTATCCGCTTCGAGCAATTCGGGGTTTGCCAACCATGCTTCCATGGCTTTGATGCGGCGTTCCAAAGTGCGCGGGTCTTGATAGCCGTCGGCAATCATGTTTTTCATCAACACAACGTTGGATTTCATGTACTCGATAATCGGCTCTTTGTTGAGCTTCACGGTACAGCCGGCGGCGGAGCGTTCGGCGGATGCGTCAGTCAATTCAAAGGCTTGTTCCACTTTCAAATCAGGCAGGCCTTCGATTTCGAGGATGCGACCGGAGAAGATGTTTTTCTTACCGGCTTTGGCAACGGTGAGCAAACCTTGTTTAATCGCGTAAAGCGGAATGGCGTTCACCAAATCGCGCAGGGTTACGCCCGGTTGCAGTTTACCGCTGAAGCGTACCAATACGGACTCAGGCATATCGAGCGGCATGACGCCGGTGGCTGCTGCGAAAGCAACCAAGCCGGAGCCGGCAGGGAAGGAAATACCGATAGGGAAACGGGTGTGGCTGTCGCCGCCGGTACCGACGGTATCAGGCAGCAGCAGGCGGTTGAGCCATGAGTGGATCACGCCATCGCCCGGACGCAGAGATACGCCGCCACGGGTAGAAATAAAGGCGGGAAGTTCTTTATGGGTTCTGACATCGACAGGTTTCGGATAAGCGGCAGTGTGACAGAAAGACTGCATTACCATGTCGGCGGAGAAGCCCAAACAAGCCAAGTCTTTCAACTCGTCGCGGGTCATCGGGCCGGTAGTGTCTTGCGAGCCGACCGTCGTCATACGCGGTTCGCAATAAGTACCCGGACGTACGCCTTGTCCTTCGGGCAGACCACAGGCGCGACCGACCATTTTTTGTGCCAACGTGAAACCGGCTTTGCTTTCGGCAGGCGCTTGAGGCAGACGGAATTCGGTGGAAGCAGGCAGTTTCAGGGCTTCGCGCGCTTTGGCGGTCAGACCGCGGCCAATAATCAGGTTGATACGGCCGCCGGCTTGCACTTCGTCCAGCAATACTTGAGATTTCAGGCTGAACTCGGCAACGGTTTCGCCGTTTTTCACGATTTTGCCTTCATAAGGCAGAATATCGACGACATCGCCCATTTTCAGCGCGGAAACATCGACTTCAATCGGCAACGCACCGGAGTCTTCTTGAGTATTGAAGAAAATCGGTGCGATTTTACCACCCAAACATACGCCACCGAAGCGTTTGTTCGGCACGAATGGGATGTCTTCGCCGGTATGCCAAATGACGGAGTTGGTCGCGGATTTGCGTGAAGAACCGGTACCAACCACGTCGCCGACGTAGGCAACGGGATGACCTTTGGCTTTGAGTTCTTCCAACAATTTAATCGGACCGACTTCGCCCGGTTTGTCGGGCGTGATGCCGTCGCGCGGGTTTTTCAGCATGGCCAGCGCGTGCAGCGGAATGTCGGGACGGCTCCACGCATCAGGCGCTGGAGAGAGGTCGTCTGTATTGGTTTCGCCGTCAACTTTGAAGACGGTAACGGTGATTTTTTCGGGAACTTTGGCGCGTGAGGTGAACCATTCGGCATCCGCCCAAGATTGCAAAACTTCCTGTGCGTATTTATTGCCTTTTTCGGCTTTTTCCTGAACGTCGTGGAAAGAATCGAACATCAGCAAAGTGTGTTTCAAACCATTTGCAGCAATAGGCGCAAGTTTGTCGTTGTCTAAGAGTTCGATGAGTGCATGAATGTTGTAACCGCCGAGCATCGTACCTAAAAGTTCGGTCGCATATTCGGGGGAAATCAGCGGGCTGGATGCGCTGCCTTCGGCAACGGCAGCCAGGAATGAGGCTTTGACTTTGGCGGCATCGTCCACACCGGGCGGAACACGGTGGGCAAGCAGGTCGACCAAGAATTCACCTTCGCCTGCGGGCGGGTTTTTCAGCAGCTCAACCAAATCGGCGGTTTGCTGCGCGTTCAAAGGGAGGGGCGGGATACTGAGGGCAGCACGCTCGGCGGCGGCTTTGCGATAGGCTTCTAACATCTCTTTGTTCCTTTTTTCTGTTTTTCTTCTATCCGTTGCAAATGATTTGCAATCAAAGAATTGTAAACAATCCTTTTAGGTATCATAGACCAGTTTGGCAAAAATTGGAATATTTATGTTATCGGATGTAATAGGTGTTTGCTATTGAAACGAATTATCTTGAAAAATACGAAAAGGTCGTCTGAAAACAGGGTTTCAGACGACCTTTTATGTTTTATCGGAATGACCGGTTCGTTCTTTTACCGGGCGTTTGCCTGATATTCGCTTCCGTCTTCACGCAGGAGCTTGGGCTGTTCGCCTTTCTCAATGACGTTTTTACCGATGACAACTTTGGTCACGCCTTTCAAATCAGGCAGTTGATACATGGTATCCAACAGGCAACGTTCAACGATGGAGCGCAGGCCGCGCGCGCCGGTTTTGCGTTCCATTGCCTGACGGGCGATGCTGCGTAAGGCTTCTTCTTCAAATTCCAACTCGACATTTTCCATGCCGAACAGGGTTTGATATTGTTTTACCAAGGCATTTTTCGGCTCAGTCAGGATGTTGACCAATGCGTCTTCGTCCAATTCCGCCAGCGTGGCGATAACGGGCAGACGACCGATTAACTCGGGAATTAAACCGAATTTAATCAAGTCTTCAGGCTCGACGATTTCAAACAATCCGGTAATGTCGGCATTTTCGTCCTTGCTGTGAACTGACGCACCGAAACCGATACCGCCTTTTTCAGTACGCTGACGAATCACTTTTTCCAAGCCTGCAAACGCGCCGCCGCAGATAAACAGGATGTTGGTCGTATCGACGTTGATAAATTCCTGATTCGGATGCTTACGGCCGCCTTGGGGCGGAACGCTGGCAACCGTACCTTCAATCAGTTTCAACAAGGCTTGTTGCACGCCCTCGCCGGATACGTCGCGGGTAATTGACGGGTTGTCGCTTTTACGCGAGATTTTGTCGATTTCGTCGATATAGACGATGCCGCGCTGGGCTTTTTCAACATCAAAATCGCATTTACCTAAAAGCTTGGTAATGATTTGCTCAACGTCTTCACCGACGTAACCCGCCTCGGTCAGCGTGGTCGCGTCCGCCATTACAAAAGGCACGTCCAGTTTGCGCGCCAAAGACTGCGCCAACAGGGTTTTACCCGAACCGGTCGGACCGATAAGCAGGATGTTGGATTTCGACAATTCGACGTTGCCGTTGGCTTTAGGATGGCGCAGGCGTTTGTAATGGTTGTACACCGACACCGCCAAGGCTTTCTTGGCCTGTTCCTGACCGATAACATGATCGTTGAGGTTGGCGACGATTTCGGCAGGCGTGGGCAGCTTGTTGTTCGGATGGGACGCATCCGTTGCAGATTTGTCTGCGGAGAGGTCGTCTGAACTTTGCAGCATCACGCCGCAAGTTTCTACACATTCGTTACAGATAAAAGCGTTTTCGCCTTCAATCAGGTTTTTGACTTCATGCTCGGATTTTCCGCAAAACGAGCAGGAGCGTTTTTCTTCAGTCATAATTTATCTTCTGTTTTCAAGCAATATCGGCAAACCGTTATCCGAATGTTGTGGGAACGGTTTTCGGCAAAGTCGGTAAGTATAATCAGTATCTTAAGGTTTATCAAATACCGTATGGCAAGCTGTTGGGCGTAAGGTTTTCAGACGACCCTCCGACGCGTGGCAACACGCCACAATTTCCCATCCTTAAGATTGTTTCCAATTTGGGAAAAAGATGCAAACAAACGCAAAAAAGCCATATTAAACTTTACATTTTGTTGTATTTTAAGCAAAATATCTCCTTTAATAATTCAATTGTCTTAAATTCTACTGGTTGAAGTATGTCGGTTATGAAATTTTATAAAACACTGAGTGCCGCCTGTTTGGGTATGGCGTTGACTGTCGCCGCCGCCCCTGCCGCTGCAGACGATATGGACGTTTTGGGTCAATTTTTGGAACAAAATTTTCCAACCCAAAATGACCCGATGGAAGCTTTCGCATTAAGCCACGCACAAAAAATCGAGGCTCAGGCGATGATGGCGGGGCCGCTTTTGACATCGCAGTCCGCCCTGATTTTTAACAACAAAACAGGCGAAATCCTGTATCAGAAAAACGCAGACCGCGTGATGCCGATTGCGTCCATTTCCAAACTGATGAGCGCGATGGTCGTCTTGGACGCACGTTTGGATATGAACGAACGCATTACCATCACCTCCGACGAAATCGACCGTCTGAAAGGTACAGGCAGCCGCCTTGCCGTCGGCACGACGCTGACGCGCGGCGAATTGCTGCACCTGAGCCTGATGAGCAGCGAAAACCGCGCAACACACGCGCTGGGCCGTACCTATCCAGGCGGTATGTCAGCGTTTGTTGCCGCCATGAATGCCAAAGCGCAAAGCCTGGGCATGCACAGCAGCCGTTTCTACGAACCTACCGGTCTGAATTTCCAAAACGTATCAACCGCCAACGATTTGAACCGCATGGTCGCCGCAGCGAGCAAATATCCGCTTATCCGCAAAAACACGACCTCCAACTACGGCTCGGTTTGGACGGCAAACGGCCGACAAAACTATAAAAACTCCAACGCCCTCGTCCGCGAAGGCAGCTGGAACATCGAGCTTCAAAAAACCGGTTATATCCGCGAAGCAGGACGTTCGATGGTGGTTAAGGCGAATGTCCAAAACCAACCGATTACCATCGTATTGCTGAACTCGCCGACTTCGACAACCCGAGTCAACGACGCGCGCAAGATCGAATCTTGGATGTTGCAGCGCCGCTCTTAAAATATTTGTTATGCCGTCTGAAAATCAGGCGGCATTTTTTATATGATGTGCAGAAATACCGCATGCAATCCGATTGAAGAATCTTGATTTTAACAATATTAGGAGATGCAAATGCCGAACAAACAAATATACAAAAAACAGTTGATGCAGCTGGGAGCCATTATGGCTTTGACCGGCTGTACTTCCGTTGCCGATATGGTGGGATACGATACGGCATCGCTCAACGAGGCCGCCGCCAAAAACTATTCGCAAGTGGTACAGCAAGCGCAGTCGCAACGCGTTTTGGACAACACTTCCCACACTTCGCGCCGTATCAAAGCCGTATTCGAACGCCTGAAACCCTATGCCAACCAGGCCAACCAAACTGGCACACCTTTCAATTGGCAGATGAATGTTTTCCGCGGCAATGAATTGAACGCCTGGGCAATGCCCGGAGGCAAAATGGCGATGTACACCGGCATGGTCGAGCGTTTGAAATTGACGGACGACGAAATCGCCGCCGTTATCGGTCACGAGATGACCCATGCCCTGCTGGAACATGGCAAAAAAGCAATTGGCGGCCAAGTGCTGACGGGATTGGGCGGTTCTATTTTAGCGGGCGCATCAGGAGTCGATGCCAATATCGTCGGATTGGGTACGGATTTACTTGCTTCCAAGCCCTTTTCGCGCCATCAGGAAAGCGAAGCGGACGCAGGCGGCGTACGTTTGATGGCTCAGGCGGGCTACAATCCGGAGGCTGCCATCAGCGTTTGGGAAAAGATGAGCAAACTTGAAGGCAGCTCGTCCATTGCGATTTTGTCCACCCACCCGGCCAATCAGACGCGCATCAACGCCATCCGCAGAATGCTGCCTGAACTCATGCCGATTTATCAAAAGAATAAACGATAAATTTTTGGAATAAACCTTCCGTAAACCGCCATCGGCTTTTTTCAAATCAGCCTATAATCCTTTGATTTAAATCCCTGCAAAATCAATTTAAATCAGAGTATTGCATAGGCTTCGATCAAGATTTTTCAGACGACCCTTCCGCCCCACCCAGCGCAGGTCGTCTGAAAAATTGTCAACATTTTCACCTAAATTACCAAGCAACCCAGACCCATTCGGCGTATAATACAGCCTTTCCCAACCGCATTTGAGAGCTGAATCATGTCTGTTGTTTTGCCCTTGCGCGGCGTTACCGCCCTTTCCGATTTCCGTGTTGAAAAACTCTTGCAAAAAGCGGCCGCACTCGGCCTGCCCGAAGTGAAACTGAAAAGCGAATTTTGGTATTTCGTCGGCAGCGAGAAAGCACTGGATGCCGCGACTGTTGAAAAACTGCAAGCCTTGTTGGCGGCGCAAAGCGTTAAAGAAACGCCCGAAGCGCGCGAGGGCTTGCATTTATTTTTGGTAACGCCCCGTTTGGGCACGATTTCGCCGTGGGCTTCCAAGGCGACCAATATCGCGGAAAACTGCGGTTTGGAAGGCATAGAGCGCATCGAACGCGGCATGGCGGTATGGCTGGAAGGTCGTCTGAATGATGAACAGAAACAGCAATGGGCGGCTTTGCTGCACGACCGCATGACCGAATCTGTGCTGCCCGATTTTCAGATGGCCTCCAAATTATTCCACCATCTCGAATCCGAAACTTTCTCTACCGTTGATGTTTTAGGCGGCGGTAAAGAGGCTTTGGTTAAAGCCAATACCGAAATGGGTTTGGCACTCTCCGCCGACGAAATCGATTATCTGGTTGAAAACTATCAGGCTTTGCAGCGCAATCCGTCCGATGTGGAGCTGATGATGTTCGCGCAGGCAAACAGCGAACACTGCCGCCACAAAATTTTCAACGCCGATTTCATCCTCAACGGCGAAAAGCAGCAGAAATCGCTCTTCGGCATGATACGCGACACGCACAACGCGCATCCCGAAGGCACGGTCGTTGCCTATAAAGACAATTCGTCCGTGATCGAAGGCGCAAAAATTGAGCGTTTCTATCCGAATGCGGCGGAAAACCAAGGTTACCGTTTCCACGAGGAAGACACGCATATCATCATGAAAGTGGAAACGCACAACCACCCGACCGCCATCGCGCCGTTTGCAGGCGCGGCAACGGGCGCGGGCGGCGAAATCCGCGACGAAGGCGCGACGGGCAAAGGTTCGCGCCCTAAAGCGGGCTTGACCGGCTTTACCGTCTCCAACCTCAACATTCCCGACCTCAAACAGCCGTGGGAACTAGACTACGGCAAGCCGGAACATATTTCCTCGCCGTTGGACATCATGATTGAAGGCCCTATCGGCGGCGCGGCGTTCAACAACGAATTCGGCCGCCCGAACCTCTTGGGCTACTTCCGCACTTTTGAAGAGAAGTTTGACGGTCAGGTTCGCGGCTACCACAAACCGATTATGATTGCCGGCGGCTTGGGCAGCATTCAGGCGCAGCAGACGCATAAAGACGAAATCCCCGAAGGCGCATTGCTGATCCAACTGGGCGGTCCGGGCATGCTCATCGGCTTGGGCGGCGGCGCGGCTTCTTCGATGAATACCGGTACAAATGACGCGTCTTTGGACTTCAACTCCGTACAACGCGGCAACCCTGAAATCGAACGCCGCGCGCAGGAAGTGATCGACCGCTGCTGGCAGCTCGGCGACCAAAACCCGATTATCTCCATCCACGACGTCGGCGCGGGCGGCCTGTCCAACGCCTTCCCCGAACTCGTTAACGATGCCGGACGCGGCGCGGTATTCAAGCTGCGCGAAGTGCCGCTGGAAGAGCACGGCCTCAACCCGCTGCAAATCTGGTGCAACGAATCGCAAGAGCGTTATGTGTTGTCGATTTTGGAAAAAGATTTGGATACCTTCCGCGCCATCTGCGAACGCGAACGCTGCCCGTTTACCGTGGTCGGCACGGCGACCGACGACGGTCATTTGAAAGTACGCGACGATTTGTTCTCCAACAACCCCGTCGATTTGCCGCTGAACGTCTTACTCGGCAAACCGCCCAAAACCACACGCAGCGACAAAACCGTGAGGTCGTCTGAAAAACCGTTTAACGCGGGCAATATCGACATCACCGAAGCCGCCTACCGCGTTCTGCGCCTGCCTGCCGTTGCCGCCAAAAACTTCCTGATTACCATCGGCGACCGCAGCATCGGCGGCATGACCCACCGCGACCAAATGGTCGGCAAATACCAAACCCCCGTAGCCGACTGCGCCGTTACCATGATGGGCTTCAACACCTATCGCGGCGAAGCGATGTCTATGGGTGAAAAACCGACCGTCGCCCTGTTTGACGCGCCTGCCTCGGGCAGAATGTGCGTCGGCGAAGCCATCACCAACATCGCGGCGGTCAACATCGGCGGCATCGGCAATATCAAGCTTTCCGCCAACTGGATGGCGGCGTGCGGCAACGAAGGCGAAGACGAAAAACTCTACCGCACCGTCGAAGCGGTTTCTAAAGCCTGTCAGGCATTGGATTTGAGCATCCCCGTGGGCAAAGACAGCCTGTCGATGAAAACCGTTTGGCAAGACGGCGAAGAGAAAAAATCCGTCGTCTCGCCGTTGAGCCTGATTATCTCCGCGTTCGCACCTGTCAAAGACGTGCGCAAAACCGTTACGCCCGAGTTGAAAAACGTCGAAGACAGCGTATTGCTGTTTATCGATTTGGGCTTCGGCAAAGCACGCATGGGCGGCTCGGCGTTCGGTCAGGTGTACAACAATATGAGTGGCGACGCGCCCGATTTGGACGATACAGGTCGTCTGAAAGCCTTTTACAGCGTGATTCAACAGCTTGTCGCCGAAGACAAACTCTTGGCGTATCACGACCGCAGCGACGGCGGCTTGTTTGCAACGCTGGCGGAAATGGCGTTTGCGGGGCGTTGCGGGTTGGATATCACATTAGGAAGCATACTTTTTGCAACCATGATAGCAACCTATACACCTGCCCAGATTGACCACGACCTAAGCCTTGTTAATGCTGGTTCTATCATCTCTACCAAAGAAAACATAATCCGTTCGCTGTTTAACGAAGAGCTTGGTGCAGTTTTGCAGGTTCGTGCAGAAGATACTGACTATGTACTCAAGCAGTTTGACAAGAAAGAATTTTTTGTAAACAAGGGTGGCTTCTCTCCGCGCAAGATAGGAAAATTTGCCAGCCATTATATTGGCACAATCAATCCGACATCCGACCGTCTTGTAATCACTGCTGCTGATGAAACTCTGTTCGACCAAACCCGCGCCGACCTGCAACGCGCATGGCAGGAAACCAGCCACGCCATCCAACGCCTGCGCGACAACCCCGCCTGCGCCGACAGCGAGTTCGCCCTGATTGGCGACAACGAACGCAGCGCATTGTTTGCCGACGCGAAGTTTGATGTAAACGAAGACATCGCCGCGCCGTTCGTCAACAGCGGCGCGAAACCCAAAATCGCCATCCTGCGCGAACAGGGCGTGAACGGGCAAATCGAAATGGCCGCCGCGTTCACACGCGCAGGATTCGATGCCTACGACGTGCATATGTCCGACCTGATGGCAGGCCGCGTCCACCTTGCCGACTTCAAAATGCTGGCGGCGTGCGGCGGCTTCAGCTACGGTGACGTACTCGGCGCGGGCGAAGGCTGGGCGAAATCCATCCTGTTCCACCCCGCCTTGCGCGACCAGTTCGCCGCCTTCTTCGCCGACCCGAACACGCTGACATTGGGCGTGTGCAACGGCTGCCAGATGGTCAGCAACCTCGCCGAAATCATCCCCGGCACGGCAGGCTGGCCGAAGTTCAAACGCAACCTGAGCGAACAGTTCGAAGCGCGCCTGAGCATGGTTCACGTCCCCAAATCAGCCTCCCTGATCCTGAACGAAATGCAAGGCTCCAGCCTGCCCGTCGTCGTCAGCCACGGCGAAGGCCGCGCCGACTTCGCGCTTCACGGCGGCAAAATTTCAGACGGCCTCGGCATCGCGCTGCAATACGTCGACGGACAAAACCAAGTCACCCAAACCTACCCGCTCAACCCCAACGGCTCGCCGCAAGGCATCGCCGGCGTTACCAACGCCGACGGCCGCGTTACCATCATGATGCCCCACCCCGAACGCGTGTACCGCGCCGCACAAATGAGCTGGAAACCGGAAGACTGGACGGAACTGTCCGGCTGGTACCGCCTCTTTGCCGGAGCAAGGAAGGCTTTGGGTTAACCGGCAGGCTGATTTGATTCGGCTTTAAAGAAAAGGTCGTCTGAAAACGATTTAGCGGATTCTGCTATATTCGTTTTCAGACGACCTTTATGTCTTCTTACTATTCTTTTCTGCATTGACTACCACACAACATTTCATTTATGAATAAAAATATAGTGGATTAACTTCAAACCAGGACGGCGTTGCCTCGCCTTGCCGTACTATCTGTACTGTCTGCGGCTTCGTCGCCTTGTCCTGATTTAAAGTTAATCTACTATAAATAGGAAATTAAAATGAGTACCTTAGGCAAGATATTAATAAAATTTTCTGTTTCATTAGTTCTTATTTATCAAATAGCTTATATTTTAAATGTTTATTTAACAATTAAATACAAGATAGAAATGATGAATGCTATCGAAGACATACTAACCATAACCTATGATATAACTCAAATATTATCTATTTTCATTATTTTTGATATTCTAGTCATATTAATTTTGTTGACCTATATAAAATTTATTAAAAAACATAAGCTAGATAAACTATAACAATATCTAAAATTAATAAAGAATAATTGAGACAATACCCATTATATTTAAAAGCCATCTGAAGGCGATGTGTCTGAACTTGTTGAAAGCCGCCAACAGGCTAAGTGTGTCTGTTGCTGTCTACAAAGATGACTAGGATGCCTGATTATCGGGTATCCGGGGAGAGTTAAGGGGATATTTAGGTAGAATCAGGAGCGATTAGGGGTGGAAACAGCCGAAAATCTGTGTGTGGATTTCGGCTACTGGGGGAAAGTCTTTTTTGCAAAAATCTCATTTGTTTTCAGACGACCTCTTTGCGTCCTTTTGCGTATAAAGACCAAACTCGCCGCCATCATTCCGTATAATCCCCCTTAGCTCCCTATCCACTATAATCGGCACATTCAGACGACCTCCTCCGACACCATGACCCGACAAGCCTTTATCCTCAGTGATTGCGAATTTTCCGAATGCGGCGAAAAGCCTTATGCGCTGTTGACGGCGAATCCGACCAAGGAACACCACTATATCGCCCAGACCGAGCAGCGGCAGCACGCGCATAATCCGCAGGTTAGTCCGCAGAATCAGAATGTTTACAAGCTGCCTTTGTCCATGTTCCGCGAACCGGCTGCCGCCCGACGCTTCCGTTCCGGCGACAAGGTTCGCGGCGGGAACGAAAATCGCGGTGCGGCGGCGAGTGTCAACATCATCGGCAATCTGGCGGCGAAAAACCTCTACACGCTGACTTTCGTCGAAAACACCGCCAACCAGTACAATTTGGAAAGCTGGTTCAACCGCCACGAAAGCGGCTACGAAGAAGCCTGCAACCACTTGCGCACGTTGCCCGAATACCGTCTGAAAACGGGCGAACCCGATACGGTCAAAGTTCCCGAAGCATTGTGGCGGATATTGCGGCTGAAATTCCTCGGCATCCTGCGCAATCCGCACAACCATAAAAACCTGTTCGCCCACCGTCTGCATGAGGCCGTTCGGGCGCGGCTGCCGGAGGTCGGGTTTGAGTTTGTGCGCCTGATCAGCAAGCGCGATCCGAGCCGCATCGAAGCCATCATGCAAAACTACCGTTTTTCGTTTCTCGGCTATGTCGATTGGCTGGCGGGGCTTTACGGCATGTTGAGCGAAGGCGTGGCGCAGCCGTCGCTGTTTGAGCGGCTGTTTTGCACCATATTCGCCGAACCCGATGCGGTGAAAATCGAGCTGTTCCGCTATGCCGAAAACGAGGGGCTGTGCCTGTTCGGCGACAGCAGTTTCTGCCTTCAGGCTTCGCCGAAACTCATCAGCGTCGGCGTGAATATTTCGCACGATATGTTTGCCGTCGTCCACCTGCAAACCGACCGCTGGCTTGCGTTTAAAAATACTTTTCACCACGACGCGCCGAAATTGGAAGGCAGGGTAAGGATTATCGACGGCGACCAAACCCAGCGGCTGATATTCAACCGGCTGACCATCAGTCAGGCGCATGAAGCCGTGTTCGGCAGAAGCCCGAATATCGATGATTATCTTTAACGCTTGGATGATGTAACCGCGCGCTTGATGTAAAGCGTATCGACGCTGAACAAAAGGTCGTCTGAAAACGATTTGGCGAACCCGCTGCTTTCGTTTTCAGACGACCTTGTTTGTATTCGGCGCCTAAGCCTTGTTTTGCACTGCCGCTATTTACACTGCCCCACTGCCGCCGGATAAACCGATACCTGCGTCTGCGTCAGGGCAAACAGGTTTTCAAGCTGCGTTTGCGCCTGGCGGTTGGCGTGATCCAAAATCTGGGCTTTACACGCGCTGGCGAGGACTTGTTTTTTGGCTTCGTCCTGCACGGTTTTGAACACTGCCTTATCCACGGGCAAAAGGTTGAACGAGCCGGTTTGGATGTCGTACACCTCGATATTTTCCAAATCGACGCTGAGGATTTCTACGGGCGGCAGGCTGATGAGGACTTTTCCGTCCACGATATTGACGTTGTCGGCGTGAAGTTTGTCCAAATCCAAGCCCGCCAACACTTTGCCGCGCACGATAAACAGACCGCTTTGCGAGTCCTGCCACAATCTGCGCCAGTCGCCTTTTTTCTCGGTGCGGATGATGGTATCGATGTAAAAAGCCGTGCTTTCCAAGCGGTTCATCTGCTTAATCTGCATCAAAACGCCTTCGCGCGAAATCGCTTCATGGGCGTTGTCGTTGCGGTGCTGGGCATAAAACCAGCCGCCCGCCGCTGCGAGCGCACAAAAAATAGATATTAAAATCAATCGGTAAACCATTTTCATCAGGTTAGACCCTTTTCGGTTGCGTTAAACTTATAGTGGATTAAAATTGCAATGATACGGCGTTGCCAACGCCCTTATGTACTACCCGTACACGGCGGGCGTTGCCGCCTTGTCTCATTTTTATTTTAATCCACTATAACGCCCATATTCTTTCAAATGTTCAGATTTCAAGCAAAGGTCGTCTGAAAACGCCATTTTTGTTTTTCAGACGACCTTCTATCGAAACATTACCAAAAAGTAATAAAAATCTGCCGTCAAACACAGTTTGCCTTTTGGTAAAGACAAGACTACAATCGCCTACATCCTTTCAGCCACACCACATATCATGAACACCACCGACCTGCGCCGCCGCAACCTGCGGCAATGGATAGCGGACAAATACGGCGGCCAGCAAACCCGTTTTGCCGAAGCCATCGCCATCAACCAAGGCGAATTGTCCGCCCTTCTGAAAAACAAATCCTTTGGCGAGAAAAAAGCCCGCAAAATCGAACAGGCGGCGCAAATGCCCGCCATGTGGCTGGATCAAGAACACGCCACAGCCCAACCCGACCATCAAGAAAGACGCACCATGCCCCACATTTCCTCCATCCCCGAAATCCTCGCCGACATCAAAGCCGGCAAAATGGTCATCATCACCGACGCGGAAGACCGCGAAAACGAAGGCGATTTGCTGATGGCGGCGCAGTTCGTCACCCCCGAAGCCATCAACTTCATGATCAAACACGCGCGCGGACTGGTTTGCCTGCCGATGGAAGGCAGCATGGTCGAGCGGCTCGGCCTGCCCATGATGACCCAGAAAAACGGCGCGCAATACGGCACCAACTTCACCGTTTCCATCGAAGCGGCGCAAGGCATCACCACCGGCATTTCCGCCGCCGACCGCGCCCTGACCATCCAAACCGCCGTCTCTCCGACCGCCAAACCCGAAGACATCGTCCAACCCGGCCACATCTTCCCGCTGCGTGCGCAAAAAGGCGGCGTCCTAGTACGCGCCGGACACACCGAAGCCGGCGTCGATTTGGCACAAATGAACGGGCTAATCCCCGCCGCCGTCATCTGCGAAATCATCAACGACGACGGCACCATGGCGCGTATGCCCGAGCTGATGAAGTTCGCCGAAGAACACAACCTCAAAATCGGCACGATTACCGACCTTATCGAATACCGCAGCCGCACCGAAAGCCTGCTCGAAGACATGGGCAACGCCCCCGTACAAACCCCGTGGGGCGAATTCCAGCAACACGTTTACGTCGACAAACTCTCCGGCGAAACCCACCTCGCCCTCGTCAAAGGCAAGCCCACCGCCGACACCGAAACCCTCGTCCGCGTACACGAACCCTTCAGCGTCATGGACTTCATCCAAGCCAACCCGCGCCATTCCTGGTCGCTGCCCAAAGCCCTTGAACGCATCCAGCAAGCCGAAAGCGGCGTCGTCATCCTCCTGCACCGCACCGAAGACGGCGCCACCCTGCTCGACCGCACCCTGCCCAAAGGCGCCAACCAAGCCTACAAATGGGACAGCAAAAGCTACGGCATCGGCGCACAAATCCTCGCCGGCCTCAACGTCGGCAAACTGCGCGTGTTAGGACAGCCCTCCGCCTTCACCGGACTGACCGGCTTCGGCTTGGAAGTCGTCGGCTTTGAAGAAGCAGAAAACAAATAAACCGCCCGTCTTATCAAAAGGTCGTCTGAAGTTTGAACTGGCCCCCAAATCTTGGACACTCATAAAAGCCTATTCAGGCGCTCTGTGCAAGCTGGGTTCTGTATGCGACAGGACTCAGCTTTTTCAATTTCAAACTGCAACGCTCCCGGTTGTAGTAATCCATATAGTCATCTATCTGCTTCATCAATTCATCTACCGTCAATTCACCTGCGTTATAGAAACACTCCGTCTTTAACACCGCAAAGAAGCTTTCCATCGGCGCATTGTCCCAACAGTTCGCCTTTCGCGACATGCTTTGAACCATGGAATACTCCGCAAGCAATTCCCTATATCCCGACGTACGGTACAGCACGCCTTGGTCCGAATGCAGCATCGTTCCTTTAGCAGTCAGACGGGGGGCGGCTTTTTCGAGCATTTCCTTCACCATTTCGCTGTCGGCTCTGCGGCTCATGGCGTAGGCGACGATCTCGCGGTTGAACAAGTCCAAGATTGGCGAGAGGTACAGTTTGCCGTCCTTCCCTTTGAGTTCGGTAACGTCGGTCAGCCATTTTTCGTTGGGCTTTCGGGCTTTGAACCGGCGTTTGAGGAGGTGTTCCGATATTTCGCCCATGGCGGGATGGCGGTAGGCTTTTTTCGCCCGTATGAGGGCTTTCAGTTCCATCTGCTTCATCAACCGCGCCACTTTTTTGCGGTTCCAACCCAATGCTGCGGCAATGCGCCTTTGTCCGTAGCGTCCTTTATGCCGCCGGTAGGTTTCGACAAGGAGGGCTTTGTCGGCTGCTTCGGGATCGGGTCGGTCTTGGTGATGGTAGTAAAAGCTGCTTTTGGGCAGGTTTGCGATGTGCAGCAGGTATTTGAGCGGGTGTTGCGCCCTCAGTGTTTGGACGGTTTGGCTTTGTCCTTTGCGGTCTGCTTTTGGCTGAGGGCTTTTAACTCCTTTAGGTAGGCGACCTCTGCGCGCATATAGCACAGTTCTTCAATAAGCTCTGCCTGTGTTTTTTCTTGGTCGGGTTTATCTGCGATGAAGGGGTTTTTGCGGTGTTGGGGCATGGTTTTGGATTGGGGATGTTCGAGTGCGCCGATACCGCCTTCTTGATAGGCGCGTATCCATCGTCTCAGGTGGGTTCGGGAAATGCCGTAGTGGTCTGCGGTACGTTGTTGGCTGCGTATATGCAGGTAGTGGAGTACGGCTTGGTATTTGAAGTGTAATGTATATTTGCTCATAAAAAAACTGCACCTTGTGAGTTGGAGGGGATGTGTCCAACTTTTGGGGTGCAGTTCAGTCCCGATTCCGGTTTTCAGACGACCTTTTGCTATAAATTACCTGATTCAGCCAACCTCCCATGAAAATTATAGTGGATTAACTTTAAACCAGGACGGCGTTACCTCGCCTTAGCTCAAAGAGAACGATTCTCTAAGGTGCTGAAGCACCAAGTGAATCGGTTCCGTACTATCTGTACTGTCTGCGGCTTCGTCGCCTTGTCCTGATTTAAATTTAATCCACTATATTACTATAATTTATTTCAAATAAAAATAATAATATAATAATTATGAAATAATTTAAGAATAATTTTTATTGCATTCAAAATACGAATATAGCATAATACTCATCATCAAAAAGGATATTCTCCTCCTGATATTTTATTTAACTCTAAAAACAAAAGGATATAATTATGTCCAACAGCTATATCGACCGCCGCACAGAAATATATAACCAACGAAATCAAAATAAGATTACGTTGAGTTTACGTTTATCCATTAAAGATGATTTGATTTTGCAAGAGCTTGCCGATGCTTGGGAAACAACCCGCCAAGACATCATTAATGATTTAATTCAAGAATTCATTATTCAAGACTGGGAGAACAAACGAATGATTGACAAACAAAAAGACGAAGAATTTGATAATTCAACTACAACACGATATTTCTTATTAAATACTAATAGTGCCAACGACTTGGAAGACCATAATTTCATGATGACAAACCAAGTAGCTGCTGCATTTGAAGATGGCTACAAAGAAAAAATCTGTCGGATTAAAAAAGGAGACTATGTATTCCTATACGCCTCCGGACAAGGAATTGTTGCATATGGTCAAGCAACAGGAATTGTAGAGAAAACCCATCATTATGGTGTTGATAATAAAACATTTTTTCAAAAACTGGAACATTTTGTCGATTTAAGTCAAAATCCAATCAAAGCAAGACAGGTTAAATCCATTTTGGGACGTTCTTTTCCTTTTGCTCAAACATTATCTCAGATTACTGATGGGGAAAAATTGTTGGAGAATCTCAAATAAGACAAAGCAAGGCTACAAGTATCCTGTAAAACGGCAGTTAAATTTCAAAAGGTCGTCTGAAATCCCGATTCCGGTTTTCAGACGACCTTTTGCTATAATACCCGCCAGTTTGAAAACGGAAGAAACCCATGTCCCGAATCGCCGCCCTGCCCGACCACCTCGTCAACCAAATCGCCGCCGGCGAAGTGGTCGAACGCCCCGCCAACGCCCTCAAAGAAATCGTCGAAAACAGCATAGACGCAGGCGCGACGGCGATTGAAGTCGAGCTGGCAGGCGGTGGCATCCGCCTCATCCGCGTCAGCGACAACGGCGGCGGCATCCACCCCGACGACATCGAACTCGCACTCCACCGCCACGCCACCAGTAAAATCAAAACCTTAAACGATTTGGAGCATGTCGCCAGCATGGGCTTTCGCGGCGAAGGCTTGGCAAGCATCGCCTCCGTCAGCCGCCTGATCCTGACCAGCCGCCAAGACGGCAGCGCGCACGCGACCCAAGTCAAAGCCGAAGACGGCAAACTCAGCAACCCCACCGCCGCCGCCCATCCTGTCGGCACCACCATCGAAGCTGCCGAACTCTTCTTCAACACCCCCGCGCGGCGCAAGTTCCTCAAATCCGAAAACACCGAATACGCCCACTGCGCCACCATGCTCGAACGCCTCGCGCTGGCACATCCGCACATTGCCTTCTCGCTCAAACGCGACGGCAAACAAGTGTTCAAACTCCCCGCCCAAAGCCTGCACGAACGCATAGCCGCCATCGTCGGCGAAGACTTTCAGGCGGCATCTTTAGAAATCGACAGCGGCAACGGCGCGCTGCGGCTCTACGGCGCCATCGCCAAACCCACCTTCGCCAAAGGCAAAACCGACAAACAATATTGCTTCGTCAACCACCGCTTCGTGCGCGACAAAGTCATGCTTCACGCCGTCAAACAGGCATACCGCGACGTATTGCACAACGCCCTCACCCCCGCCTTCGTCCTCTTCCTCGACCTGCCGCCCGAAGCCGTCGACGTCAACGTCCACCCCACCAAAACCGAAATCCGCTTCCGCGACAGCCAGCAGGTACACCAACTCGTGTTCCACACCCTCAACAAAGCCCTCGCCGACACCCGCGCCGACTTGACCGAAAGCGTCGGCAACGCAGGCGAAGTGTTGCACGAAATCACCGGCATCCGTCCCACGGCAACGTCGTCTGAAAACGAGCATCATCAGTTTCTCCAAAACCCGACCGCGTCGTCTGAAAACATCTTCGCCGCCGCACCCAGCGCACACGCTTCCGAACCGCGCAACGCCTTCAGCTCCGGCAAAACCGCCCCCATGCCCTATCAGGCAGCACGCGCGCCGCAACAGCGCAGCCTATCCCTGCGCGAAAGCCGCGCCGCCCTCAACACCTACGCCGAACTCTTCAAAAACACCGCAGCCGATGAAGCGGACATAGAGCTGGCACAATTCGAACAAGCCCGCTTCGGCAGCACATCCGCCACGTCGTCTGAAAACCCCGCACGCAGCTTTTCAGACGACCCCAAACCCGAACTGCCGCCGCTCGGCTTCGCCATCGCCCAATTATTAGGCATCTACATCCTCGCCCAAGCCGAAGACAGCCTGCTGCTCATCGACATGCACGCTGCCGCCGAGCGTGTCAACTACGAAAAAATGAAACGCCAGCGGCAAGAAAACGGCAACCTGCAAAGCCAACGCCTGCTCATCCCCGTTACCTTCGCCGCGTCCCACGAAGAATGCGCCGCCCTCGCCGACCACGCCGACGCACTGGCAGGCTTTGGTCTGGAACTGTCCGACATGGGCGGCAACACCCTCGCCGTCCGCGCCGTCCCCGCCATGCTCGGCAAAGCCGATGTCGTCTCGCTTGCCAAAGACGTATTGGGCGAACTCGCCCAAGTCGGCAGCAGCCAAACCATCGAAGAACACGAAAACCACATCCTCGCCACCATGTCCTGCCACGGTTCCGTCCGCGCCGGCCGCCAGCTCACCCTGCCCGAAATGAACGCCCTCCTGCGCGACATGGAAAACACCCCGCGCAGCAACCAATGCAACCACGGCCGCCCGACCTGGGTGAAACTGACGCTAAAAGAACTGGACGCACTGTTTTTACGCGGACAATAATGATGAAGTATGGCCGAAAGACATAAAGGCTGTCTGAAAAACCACCGATACGGATTTTCAGACAGCCTGTTTATAAAAAATTCGATTATGAACAAAATCGCCCTTTGCATCCCACTCATCTTGTTCACGCTGCCCGTTTATGCGGAAAAAACAAGCTACAACAAACCTGAATACTGGCGACTAATCCACTCCGACCCCGCCCAAGGAAAATCCATATACGGCAACACACTCGTCCGTTCACTTTCTCCGGGGAATTCGATAATAGAAATACGTTACGAAAAACCTAAGCCGATTATTCCGAACGAAACGATAAACGGCAGGAGTCGAATCATTGGCAAGGATTACGTCAAAACCCGTTTTAAATTCCAAATCGACTGCAAAAACAAAGAAATCTCATATGAAGAGAGCGCATTTTTTGACAGCAAGGGTAAACTCAGTGCATACGAAATCTTGCCGGTCGAAGAGTTAAAATGGCATAAAATAAAAATCGGTTCGACTGCCGAAAAATTCTACCGCTTTACTTGCGAATTCTGAGGGATGTGAGATTAAGGAATACAAAAGATGGTATATCGCATTGTCAAATATAAATTTCGATTTATTTTATATTTGATTGTTTTCATTTAATATTTATTTATTGCCTTTCCATCGAATGCAACAAGCCACGGCTGCTTTTACGGCAGCCGTTTTCTTTTGTTTGTTTTCGTTAAGCTGTTTGATAGCGCATTTTTTCGAACGGCTTTTGTGTTTTATGGATGTAGTAGGCGATTTTGGCAAGTTTACGCATCAAAGCAACTATGACAACCATTTTAGGCTTATGAGATAAGTTTTGAACTAACTTAGGAAAGGCTTTAATGCGATAGGCGACAAGCGCGGGCATAAACAAGGCGCGTTTAAGCCGGCGGTGACCATAGCGGCTTAATCTGCCTTTTTTATTGACGCTGGTTCCTGATTGTTCAATTAGCGGACTTAATCCGGCGAATGATACGAATTGGTTAGCCGTCTTAAATTGTTTGTCTGTGAGATGACGGAGCAAGATTGCGGCGGTATCTTTGCCTATACCGGGAATTGTTTGCAGATTTTTGTAATGCGTATTCAGGCTATCTTGTTGCTGAATCATCAGGTCTATTCGCTTGGCCGTTTGGTCTATCTGTTTGGCCAAGAGCAATATGATTTCTTCGTGTGTGGCACGAATAAAGGTATCTTTTGCGGCGTGCAGTCTGTTTTGACTTTCGTTTTGCTGTTGTTTGAGTTGCTGGAGCAGGCTTATCAGTTTATACAGGGTTGGGTTTTCAGACGGCTTGAACGGTGTAAGTTTATCTAAATGGCGTTTTGTGTATTCTGCTATGAGCCTTGAATCGGCTCTATCGGTTTTTGTGTGGCTAAACTGGCTTTTTGAGTAGTCTTTAATTTTCAGAGGATTTATAACGAAGACTTGATAAATTGCACTGAAATAGTCAGCAGCTTCTTCGTAATAAATGCCAGTTGCTTCCATGCTAATACTTATTTTGCGGATACGTTTTGATCGTATCCAGTCATTTAGTTTTTCGAAGCCTTCGCAAGCGTTAGCTATTTTAATATAGTCTGATTGGCCGCTAGTTCTAAGCAAAGTTACGTCTATGGTATCTTTGGAAATATCGAATCCTATTACATTCATTGCATTTTCCTTATGATTCAGCCTGTTTGCACGGCTATGATGGTATTCAATCTTTAGGATAAGTGGGCGATTCGGCATTTCTTTTGTCCAGCTTTTTACTTTGGCCGTTTTACTGCCTAAACCGCCCAGGCTTTTGTTTTGCGCTAAACAAAAACCCGCAAACCGTCTTTTTTAAAACGGTTTGCGGGTTTTGGCTTTGGCATTTTATTGCGTCCGGTTGAGCTGATTTTTGTCTGTTTTTGAATTTTTAGGTGTCTCCGGAAGACATAAAATTGCTTAAACTCAAAAAAGCGGGAGTTCCCGCACCCCGTGGCTGCTTTTTACCGTGTTGATTACGCCTTTTGTGCTTCATCAACACGGTAAAAAGCAGCTCAATTAATTAGTGCCAACAATACCGCCGCGCTGTTGGAATTGCGATCCTGCTTCGACATAGCCGTCATACATCAAATTCTGTGGCGATTTGCCGCCCATTGTCAGTATTTGGTTTGATTCTGTCGTCGTCGGCGGGATTTGCGGTGCAAGCGCTGCCTGTGCTGTCGTGCTTGGGTCTTTGTAAGGATTAAATGGCATTCCGTTTTTGACGTAGTCTTTACACATTGCCTTAGTCACTTCTTTCAGAGCCGTGCCTTGGTCGCTATAACAGGTACAACCACTTTTACCGCCATCTATACAGGCGGCCAAGCGTTCAAAGGTTTTAACTTGGCGCACGCTGTCGTAAAGCGGTTTGGATTCGGGTTTTTCTGCCAACTTGGGGATAAAGTCTGTCGGGTTTAGGCTGTTATCAATTTTGGCCGTTGGCTCGGTTGATTCCGTTGGTAATTCCATTTGCGGCTGACTGGCTGCTGCTTCCTGTGGTTCGACCTGTTCTTGTTGGCCAGTGCCTTGCTTATAAATTTGATAAACGTTGTAGCCTTTCCAAGCCATGAAAGCAAATATACCTATCAAAGCCCAAACAGCAAGCGGAATATTCTTTTTAAACTTCTGATGTTGGCTTGAGGATTTGTAATACTTGAAGGCATCTTTAGGCGGTTTCCAGCTCGCAGATTCAACACCTGTTACACCGGCGGGATTATCAAGGGTCGTTACACACTTATACCAAGAATACTGCTTCATACCCACGGCTTTGCGTTCAAGATGGGTATGTTTTGACACGAGATTGCGTACAAATACGTCAAGCTGGCTAGGGTGCTGGGTCATCAAGATAACCGTATGGCCGTGATGACGGAGTTCGGTTAATTCTTGGATATAGGGCGGAACGGGGCGACCTGATGCGCGCACAGGATAGGTATAGTGTGCTTCATCAACAATCAATACGGCGCCTTGCGGAATAATATCGCGCAACGGTGCAGACATGATTTCTTCTTCAGTAAGTTCATGCGCGTTAAATTTACGTTTATCCAAGCCGTCTATATGGCAGAAATAGAGCGGGCGGTCTACTTCAGTGCCATCTTCAAGCTTCATCTTAAACAAACCGTCTTCGTTGTTCAGAATCATGGACACGACGCGCGAAGTCTTGCCCGTACCCATGTTGCCGGTGAAAAGATAAATCATAAATTACCCCGCGGGAGAAACGAAAGTCAGTTTATTCAAGGCAGCCATGCCGATATAAAAAGAGAATGCGCCAAACAAATAACCCAAACCTTCACCAAAACCGCCAATTAACAGCAAATTGAGAATATCAGAAGGCATGGAGTTAAAAGCATTTAAGGTGTATTCCTTGAATTTACCCAATGCGATTACATAACCGGCGTAGGTAACAAAAGTTAAGCCGGTGGCAATAATCATGCGGACAATCAGCATTTTTAACAGGATTCCCAAAAGAGGAATCAATCCGGCGAGCAGCGGCATATTATCCCTTTCTTAAAGAGCCGAAAACGATAAAGGCGGACATGATAATGAATCCGAGTAAAACAGCAAAACGGATATTTTGCATAAATACGCAGAGCGGTTCGTAGCTGATTTGTACCGGTCTGCCCCAAATGTTGAAGCTTTTGGGTTGAGGACAAACGCCGTTTGGCGGTAGGAAGTTGTCGGTATTCCACGTAGTATCATCAGTTATATGGGGTATTGTAATGCTGTCAAACATACCTTCTTCGGGCTTGCCCATTTTGTCGCATGCCAAGATGTTCGGAAATACTTCGCACAACAGCCCGCCATCTTGCTTTGGTTTGTCATCCTCTTTCGGCTTGTCGTCGGGTTTTGGATCGTCTTTGCCGTCTGGGGTATTACTTGGATCAGGTTTGTCTTTACCGCTTGGACTGCCGTCGGGGTCTGGTTTTGTTTTATCGGACGGACTGCCGTCAGGCGTTGGGTCGGGTTGCGAACCTGGCTTTCCGTCGGGATTTGGGTCGGGTTGTGAACCTGGCTTGCCATTTTCGCCCGGTGTCGGGGTTGGGTTGTTTTTTGGCGCGGCAGGACTGCCCGGTGTGAGGTCGGGGCGCGGGGTTGTGGTGACGGTTGCGGTTGTGTTGCCGTCCGCGCCTGTTGTGAAGCTGATGGTTATTTGGAAGGGTCTGCCGTCTTGTCCTGTCGCCGGGCCAAGGGTTACTGATGTTCCGGGGGCAACTTGGACACCTTCGCTATAATCAGGACGCCCGGCGCCTTCCACAAACGGCGTCGGATTGCGGTCGATTGCGGGTGTGGCGATTTCGAGGAATTTTTCAGGGGTGAGGACTTCGGATTGTCGGTTTTGCAAACGTTCGAAAATTATCGGGGTTCTTTCATCGACTTTTTTTTCAACACTGCAACGGGCATTGATTGATCCAATTTTGCATTCTTTGAAAATATAGCCGTCGTACCAATGATCGCGGGATTTGAGTTGCTCGAAATATTTACGCGCTTCGCGTTCTGTTCTGCTTTTCAACAAAAATTCGGCTTCTTTTTGGCTTTGTCCGCCTTTTTCAAAAGCTCGTACTAAGGACGAATCCAGTGGCAGACAGTTTGAGTAAACCTTTTTGTCCCCTTGCCAAGTCACAATACATAGGGCGTCATCATAGGTTTTTAGGAATGTTCCGCTTTCGTCTGCTATGTAGCCTTCTGACTCTAGATCGCCTTTGACGGCTTTATAGGCTTCGTAGGCGAGCAGTGCGCCGCCTATGTAGAGATTGCCTCGACTGGAGGCTGCTATTCTTGCGCCTTGAGTGACTAGACCGTAGGCTCTGGATAGGACTGTTGGGCGGGAGACGGTTGCTACAACGGTTGCGCCGATTCGGGCAGCCGATGAAGCTCCGGTAGAAGAATGAAATATTTCAGCAGATACTGATTGTTTTGATACATATTTTTCAAAGTGTGGAGTATAGCTTCTATTGATTAAATTCCTAAAACCATCATCAACTTTAGCATTTACACCATTTCCCATTTGAAAATTTGTCTGTGCAGCAAAAACACTACTCGAACAAAGAATTAAAGCACTCAATATCAGCGCTGAATACTTTTGATGAAAGAATGTCATTTCCTGAACCAATCTTATATACAGCTATGCTGTAATCAGGAAACCTAATTTCCAAATAAGCCCCTAAAAACCTATGCGAAAAATTCCTGGATAAAGCATAGAAATCAGAACCGGCAACACGCGAATTTTGTGCAATCAAATCACAATAAATATAAGCCATAGACATCCCGTAATATTCGTCTAATTGGTTATATTTACGTTTTGCCAAATACTCTTCATTAATATTCAAATTCAACATAAAAATCCTAACTTTCGTAACGGTTGCAGAAAGTTGGGATTTTGCCATTATCCTAATCAGGTATCAATCCTTGAATAAAATCGCTCCTATTAAAACAGGTACAGCCAGTCCCAAATAGAAATAAAAGTCCATCATCTCAAGACCCTTTTTAGGACGGATACGAAATACACAGCCGCCATCACGCCGAATAAAAGCCAGCCTGTTTCCAAACCGCTTTTGAGGTTTTCGCCTGGATCGCATTTGGGCAAATCTGCTTTAATCGGCTCTCCGTTCAGTTTCCATAATGTGCCGTTGTACTCTGGTTTGATGATTTTGCCATCTTGGGTTATTTGAGGTACTACCAAGCTGAAATAGACGTTTTCAGCTTGGCTTTGCTCAAGACATTTATTCCCGACTTGGTAGTACATCTTAATTACCTGTTATCGCAACAAGCGTTTCACGATGGCAATGACGAACAGGGCGGCAAATACGCCGACTACCAACCAGCCTGCTTCAAGGCCGTCGGCTTTCGCTGAATCAATACCTGTTTTTGCGGCTTCGGGCAAAGCGGCATAGGCAGATGTGGCCAGAGCCAAGGGAGCGGCAGCAACTACTGCCAGTTTTGCGCCGTATTTACGGCAAGTGTTCATCAATTTCATGATGTTTTCCTTTAGTGAGTTAAACAAAATTAAATAGGTGCTTTTGCTATTATTCAGACCGCACCTGTAGCCTGAATTAAAATTCTGATAAAAAGCTGAAGACAATAAAGTTATCCCCGATTTCTTCTAAAGCAGTTTCTACCGCTTCGTTTCGGTCGTAGAAATAACCGGCTTCATTGACAAACGGTGTATGCCCGACATCACCCGTATCAGACGGATAAAGGAAGTCGCCCGTTTCCCGTGACTGAACAATGTAAACGCGGGTAATTGTCATGTTTTAGCCTTTGTTTGGGGTTTTAGGCTGAAAACCTAAAATTTTGAGTTTTTGGCTTTTGCCGTTGGTAACCAATTCAACCGTCAAAGAGGCTTCAAAAGGGAATGACAGACTTTTGAACTGTTCGAAATTCACGGAGCCGCCGTAGTCGTATTCGGTAGCCGAGCTGCCTAATGCGTTGCCTTGGCTGCTGTCCAGCGGTGTAGACACGATGACGCGGCAATAATCAAAAGTTTTGCCGTCAATTTGGCCGTTAAAGCGTTTAACGCCCATGATTTGGCCTTGAATTTGCATTTGCATGATGTGTTTCCTTATCCAATACACTGCACTTGTAGGCGGCAGCGTTTTGCCTTTTAAAATCTATATGCGTATCGGTCGTACATAAGATTCAGATAATCTTCTTCGTGCTTGGCTTCGATGAGCTTCGTCATTTTGTTTTTTTGTTCGATGGCCATTTCAAGTAAAACTTGGGCAGATTCGTTAAGCCATAAACTGCCTTCGGGTTTGTCATGTATGGCCGTTGCATGGTTTTCAGTACATGAATACACTTCGAGGCTTAAGCGTTTTGGCAATAAGTCATGGTCGGCTTCGAACATGGCCAGTATTTCCGAACGGTCTTTATGTGGAAACATGGATTTGGCGGCATTGATGGCGCGCCCGACTTGGTTTTTGGCTACTTCGATGCAGCGTTCAAAAGTCAATTCAAGATTCTTTTTCACTGCTTCGATGCGTTTGGCTTTCTCTTGAAATTGGGCGCATACAGGGTATGCCCCGCCGAAATACTCACCCGGAACTGTCAATACTTCGAACGGAATCACAATATCCTTGGCTTTGAATTCAATTTCAAAACGCACCCACTGGCTTTCTTTGTCGCCAAGTTGCTTGCCTTTTTCGTAAACGCGAACGTATTTGGACGATTCACGGGAGCCTACATAGTAGGTTTTGCCCTTGCCGTTGTTTGATTCCCAATCCGTGCCGACTGATTCGCCATCGGGCATCATGTGATGGTTTGTGAACTTACCGGCGAGACGGTCGGCTTTGGCCTGCTCGGGCGTGTATTCGCCTTGAAAAAAGTCTTTGGCAATGTCGATACGGGTAATTTTGGGACGGACTGCCTGTAGGATGAAGTTATAAAGTCGTGATTCCCAACCGTCAGATGCTGCATTGCAACCTGTGGCCGTGACTTCAATCAGCATGGTATTGTTTTGCCCACCAAAATGGACGCGGCCATATTGGGCATTGTCTGTACCCATCAACCAGCATGAATCATAAAAACGACCACCCGAATGCTTGGCTTTTTCGGTAATACCGAAACCAAAAATATCGGCCAGAACCATAGATGCGCGGACGATGTATTCATCATCGGCAACCAATGGATAACCGGCGAGCAGTGAAAATGTATCTTCGTGGATTGAAAAACTGATTTGGTCGATGAATGCGGAATTGGCTTTACCACGACGCAAAGGAACTTCAATCAAACGGCCTTATATATTGCGCCCCATCACAGGGGCATTTTTAACAATCGTAAAGCCTCTTTAACAAAAGGGGCTTTTCTTATGTGCATCGTCTTCTACACCGTCAATCCCGAACCGCCTAAATTTCCAAAATCTTTCATCGTTCGTATTTTCAAAGACGATTCTGACGTTACTCGTTGCCTTAAAACCGTTAATTTTCCTATCTCTTCACCTGACCGTATTTCAAAGATTAGAAATGCCGCCAATGAATACGGTCGTTTGTCTGTCCGCGAAATCATCAGCAAAGAGGTGTCCCAATGAAAAACATCAGCACCAAAAAAGCGCATGAAGCCGCGTTTAGCGGCGGCAGCGTAAGCGACGCGCCAAAGGCGGCTTCATGCGCCGATATGGCGCCCCCCTTATCTAACAGGGGGGGAGCAGAAACCGAGGCGGCTTTGAGTACCGAACAAGAAACTTTTGAAAAATACACTACCTTCTTGACTGATTCAAAAGGCCGTTTGATTGAAGTTCCTTTGCGTCGTGGTAAAGCCAATTCCGCATTCATCGACCAAATCAGTTTTTCAATCCACGAAGATACATTTTCACTGCTCGCCGGTTATCCATTGGTTGCCGATGATGAATACATCGTCCGCGCATCTATGGTTCTGGCCGATATTTTTGGTTTCGGTATTACCGAAAAAGCCAAGCATTCGGGTGGTCGTTTTTATGATTCATGCTGGTTGATGGGTACAGACAATGCCCAATATGGCCGCGTCCATTTTGGTGGGCAAAACAATACCATGCTGATTGAAGTCACGGCCACAGGTTGCAATGCAGCATCTGACGGTTGGGAATCACGACTTTATAACTTCATCCTACAGGCAGTCCGTCCCAAAATTACCCGTATCGACATTGCCAAAGACTTTTTTCAAGGCGAATACACGCCCGAGCAGGCCAAAGCCGACCGTCTCGCCGGTAAGTTCACAAACCATCACATGATGCCCGATGGCGAATCAGTCGGCACGGATTGGGAATCAAACAACGGCAAGGGCAAAACCTACTATGTAGGCTCCCGTGAATCGTCCAAATACGTTCGCGTTTACGAAAAAGGCAAGCAACTTGGCGACAAAGAAAGCCAGTGGGTGCGTTTTGAAATTGAATTCAAAGCCAAGGATATTGTGATTCCGTTCGAAGTATTGACAGTTCCGGGTGAGTATTTCGGCGGGGCATACCCTGTATGCGCCCAATTTCAAGAGAAAGCCAAACGCATCGAAGCAGTGAAAAAGAATCTTGAATTGACTTTTGAACGCTGCATCGAAGTAGCCAAAAACCAAGTCGGGCGCGCCATCAATGCCGCCAAATCCATGTTTCCACATAAAGACCGTTCGGAAATACTGGCCATGTTCGAAGCCGACCATGACTTATTGCCAAAACGCTTAAGCCTCGAAGTGTATTCATGTACTGAAAACCATGCAACGGCCATACATGACAAACCCGAAGGCAGTTTATGGCTTAACGAATCTGCCCAAGTTTTACTTGAAATGGCCATCGAACAAAAAAACAAAATGACGAAGCTCATCGAAGCCAAGCACGAAGAAGATTATCTGAATCTTATGTACGACCGATACGCATATAGATTTTAAAAGGCAAAACGCTGCCGCCTACAAGTGCAGTGTATTGGATAAGGAAACACATCATGCAAATGCAAATTCAAGGCCAAATCATGGGCGTTAAACGCTTTAACGGCCAAATTGACGGCAAAACTTTTGATTATTGCCGCGTCATCGTGTCTACACCGCTGGACAGCAGCCAAGGCAACGCATTAGGCAGCTCGGCTACCGAATACGACTACGGCGGCTCCGTGAATTTCGAACAGTTCAAAAGTCTGTCATTCCCTTTTGAAGCCTCTTTGACGGTTGAATTGGTTACCAACGGCAAAAGCCAAAAACTCAAAATTTTAGGTTTTCAGCCTAAAACCCCAAACAAAGGCTAAAACATGACAATTACCCGCGTTTACATTGTTCAGTCACGGGAAACGGGCGACTTCCTTTATCCGTCTGATACGGGTGATGTCGGGCATACACCGTTTGTCAATGAAGCCGGTTATTTCTACGACCGAAACGAAGCGGTAGAAACTGCTTTAGAAGAAATCGGGGATAACTTTATTGTCTTCAGCTTTTTATCAGAATTTTAATTCAGGCTACAGGTGCGGTCTGAATAATAGCAAAAGCACCTATTTAATTTTGTTTAACTCACTAAAGGAAAACATCATGAAATTGATGAACACTTGCCGTAAATACGGCGCAAAACTGGCAGTAGTTGCTGCCGCTCCCTTGGCTCTGGCCACATCTGCCTATGCCGCTTTGCCCGAAGCCGCAAAAACAGGTATTGATTCAGCGAAAGCCGACGGCCTTGAAGCAGGCTGGTTGGTAGTCGGCGTATTTGCCGCCCTGTTCGTCATTGCCATCGTGAAACGCTTGTTGCGATAACAGGTAATTAAGATGTACTACCAAGTCGGGAATAAATGTCTTGAGCAAAGCCAAGCTGAAAACGTCTATTTCAGCTTGGTAGTACCTCAAATAACCCAAGATGGCAAAATCATCAAACCAGAGTACAACGGCACATTATGGAAACTGAACGGAGAGCCGATTAAAGCAGATTTGCCCAAATGCGATCCAGGCGAAAACCTCAAAAGCGGTTTGGAAACAGGCTGGCTTTTATTCGGCGTGATGGCGGCTGTGTATTTCGTATCCGTCCTAAAAAGGGTCTTGAGATGATGGACTTTTATTTCTATTTGGGACTGGCTGTACCTGTTTTAATAGGAGCGATTTTATTCAAGGATTGATACCTGATTAGGATAATGGCAAAATCCCAACTTTCTGCAACCGTTACGAAAGTTAGGATTTTTATGTTGAATTTGAATATTAATGAAGAGTATTTGGCAAAACGTAAATATAACCAATTAGACGAATATTACGGGATGTCTATGGCTTATATTTATTGTGATTTGATTGCACAAAATTCGCGTGTTGCCGGTTCTGATTTCTATGCTTTATCCAGGAATTTTTCGCATAGGTTTTTAGGGGCTTATTTGGAAATTAGGTTTCCTGATTACAGCATAGCTGTATATAAGATTGGTTCAGGAAATGACATTCTTTCATCAAAAGTATTCAGCGCTGATATTGAGTGCTTTAATTCTTTGTTCGAGTAGTGTTTTTGCTGCACAGACAAATTTTCAAATGGGAAATGGTGTAAATGCTAAAGTTGATGATGGTTTTAGGAATTTAATCAATAGAAGCTATACTCCACACTTTGAAAAATATGTATCAAAACAATCAGTATCTGCTGAAATATTTCATTCTTCTACCGGAGCTTCATCGGCTGCCCGAATCGGCGCAACCGTTGTAGCAACCGTCTCCCGCCCAACAGTCCTATCCAGAGCCTACGGTCTAGTCACTCAAGGCGCAAGAATAGCAGCCTCCAGTCGAGGCAATCTCTACATAGGCGGCGCACTGCTCGCCTACGAAGCCTATAAAGCCGTCAAAGGCGATCTAGAGTCAGAAGGCTACATAGCAGACGAAAGCGGAACATTCCTAAAAACCTATGATGACGCCCTATGTATTGTGACTTGGCAAGGGGACAAAAAGGTTTACTCAAACTGTCTGCCACTGGATTCGTCCTTAGTACGAGCTTTTGAAAAAGGCGGACAAAGCCAAAAAGAAGCCGAATTTTTGTTGAAAAGCAGAACAGAACGCGAAGCGCGTAAATATTTCGAGCAACTCAAATCCCGCGATCATTGGTACGACGGCTATATTTTCAAAGAATGCAAAATTGGATCAATCAATGCCCGTTGCAGTGTTGAAAAAAAAGTCGATGAAAGAACCCCGATAATTTTCGAACGTTTGCAAAACCGACAATCCGAAGTCCTCACCCCTGAAAAATTCCTCGAAATCGCCACACCCGCAATCGACCGCAATCCGACGCCGTTTGTGGAAGGCGCCGGGCGTCCTGATTATAGCGAAGGTGTCCAAGTTGCCCCCGGAACATCAGTAACCCTTGGCCCGGCGACAGGACAAGACGGCAGACCCTTCCAAATAACCATCAGCTTCACAACAGGCGCGGACGGCAACACAACCGCAACCGTCACCACAACCCCGCGCCCCGACCTCACACCGGGCAGTCCTGCCGCGCCAAAAAACAACCCAACCCCGACACCGGGCGAAAATGGCAAGCCAGGTTCACAACCCGACCCAAATCCCGACGGAAAGCCAGGTTCGCAACCCGACCCAACGCCTGACGGCAGTCCGTCCGATAAAACAAAACCAGACCCCGACGGCAGTCCAAGCGGTAAAGACAAACCTGATCCAAGTAATACCCCAGACGGCAAAGACGATCCAAAACCCGACGACAAGCCGAAAGAGGATGACAAACCAAAGCAAGATGGCGGGCTGTTGTGCGAAGTATTTCCGAACATCTTGGCATGCGACAAAATGGGCAAGCCCGAAGAAGGTATGTTTGACAGCATTACAATACCCCATATAACTGATGATACTACGTGGAATACCGACAACTTCCTACCGCCAAACGGCGTTTGTCCTCAACCCAAAAGCTTCAACATTTGGGGCAGACCGGTACAAATCAGCTACGAACCGCTCTGCGTATTTATGCAAAATATCCGTTTTGCTGTTTTACTCGGATTCATTATCATGTCCGCCTTTATCGTTTTCGGCTCTTTAAGAAAGGGATAATATGCCGCTGCTCGCCGGATTGATTCCTCTTTTGGGAATCCTGTTAAAAATGCTGATTGTCCGCATGATTATTGCCACCGGCTTAACTTTTGTTACCTACGCCGGTTATGTAATCGCATTGGGTAAATTCAAGGAATACACCTTAAATGCTTTTAACTCCATGCCTTCTGATATTCTCAATTTGCTGTTAATTGGCGGTTTTGGTGAAGGTTTGGGTTATTTGTTTGGCGCATTCTCTTTTTATATCGGCATGGCTGCCTTGAATAAACTGACTTTCGTTTCTCCCGCGGGGTAATTTATGATTTATCTTTTCACCGGCAACATGGGTACGGGCAAGACTTCGCGCGTCGTGTCCATGATTCTGAACAACGAAGACGGTTTGTTTAAGATGAAGCTTGAAGATGGCACTGAAGTAGACCGCCCGCTCTATTTCTGCCATATAGACGGCTTGGATAAACGTAAATTTAACGCGCATGAACTTACTGAAGAAGAAATCATGTCTGCACCGTTGCGCGATATTATTCCGCAAGGCGCCGTATTGATTGTTGATGAAGCACACTATACCTATCCTGTGCGCGCATCAGGTCGCCCCGTTCCGCCCTATATCCAAGAATTAACCGAACTCCGTCATCACGGCCATACGGTTATCTTGATGACCCAGCACCCTAGCCAGCTTGACGTATTTGTACGCAATCTCGTGTCAAAACATACCCATCTTGAACGCAAAGCCGTGGGTATGAAGCAGTATTCTTGGTATAAGTGTGTAACGACCCTTGATAATCCCGCCGGTGTAACAGGTGTTGAATCTGCGAGCTGGAAACCGCCTAAAGATGCCTTCAAGTATTACAAATCCTCAAGCCAACATCAGAAGTTTAAAAAGAATATTCCGCTTGCTGTTTGGGCTTTGATAGGTATATTTGCTTTCATGGCTTGGAAAGGCTACAACGTTTATCAAATTTATAAGCAAGGCACTGGCCAACAAGAACAGGTCGAACCACAGGAAGCAGCAGCCAGTCAGCCGCAAATGGAATTACCAACGGAATCAACCGAGCCAACGGCCAAAATTGATAACAGCCTAAACCCGACAGACTTTATCCCCAAGTTGGCAGAAAAACCCGAATCCAAACCGCTTTACGACAGCGTGCGCCAAGTTAAAACCTTTGAACGCTTGGCCGCCTGTATAGATGGCGGTAAAAGTGGTTGTACCTGTTATAGCGACCAAGGCACGGCTCTGAAAGAAGTGACTAAGGCAATGTGTAAAGACTACGTCAAAAACGGAATGCCATTTAATCCTTACAAAGACCCAAGCACGACAGCACAGGCAGCGCTTGCACCGCAAATCCCGCCGACGACGACAGAATCAAACCAAATACTGACAATGGGCGGCAAATCGCCACAGAATTTGATGTATGACGGCTATGTCGAAGCAGGATCGCAATTCCAACAGCGCGGCGGTATTGTTGGCACTAATTAATTGAGCTGCTTTTTACCGTGTTGATGAAGCACAAAAGGCGTAATCAACACGGTAAAAAGCAGCCACGGGGTGCGGGAACTCCCGCTTTTTTGAGTTTAAGCAATTTTATGTCTTCCGGAGACACCTAAAAATTCAAAAACAGACAAAAATCAGCTCAACCGGACGCAATAAAATGCCAAAGCCAAAACCCGCAAACCGTTTTAAAAAAGACGGTTTGCGGGTTTTTGTTTAGCGCAAAACAAAAGCCTGGGCGGTTTAGGCAGTAAAACGGCCAAAGTAAAAAGCTGGACAAAAGAAATGCCGAATCGCCCACTTATCCTAAAGATTGAATACCATCATAGCCGTGCAAACAGGCTGAATCATAAGGAAAATGCAATGAATGTAATAGGATTCGATATTTCCAAAGATACCATAGACGTAACTTTGCTTAGAACTAGCGGCCAATCAGACTATATTAAAATAGCTAACGCTTGCGAAGGCTTCGAAAAACTAAATGACTGGATACGATCAAAACGTATCCGCAAAATAAGTATTAGCATGGAAGCAACTGGCATTTATTACGAAGAAGCTGCTGACTATTTCAGTGCAATTTATCAAGTCTTCGTTATAAATCCTCTGAAAATTAAAGACTACTCAAAAAGCCAGTTTAGCCACACAAAAACCGATAGAGCCGATTCAAGGCTCATAGCAGAATACACAAAACGCCATTTAGATAAACTTACACCGTTCAAGCCGTCTGAAAACCCAACCCTGTATAAACTGATAAGCCTGCTCCAGCAACTCAAACAACAGCAAAACGAAAGTCAAAACAGACTGCACGCCGCAAAAGATACCTTTATTCGTGCCACACACGAAGAAATCATATTGCTCTTGGCCAAACAGATAGACCAAACGGCCAAGCGAATAGACCTGATGATTCAGCAACAAGATAGCCTGAATACGCATTACAAAAATCTGCAAACAATTCCCGGTATAGGCAAAGATACCGCCGCAATCTTGCTCCGTCATCTCACAGACAAACAATTTAAGACGGCTAACCAATTCGTATCATTCGCCGGATTAAGTCCGCTAATTGAACAATCAGGAACCAGCGTCAATAAAAAAGGCAGATTAAGCCGCTATGGTCACCGCCGGCTTAAACGCGCCTTGTTTATGCCCGCGCTTGTCGCCTATCGCATTAAAGCCTTTCCTAAGTTAGTTCAAAACTTATCTCATAAGCCTAAAATGGTTGTCATAGTTGCTTTGATGCGTAAACTTGCCAAAATCGCCTACTACATCCATAAAACACAAAAGCCGTTCGAAAAAATGCGCTATCAAACAGCTTAACGAAAACAAACAAAAGAAAACGGCTGCCGTAAAAGCAGCCGTGGCTTGTTGCATTCGATGGAAAGGCAATAAATAAATATTAAATGAAAACAATCAAATATAAAATAAATCGAAATTTATATTTGACAATGCGATATACCATCTTTTGAATCAGTCAAGAAGGTAGTGTATTTTTCAAAAGTTTCTTGTTCGGTACTCAAAGCCGCCTCGGTTTCTGCTCCCCCCCTGTTAGATAAGGGGGGCGCCATATCGGCGCATGAAGCCGCCTTTGGCGCGTCGCTTACGCTGCCGCCGCTAAACGCGGCTTCATGCGCTTTTTTGGTGCTGATGTTTTTCATTGGGACACCTCTTTGCTGATGATTTCGCGGACAGACAAACGACCGTATTCATTGGCGGCATTTCTAATCTTTGAAATACGGTCAGGTGAAGAGATAGGAAAATTAACGGTTTTAAGGCAACGAGTAACGTCAGAATCGTCTTTGAAAATACGAACGATGAAAGATTTTGGAAATTTAGGCGGTTCGGGATTGACGGTGTAGAAGACGATGCACATAAGAAAAGCCCCTTTTGTTAAAGAGGCTTTACGATTGTTAAAAATGCCCCTGTGATGGGGCGCAATATATAAGGCCGTCTGAAAATTCTTTCAGACGGCCTGAGACCTTTGCAAAATTCCCCAAAATCCCCTAAATTCCCATCAAGACATTTAGGGGATTTTCCATGAGCACCTTCTTCCAGCAAACCGCACAAGCCATGATTGCCAAACACATCGACCGCTTCCCATTATTGAAGTTGGATCAGGTGATTGATTGGCAACCGATCGAACAGTATCTGAACCGTCAAAGAACCCGTTACCTCCGAGACCACCGCGGCCGTCCCGCCTATCCCCTGTTGTCCATGTTCAAAGCCGTCCTGCTCGGACAATGGCACAGCCTCTCCGATCCCGAACTCGAACACAGCCTCATCACCCGCATCGATTTCAACCTGTTTTGCCGTTTTGACGAACTGAGCATCTCCGATTACAGCATCTTATGCCGCTACCGCAACTGGCTGGCGCAAGACGACACCCTGTCCGAACTGCTGGAATTGATTAACCGACAATTGACCGAAAAAAACCTAAAAGTAGAGAAAGCATCCGCCGCCGTCATTGATGCCACCATTATTCAGACCGCCGGCAGCAAACAGCGTCAGGCCATAGAAGTCGATGAAGAAGGACAAGTCAGCGGCCAAACCACACCGAGTAAGGATAAAGATGCCCGCTGGACAAAGAAAAACGGCCTCTACAAACTCGGTTACAAACAACATACCCGTACCGATGAGGAAGGCTATATCGAGAAACTGCACATTACCCCCGCCAATACCCATGAGTGCAACCACCTGTCGCCTTTGCTGGAAGGTATAGCCAAAGGTACGACCGTCTATGCCGATAAAGGCTATGACAGTAAGGAAAACCGGCAACATCTGAAAGAGCATCAGTTGCTGGACGGCATTATGCGCAAAGCCCACCGCAACCGTCCGCTGACGGAAGTGCAAACTAAACGTAACCGATATTTGTCGAAGACCCGTTATGTGGTCGAACAGAGCTTTGGGACGCTGCACCGTAAATTCCGCTACGCCCGGGCAGCCTATTTCGGACTGATTAAAGTGAGTGCGCAAAGTCATCTGAAAGCGATGTGTTTGAACCTGTTGAAAGCGGCCAACAGGCTAAGTGTGCCTGTTGCTGCCTAAAAGGTGGCCTGGATGCCTGATTATGAGGCGTCCGGGGAGGATTAAGGGGGCATTTGGGTAGAATCGGGAGTGATTGGGGCGGAAACAGCCGAAAACCTGTGTTTGGGTTTTGGCTGTTGGGGGAAAAGGAATTTTGCAAAGGTCTCGGCCTGTTAACTTTAATCCGCTCAATACTCAATCCTGTCCCAGCAAGCGTAGGTTGGGTCAAGACCCAACAAAGGCTCTAATCTTTCTGTAATGTTCAATTTTCAATCTAACCTACTACCAACAATGGGAATATTTTAAATGAATTGTTTAGATTTATTGGCATATATCGAAAAAAGGCCGCTTATGTATTTAAGCGAAAAAAATATAAAGATTTTAGAAAGTTTTATAACAGGATATTATCTATGTGAAGGACTCAATGATATACCTAGTCAAAAAGATGATATTTTTAGAGAAAAATTTTATTACTGGCTAATTGAGCAGTTTGATTTTCTTCAAACCACCCATACATGGCGTGGTCTGATTGAACAGATTGCCAAATTTGAAAATCGGGATGAGTTTGACTGTTTCTTTGATTACTTGAGACTGTTCAAAGAAAATTATGGGATTGTTTCAACAGAACTTGAGCTAACGTAAACTCTACCTACCA
Source organism: Neisseria macacae ATCC 33926 (assembly GCF_022749495.1). Classification (NCBI taxonomy): domain Bacteria; kingdom Pseudomonadati; phylum Pseudomonadota; class Betaproteobacteria; order Neisseriales; family Neisseriaceae; genus Neisseria; species Neisseria macacae. The sequence goes on along the minus strand of NZ_CP094241.1, from coordinate 858,781 downwards.
CTCAAAAATTACTTTCATCATTAATTTATATAATTTTATTCAAAAATTTAATATAACTTTTTTCTTATACTGAGTTTTTTGCCAATATTCTTGATACATAACAAGGCAGTCATATATTATTTTGTATAAAGACTCATTTTTTCTTTTTATCCTTTCTATAAATCTGAAATTTATAATTATTTTTTCTTCGAGCAACCAACTCAAATCTTGCATACATTCATCTAGCGCATCGTAATTAAATCCAAAATAATCTGGAAAGTATAACTTCTCACTCATAATTTTTAAAAAACTGCTTGATGTTCCTAAGCTTCCCAAATTAATATCTACAACAAGAGTATCATTCATTGCAATATTACCTCTAAAAATGCTTCATATTCATAATACCCTGTTGAGTTATGCAAATTTTTAATACACATGTTACAAATTATGATATCAATCATTATCACAATAATAAACACTTATTGGTAGGCTAACTTTGTATTTTGCTAAATCTGATAATAATTCATTATTGAAAATTTCAAAATTGCATTGATCCGAATAGTAAGCTTCAATAAAAATTCTAAGATCATCAGCATTATTTAATCTTAATAATTGATAATTTTTTCTAAAAAAATCTACGAATTCCTGTTCATATTCACTATCCCAATATTCTTTTGAAAATTCATTTTTGTGGTTTAATTCCAGACATCCATAATCATTTATTTCCCCAAATTCATCTTTTCCTCCAGCATCAAAATAGTCAGTAACTTCAAGAGAAGTCTCAAGGTTATTAACCATTTTACTAGGCTTGAAATTATCACCAAAAATCATAATCGTAAATCTTAAATACATAAAAATACTCTCTTTATTTCAGAAATTTATCATCTATACGAAACATCTTTCCACTCAAATTTCCCTTGCCATCAATATTTCCACTTTTAGCAAGCGTAGGCTGAGTTAAGCACCAACAAGAACCTTGAACATTCTACAATATCCAATTTTCACCCCAATCTGCTATCAAATCAAAGGTTTTAGACGACCTTTTAGCCTGAATTCAATCGACGTCCTCCGTAGCGTGGGCTTTGCCCACAAAAAACACTGTCCAACCTGCCTTTAAAAAACCAAATATAGTGGATTAAATTTAAACCAGTACGGCGTTGCCTCGCCTTGCCGTACTATCTGTACTGTCTGCGGCTTCGTCGCCTTGTCCTGATTTAAATTTAATCCACTATAAAAACGTCGTCTGAAAATTCCAAATCCGGTTTTTCAGACGACCTCTTTCTTCCAAAATTAACTATTTTCTTTTCTTCAACAGCCTCAACGCATTGCCCACGACAAACAGCGAGCTGAGGCTCATGCCTAATGCGGCGATCCAGGGTTTGACGTAGCCCAAGACGGCGAGTGGGACGGCGATGATGTTGTATGCGCTTGCCCAGGCGAGGTTTTGGCGGATGATTTCGCGTGTGCGGCGAGCTTGGGCGATGGTGGCGGGCAGGATGTTCAAATCGTCGTTGAGCAAGACCAGATCGGCGCCGTCGCGTGCGACATCGGCGCCTGCTGCAACGGCGGCGGACACGTCTGCTTGGGCGAGGACGGGGGCATCGTTGATACCGTCGCCGACCATCAAGACTTTTCTGCCCTGTTTCTGCAAGTCTTCAACATAGGCGAGTTTATCTTCAGGCGTGGCTTCGGCGCGGTAGGTGTCCAAACCGAGTGCCTGCGCAACTTGTGCGACGGCATTTGTGCGGTCACCGCTGAGCAGGTGGGTGCGGATGCCTTGTTGTTTGAGGATGTCGAGCATGGCGGCGGCGCTGTCTTTGATTTGGTCTTCGAGCAGGAAGACGGCTTGGAAACCGCTTTGGTTGCCGAGGAACACCATGCTGCCTGCGTGTTCGATACCGGCGGCTTCGTCAGGCAACACGCCGGCTATTCCGGCGACAAAATCGGCGCGTCCCAATGCCCAAACTTGGGTTTCTCCTTTGTAGGTCATTTGCGCGCTAACGCCTTGCCCGATGCGGTTGACGCGTTGGGAGACTGTGTATTCGGGCGCAGGGGCGGGGTCGTCTGAAAGCGTGTGGTTCAAGATGGCGCGGGCGATGGGGTGTTCGGATTGTTGCTCCAGGGCTTGTGCGGCGGCGAGCGCTTCTGCTGTTTTCAGACGACCTAAGGGGATGATTCGGCTGACGGACAGTTGTCCTTTGGTCAGCGTGCCGGTTTTGTCGAACACGACATCGTCGATTTGGGCGAGCGTTTCGAGGCTTTGTTTGCCGCTGATTAACACGCCGTCGTCGGCAAGCGCGCCTGTGGAGGCGGCAAGCGCGGTCGGCGTGGCAAGTGAAAGTGCGCACGGGCAAGTGATGACCAGCAGCGCGACGGTAATCCACAAGGCGGTTTGTGCGTCGGCATACCACGTCCAGCCGATGAAAACGGGCACGGCAAGCAGCAGCTCGCCAAACACGAAGCTGGAAGCGTATTTCTCGGCAAGCTCAGCGGCGCGCGGTTTTTGGGCGAGCGCGCGATCGAGCAGTTTGACGATGTGCGACAGACGCGTGTTGTTGCCGGTGCGGTCGGTTCGGACAACAAGCGGGCTGCCTGTATTGAGCGTGCCTGCGGTAACGTTTTCAGACGACCTTTTAACCACGGGCAGGCTCTCGCCCGTCAACATGGCTTCGTCCACTTCGCTCTCGCCGGACAACACCGTGCCGTCCACAGGAATGACTTCGCCGGGTTTGACGACGATCACGTCGCCGGCTTGAAGCTGTACAACCGCCGCTTCTTCGATTTCCTCGCTGTCGGGATAAGACGGAAGGCGGTGGCAGAACGCGGGAACAAGTTTCACCAGCCGCTCCGCCGCATCCCCCGCCCTGCGCCTTGCGATTTGTTCCATAAACCGCCCGCCCAGCAGGAAAAACAGCAACATGGCGATGGACTCGAAATACATCCCCTGCCCCGCATTGACGGCAAGGCTGTAAATGCCCGCGACAAAGGTCATCACGACGGCAATCGCAATCGGCGTATCCATGCCGACGCGGCGGTTTTTCCAATCGCGCCACGCGCCGCGGTAAAACGGCAACGCGCTGTAAAACACGACGGGCAGCACCATCAAAAAGCCGCCCCAGTGCAGGATTTCCAAAAACAGCGGCTCGATATCGCCGCCGTAAAGATAGGTCGGCACGGCAAACATCATCGTCTGCATCATGCCCAAACCCGCCACCGCCAGCCTGACGATAAACTGTTTGCGCTCTTTCTGCGCCTGCGCCTCGACTTTTTGCGCATCGTAAGGCGCGGCGGTATAACCCGTTTTGCGGATTTTCAAAAGAATGTCCGACAGCGCGATTTTGCCCTCGTCCCACACCACGCGGCAGCGGTGCGTACTGTAATTCAAATCCACGCGCACCACGCCCGCCGTCCGCAAAAGCTGTTGCTCAATCAGCCATACGCACGCCGCGCATGTAATACCGCCCAGCATCAACACTGCCTCGCGCTTATTTCCTTCCCCGACTTCGACAAAATCCGCCTGCACTTCGGGCAAATCGTACAATTTCAGTTGCGACAACACTTCCGGCGGCGGCAATTCGGATTTTTCCGCGTCGGCGGTACGCTGTTTGTAATAATTGCCCAAACCTGCATCAATAATGCTCTGCGCCACCGCCTGACAACCCGCGCAGCAGGTTTCATGGTCTTCATTTTCGTAGCGGACGGTCAGATGGAGGTGTTCGGGGACTTCCAAACCGCAATGGAAACAGGTTCTTTCCGTTTGATTCATAATATGTGCCTGATGGTGTGCCGGCAGGTGGTTTGCCGCTTGAAACTTGGATTTGAAATGTTTAAAAATGTAAACTTTATTAAAGTGTCGCTTTTTAGCAGATTTTTTAAAATATTTTACAAAACGTTTATTTTAAAACAATTTGCATATTTTTATATTATTTATTTATATTTTTCAATAGTATATCCTTTTATCAATAGACGAACGGTTGCCATACCATACCGCATATCGGTCGAATTTACCGATTATTTTAATGTAAAAAAGGAACTTTTTTAAAAAAACACCATACATTTTTGTTGACCGACTCGATTTGAAGCTGCATACTACACGCATATTCCGTACAAACAGTACAATAAAAAATACAAAACATTACGCTTTTACACAAAAATTTCCATTAACCACTTACTTGGGAAAACATCATGATTGACCGCCTACTACCTATTTTTGCCGTTATCGGCATCCTGTCCAGCGTCGCCTACCTGAGCTTGGCGGCATGGATGATTTACGAAAACGTTTTGAAAAAACGCCGCCTCCTCCCCCTCTAAGCGGGAAACCTTTTAAACGGCCGTTTGGAAATAAAGATAAACCCTCCCTGATTTATCTTTGTTTTCCAAACGGCCTTTATTTTTTCAGACGACCTTTTTAAACACGCGGCGGCAAATACACCGGATTGAAATCGAAATCCGCCCCGCCTCCCTTCCCATTGAGAAACAACGGCAGTCAAAACATCCTGTTTTTATTCGGCTTCGCAGTTTTCAGACGACCCCTTGCCGCCGTTTTCCAACGCCCGTTCAATCATCGCCTCGCGCAAAGCGTCCAAGCCCAGACTTTTCGTCACCGAAATATTCACGCCGACGGCGCGTCCCGAATTGTCCCGCAACACGCCCGCATCGCGCACGCCTTCCGGCAGCAGGTCGATTTTGTTGTACACGACAAGCTGAGGCACTTCATCCGCGCCGATTTCTTCCAAAACCGCATTCACATCGTCCATCTGCCGCTCGAAATCGGGATTGGACGCATCAACGACGTGCAGCAACACGTCCGCCAAAGCCGTTTCCTCCAGCGTCGCCGAAAACGCCGACACCAGCTTATGCGGCAAATCGCGGACGAAACCGACCGTATCCGTCAGAATCACGCCCGCCTCTTGCGACAGGAACAAACGCCGCGCCGTCGTATCCAGCGTGGCAAAAAGCTGGTCTTTCGCCAACACGTCCGCCTTGGTCAGACGGTTGAACAGGCTGGATTTGCCCGCGTTGGTATAGCCGACGATGGCAAAGGTTTTCAGACGACCTTCCATCCGCGATTTGCGGCGCGTGGCACGTTGTTTTTTCACTTGCACCAACTGTTTTTTCAACGCCGTGATTTTCTGCCCGATTAAGCGGCGGTCGGTTTCCAACTGCGTCTCGCCCGGCCCTTTCAGGCCGATGCCGCCCTTCTGGCTCTGCAAATGCCCGTAGCCGCGCACCAGCCGCCCGCTCAAATGGTTCAACTGCGCCAGCTCCACCTGCAATTTACCCTCTTGCGATTGGGCGCGTTTGGCAAAAATCGCCAAAATCAGACCCACGCGGTCGAGGACGCGGCATTGCAGGATTTTCTCCAAATTGCGCTCCTGCGTCGGCGTCAATTCATGGTTGAACACCGCCAACCCGATGTCGTGCAGCTTCACCGCCGCCGCCAACTCCTCCGCCTTACCCGTGCCGACGAAATAAGCCGTATGCGCCTTGTCGCGCTTGGCGGTTTCCCGCAACACCAGCTCGCCGCCCGCCGCCGCGACCAATTCCGCCGCCTCGTCCAAGGTCGTCTGAAAAGTCCGCTCGCGCACTTCGTTCGCGCCCGAATAATCCGCGCTCAACATCACCCCGACCAGCATCACGCGTTCGGGTTGCTCCAAAGATTTGTCGACGGGGAAAATGTTGCGTTTGGACAAGGAAAATCCTTTCTTTTTTTGAAAAAACGGAAAGCGGCATCCATCCGTTTGATGACTCGGCCGCTATCTGCCCTATCTCTGTTTGGCATGCCGCACGCTCCGTTGGAGGCGTTTGTTGACGCGATTGCGTGCTGCGTCAGCATCTTACACCATCCGACCGTGAAAGCATAATCAAGAAAGGTCGTCTGAAAACCGGATTGGGGTTTTCAGACGACCTTTTGTTTGTTTAAACGGTTTGAACAACGCTTCAGGCGGCTTGTTCGTGCAGCGTGTGAAGGCGGTTTTGCGCGGGGTTTTCTTGAAACCATTTCAATTCGTCGCGCAGGGAAACGACTTCGCCGATAACGATCAGCGCGGGGCGCGGGGCGTTTTCTGCCAGCTCGGACAGGTTTTTCAGACGACCTGTTACGACGCTCTGATGCGGAAGCGTGCCGTTGGAGACGATGGCGACGGGTGTGTCGCCGCTGCGTCCGTGCGCCATCAGCTTTTCGGCGGTTTCGGCGGCTTTGAGCGTGCCCATATAGACGACCAGTGTTTGGTTGCTCAGGGCGAGCGTGCGCCAGTCGGGTTGGTGGCCGTCGTGTTTGCTGTGTCCGGTAACGAAGAGCGCGCTTTGTGCGCAGTCGCGGTGTGTCAGGGGGATGCCTGCGTAGGCGGTCGCGCCCAGTGCGGCGGTGATGCCGGGGATGATGCGGTAGGGGATGTGTGCCTCTCTCAAAACTTGGGCTTCTTCGCCGCCGCGCCCGAAAACGAAGGGGTCGCCGCCTTTGAGCCGGACGACGCGCAAACCTTGGCGGGCGTATTCGACCAGGAGGCGGTTGGTTTCTTCTTGTTGGACGTGGTGCGAGCCTGCGCGTTTGCCGACGCTGATTTTGTCCGCGTCTTTGCGCACCATGCTTAAAACGTCGTCTGAAACCAAGGCATCGTGGAACACGACATCCGCCGCCTGTATCGCCTGCAAAGCGTGCAAGGTGAGCAGCCCTGCGTCGCCGGGACCTGCGCCGACAAGGACGACTTCGCCTTTTGCCGCGCCGAAGCCGTCAAGCTGCGCAGCAAGCTCTGCTTCGGCGGCATCGAGGTTGCCTTGGGCGGCAAGCGCGTTAAAGCGGCTGTCAAACAGGTTTTCCCAAAAACGGCGGCGGTTTGCCGTGCCTTTGATTTTGGCTTTGACCGCGTTGCGCCATTTGCCTGCGAGCACCGCCATTTGACCGGTGTGCAGCGGGATGAGCGTTTCGATGATCTGCCGCCACTTGCGCGCCAAAACGGGGGCGGTCGCGCCGCTGGAGACAGCGATTTTGATCGGGCTGCGGTCGATGACGGCGGGGACAGTGAAGGAACACAAATCCGCGGTATCGACGGTGTTGCAGAGTTTCGCCCGCTGCTCCGCCGCTTGGAAAATGCGGCGGTTGAAGGCGTAATCGTCGGTGGCGGCGACGGCGAAAAACACGCCGTCCAAGTCGTCCTCGTGAAATTCGCTGCCCAGCCATTCGATTTTGCCTTCGTCCGCCCATTTTTGGAAAACGGGATTGAGTTCGCGGGCGACAACCCTGACCGCAGCCCCTGCCTGCAACAGGCTTTCGGCTTTGCGTTCCGCAACTTTGCCCGCACCCGCCAGCAGGACGGGGCGGCCGTTCAAATCGGCAAACAGGGGATAATGGTTCATGGCGTGTTCTCTTATTAAGCTATCGTGCCGCCCATCTTAAAATCCCGCAGGCTTCGGCGGAAAGAATGGTTTTTGCTTATCTTATCGAATTTGGTTATATGGTGGATTAAATTTAAATCAGGACAAGGCGACGAAGCCGCAGACAGTGCAGATAGTACGGCAAGGCGAGGCAACGCCGTACTGGTTTAAAGTTAATCCACTATATGTGCCGTTTCCGTTGCCGCGCGGCAAAGGGATCGTCTGAAAACGCCAATCCCTTTTCAGACGACCCCGCCAATATAACGAAATCATCTTTGCTTCAAACAAACCATTCTTTCCGTTTTTCAGACGACCTCTTTAGAGTACCGCCTATCCGAGTTTTGCTAAAGAGAACAATATGTCTATTCAAAACCACCACCTAGACTGGCTCGAAGCCGAATCCATCTACATCATCCGCGAAGTCGTCGCCGAGGCGAAAAATCCCGCGCTGCTGTTTTCCGGCGGCAAAGATTCCGTCGTTTTGCTGGCGCTGGCGGTCAAAGCGTTCAAACTCGAAGGCCGCCCGCTCAAGCTGCCGTTCAAGCTGCTGCACGTCGATACGGGGCACAATTACCCCGAAGTGATTCAGTTCCGCGATGAAACCGTCGCACGCACGGGCGTGCAACTGGTAGTCGGCAGCGTCGAAGATTCCATCAAAAAAGGCACGGTCGTCCTGCGCCGCGAAACCGATTCGCGCAACGCCGCGCAGGCGGTAACGCTGGTGGAAACCATTGAAGAACAAGGCTTTGACGCACTGATGGGCGGCGCGCGGCGCGATGAGGAAAAAGCGCGGGCGAAAGAGCGGATTTTCTCGTTCCGCGATGAATTCGGACAATGGGACCCGAAAAGCCAGCGTCCCGAACTCTGGTCGCTCTACAATACGCGGCTCTTTAGCGGCGAAAACATGCGCGTGTTCCCCATTTCAAACTGGACGGAACTCGACATCTGGCAATACATCGCCCGCGAAAACCTCGCGCTGCCGCCGATTTATTACAGCCACAAACGCGAAGTCGTCGAACGCAGCGGGCTGCTCGTCCCCGTTACCCCGTTGACGCCGAAACGCGAAGGCGAAGTTTCACAAATCCGCGACGTGCGCTTCCGCACCGTCGGCGACATTTCCTGCACCTGCCCCGTAGCCAGCACTGCCGCCACGCCCGAAGACATCATCGCCGAAACCGCGGCGGCAACCATCTCCGAGCGCAGCGCCACGCGCATGGACGACCGCGTGTCCGAAGCAGCGATGGAAGAGCGTAAAAAGGCGGGTTATTTTTAAGCGGAGCAATCCGACCAAACCCGCGGCATTCACAATATTTATAGTGGATTAACTTTAAACCAGGACGGCGTTACCTCGCCTTGCCGTACTATCTGTACTGTCTGCGGCTTCGTCGCCTTGTCCTGATTTAAATTTAATCCACTATATATCTGAATGTTTCCCTGCCCAAGGTCGTCTGAAACCGATTTCAGACGACCTTTTATTGATACAAATCTAAAAAAACTATTTGCATCACACATGAACTTTAACCAAACAATGCCCCGCGCCCAAGCGCCAAAGCGAGCGCTTGATTCCAACACCAAATCCGCGCCATCCCCCTTTTTGCCTTCGGTTTTACCGCCCGTCCCGATTCCCATTTACCCGCCATACGCAGGATAACGATAAAACTGAAACAAACAATGAGTGTTATAATAAGTAAACCGACACACCCGACAGGTCGTCTGAAAAGGAGTAATCGACATGCCCCGACGCGTCTTTATCGTACACGGTTTTGAAGGCAATCCGCACGGTAACTGGTTTGACTGGCTCTCGGCACAAGTCCGCGCCGCAGGCTTCCAAGCCGACTCGCTGGCGATGCCCAATCCCGAACGGCCGACGGTTTCCTCGTGGCAGTTCGCCCTCGACCAAGTCATCGGCAAGCCCGACGAAAACACCTTTTTAGTCGGACACAGCCTAGGCTGCATCACCCTTCTGCACTTCCTCAGCCGTCAGCAGCCCGAAAAAATCGGCGGCTTGGTACTGGCGGCGGGATTCGCCGCCCCCCTGCCCCCGCTGCCCGCCCTTGACGCCTACATCAAAGGCGCCGCGCCCGAATTCGACATCCTGCGCAAAATCCAAATGCCCAAACACTGCATCGTCTCCGACGACGACACCCACGTCCCGCCCGAACTGACCCTGGACATGGCGGACAAACTCAAAAGCCCCGTCACCCACATCGCCCAAGGCGGACACCTGATGGCATCCGACGGCTTCACAGAACTGCCGCAGGCTTGGGAAGCCTTAAAACCGATGCTGGAAGCCAAAATCTGACCCGAACGCATCAAACACCCATCCGTACAAACCTGCATACCCGTTCCCAAACACAATCCGGTCCGAAACATCCAGACGGACACCCGATACAGCCGACAAACCTATTCAAACGAAGCCTTTGAGTTTCAATATAGTGGATTAAAATTGCAATGATACGGCGTTGCCAACGCCCTTATGTACTACCCGTACACGGCGGGCGTTGCCGCCTTGTCTCATTTTTATTTTAATCCACTATAAAATTCGGCAACCCCTGAAACCATCCTCGAACGAAACCCTAAAAACACACCGCTTCCCATAAGAAAGGTCGTCTGAAAATGCTTCACGCTTGTTTTCAGACGACCTTTGGTTTGAAGTTTCGGTGTTTTGGGGCTTTACGCCTGCGGCTCGCTCTAGCTGCGCTCATTTACCCAACCTTTTAAACTGTTTGGCAGCATATTATAGTGGATTAAATTTAAATCAGGACAAGGCGACGAAGCCGCAGACAGTACAGATAGTACGGAACCGATTCACTTGGTGCTTCAGCACCTTAGAGAATCGTTCTCTTTGAGCTAAGGCGAGGCAACGCCGTACTGGTTTAAAGTTAATCCACTATATTTGCCTGCCGCTGCGGCACGGCAGCAGTAGCGTACGGCTTTTTTCAGACGACCCGCTTGACTTTGCCTCTTGAGGGTTTACAGTACTGTCTTGGATATTTTCTACAATCTAGGATGAAATCCTGCAAGCATTTAGGTTTCGACATTTGGGCGCATCGTTTGCGTTGAAGTGTTGCAGCAGTTTGTCGGATTTCACGATATTTGCCCACAGAAAGGAAACCCTATGGAAACCCTCACGCTTCATATCGACGGGATGACTTGCGGCGGTTGCGTCAAAAGTGTTACCCGCATTTTGACCGGTATCGACGGCGTAGCCAAAGCCGAAGTCAGTTTGGAAAACAAAAATGCCGTTATTGAATTCGATCCGGCGAAAACCAATGCGGCGGCGTTGATTGACGCTGTGGAAGACGGCGGATACGACGCGGCTTTGTGATTGCTTGCGAAAAGGTCGTCTGAAAACGGATTCCGGTTCATATAGAACCGAATCAGCCGTTTTCAGACGACCTTTTTTTACGTTTTCGCCGGATATAGTGGATTAACTAAATCAGAACAAGGCGAGGTAACGCCGTACTGGTTTAAAGTTAATCCACTATAATCAAAACAAGATTCCGTCTCGGCGGTGGTCGTCTGAAAATGAAGCCTGCTTTTCAGACGACCTTATAACCAAAATTGATATCCGCCGAAGCAAACATTATTTCCGCTTTTTATTCTTTCGAGATAAAGTGCTTTGTAATCACTGCCTGTTCATGCTTGGTGCGTTACGTCCTTATCGGCAATGAATCGGGCGAATTGTTTTCCGAATTTTTCAGGAGTGTCGAATGAATATCCGCATACTGTCGCTGGCTGCCGTCATTGCTCTTTCCGCCTGCTCGCCCAAATCCGAACAGGCTGCCGACAAGGCGGCTGCGCCGGTGGCAAACGGCAAGGGCATTACGCTTTTAAATGTGTCTTATGATGTGGCACGGGATTTTTACAAAGAATATAACCCGTTATTTATTAAAGAATATCAGGCAAAGCATCATGGCGAGTCTATTGAAATCCAGCAGTCTCACGGCGGCTCCAGCAAGCAGGCTTTATCTGTGGCGAACGGTTTGGCGGCGGACGTGGTGACCATGAATCAGACTTCCGACATCGAGCTGCTCGAACAAAAAGGCTTGGTCAAATCCGACTGGGCAAAACGCCTGCCCGACCATGCCGTGCCTTACACCAGCACGACAGTTTTCCTCGTCCGCAAAGGCAATCCGAAGCAAATCAAGGATTGGAACGATTTGACCAAAGACGGGGTAAAAATCGTACTCGCCAACCCGAAAACCACGGGCAACGGCCGCTATGCCTTTTTGGGCGCATACGGCTACGGTTTGAAGGCGTTTGGCGGAGATGAAAGCAAAACCAAAGAATTTGTCGCTGCCTTACTGAAAAACACGCCGGTATTTGAAAGCGGCGGCAGGGCGGCAACGACGACGTTCAGTCAGCGCAATATCGGCGATGTTTTGATTACTTTTGAAAACGAGGCGAATCATGTCAGCAAAAAACTGACTCAAGATCAATTTGAGATTGTTTATCCGAGCTACACGATTTTGTCGGAAACGCCGGTTGCCGTCGTGGACAGCGTGGCGGATAAAAAAGGTACGCAGCAGGCGGCGCAGGAATATCTGTCCTACCTTTGGAGCAAACCCGCCCAAGAGCTTGCCGCCAAATTGTATCTGCGTCCGCGCGACAGCGAAGTCCTCGCCGCACACAAAGCTGATTTTCCGGATATCGAAACGTTCAATCCGAATGAAAAATTCGGCACATGGCCAGAAATCATGAAGAAATATTTTGCCGACGGCGGCTTGGTGGACCAGCTCTCGCCCAAACGCTAAAAGAAACAATCCGCCCAACCGGCACGCCTTGTGCCCTACCCGCTTCGGTTTGCCAAACAGGCGCAAACAGCCCGAAACCTTTTTTCAGTCAGGTTTCGGGCTGTTTTGCTTTTGAATGAACGGCATCTTTTCAGACGACCTTGTCCATCAAACTTGGCACATCATTTCACACACGGATTGTCCAAAACGACCGAGACATCGCGTTCGGCTTTGTTCATATAGGTCATGCGGACTTTCTTGCCTTTGAATTCTGCCTCGACGACGGATTCCAACGTGGCGACATCTTGGATGAAGCCGAATTTTTTGTCTTTTGCGGAAATGAATTTGACCGGTTTTTCATGGAACAGCGAGTAGAAAGACACGCCTTTATAACCTGCGGTCACGGCGCATTGCGTTTTGCTGTCGGTGGCGATGACGGAAGAAAGCGTATGAGGCTTGTGGGTACGGTCGGCGAAGGTGGTGTAGGAATCATACGATCCGAAGCTGATCCTTAATGCAAAGGTATTGCCAAGCCATTCATAGCTCGTCCTGTCTTCGGGAAGATTTTTTGCAATGGCTTTTTTGCTTGCAAAGAAAGAGCATTCTTGAGTTTTATGGTTGCAGACTTTTCTGACGCTGAACTGTTTGTCCGGAGAAGTAATGACGGTTGCGGCGGCAAGGCTGTTTGCGCTTGCTGCGGCGAACACACAGCTTAAAAGAAGTGAGCGGATGGGAAGGGACGGTTTCATTTTTTGTTTGGTGTATCGGTTGGTTTTTAATCTTGATTGAGCGGGTTTGAATGCAATGGCGCATTCAATATGCCTGCGGCGGAATGACTGCCGATATGTTGATTTCAATCCGCAAAACAGATAATCCGAAGGTCGTCTGAAACTGCTTTTTGGCGTTTCAGACGACCTTTATTTGCTTTGCGGCGCGGGTTTAGCGGAAGAAGTCGCCCATGCCTGCGGGCAGGCCTTGGGTAAATGCGCCCATGGTTTTGTTGGTGGTTTCTTCGGCTTTTTCAGAAGCGGCGTTGATGGCGGCGAGCACCAAATCTTCGAGCATTTCTTTGTCGTCTGCGGCTTCTTGAATCAGGTCGGGGCTGATTTCGAGTTTGCGCACGACGTGGGCGCAGGTCATCACGACTTTAACCAAGCCGTTGCCTGCTTCGCCTTCTACTTCGGTCTCGGCAAGTTTCGCTTGCGCTTTTTTCATGTTTTCCTGCATTTGCTGCGCCTGTTTCATCAGGCCGCCTAATCCGGCTTTTCCGAACATATTTAAAACTCCTGTGGTTGAATCGTTAAGGTTATGGGGTCATACCGTTTGGTGTGAAGGGTCGTCTGAAAGCGGGTTGACGGTTTTCAGACGACTTGAATGTTTATGTATCCGAAGGGAAACGGAAATTCCCGATTGCCATTATTCCGCCTGCTCCGCCAGTTCCAAAGAATCGGGCTGCCATTGGGCTTCGAAAACTTTTAAAACCTGACGCGCGGTTTCGTCGGCTTCGAGCAAATCCTGTGCCTGCTGCCTGCCTTCGAGCTGGAGGCGTTGGCGGCGCATGGTCGGGGTTTCCCAGCCTGCGTCGTCGCGCCACGGTTCGGTTTGCAATTTCAACGGAAGGCCGTAGGCTTCGGCAAGCGTGTTTTTGATTTTGTCGAGCCGCTCTTTGTTGGCGGTGGCGCGGGCTTCGTCGGTCATCGACAGCATCATCAGATGGCTGCCTGCGTCGTAGTGCGTCCATGCGGCGTGTTGCGCCAGCATTTGCGCGGCGCCGAGCTTGCGGGCGAAATGTCGGACGATTGCCGCCCAGTTTTCGGTAGAGAACTCGGGCAGCGGAGCGAACTGCGTGTCTTCTTCATCACCGTCTTCTTCGGCTTCCGATTCTGCTTCTGCCGTATCGGCAGGGACGGCGTGTTCCCAATCCGGCGGCGGGGGCATTTCCGCGCTATCCGCTACGGGGTAGTCATGCTCGGGCGAACCGTAATCGTAGAAAGGCTCTGCGGAAGCTTCATGCGCAAACGATTCTGCATCCACGGCTTCTTCAATCGGGGTCGTCTGAATGGGGTTTTCAGACGACGTCTCAGGCAAGGAAATATCGGTTTCGTTGTTTGCTGCCTCGTTATCGGAAACTTGATTTTCAGACGACGTTTCGTCTTGAGGGGTCGTCTGAAACGGCGTTTCTGCTTCGTTTGCGGACTGTGTGTTTGTCTCTGCTGCGTCAGAGATCGTCTGAACGCTCGCATCCGCCGTTTGTGCAGGCGTTTCTGTTACGGTTTCTGCCTTGCTCGGCGTGTCTTCCCAAGGTGGGACGTCGTTGTTTCCTTGAGTCGAAACCGGTTCGGCAACCTTGTTTTCAGACGACGTTGCAGGCGCGGGGGTCTTCTGAACGGGTGGTTCGGCGGCTTCAGACTGGGGAAGTTGTAAAGGCTTTTTTGCGGTATGAACACCCGTTTCGGCAGAATGCAGCTCGGTATTTTCAATATGTCCGCCAACGTCGTGCGCATCCGCTGCCAGCGGCGCAAACGCAAGCATACGCAGCAGGGTCATGACGAAGCCGGCGTATTCGTCGGGCGCAAGGCTCAAATCCTGTTTGCCATGGATAGCACATTGATAATAAAGCTGGATTTGTTCGCCGCTGAGTGCCTGACTCAGTTGCAACAGGGTTTCGCGCTCAGGGTCGTCGTGTGCCAAAGCGGAAGGAACCGCCTGTATCAAGGCGAGGCGTTGCAACAGCATGGCAAGTTCGCTCAACGCGCTGTCAAAGCCGATGGCGCGCGCCGCCATTTCCTGCGCTTTCGCCAGCAGGGCTTCGCCGTCCTGGTTGACGATACCCGCCAGCAGTTCGTACAGATATTGCTTGTCCACCGCGCCAATCATTTGGCGGACGTCTTGTTCGGCAACGCTGCCCGAACCCATGGCGATGGCTTGGTCGAGCAGGCTCAGGGCATCGCGCATCGAGCCTGCGGCGGCACGGCCTAAGAGTTGCAGGGCGGCAGGTTCGTAGGCGATGTTTTCGTTGTTTAAAACATGGGCAAGGTGGTCGGCAACCTGTTGCGAAGTCATGTTGCGCAAGACAAATTGCAGGCAGCGGCTCAAAACGGTAATGGGGACTTTGTGCGGATCGGTGGTCGCAAGGATGAATTTGACGTGTTCGGGCGGCTCTTCCAGCGTTTTCAGCATGGCGTTGAACGCGCTTTTGGAGAGCATATGCACTTCGTCGATGATATAGACTTTGTATTTGCCGGCGGTCGGCGCGTATTGGGCGTTTTCCAGTACTTCGCGGATGTTGTCGATGCCGGTGTTGGAGGCGGCGTCGATTTCCAGCAGGTCGACGTAGCGTCCGGTGTCGATTTGCGTACAGCTTTGGCACACGCCGCAAGGCTCGCCGTGTTGCGCGTTTTCACAGTTCAGGCTTTTCGCCAGAATACGGGCAATGGTGGTTTTCCCGACCCCGCGCGTACCGGTCAGCAGGTAGGCATGGTGCAGGCGGCCTTCGTCCAGCGCGTTGCGCAAGGCTTTGACGACGTGTTCCTGACCGACTAAGTCGGCAAAGGTTTTCGGACGCCATTTGCGGGCAAGAACTTGATAAGCCATAAGGTTTTCTCTGCTGGAAATAAATCGGAAGGTCGTCTGAAAAGTGGTTGAACGCCTTTCAGACGACCTTGGAAGATGACGGGTATTTTAGCATTTTTTTGATTTTTATTAAGGATTTTCTGTCTGCATATCGGGAAAGGCGCGTGTATAATCGTTAGAATATTACAAAATCTAAAATATCTTGAAGAACAAATCACTATGCCTGAAATCATCTTACGCAATCATTCCGCATCCATGCAGATAAACACCCTGGGCGCATATGTGGACAATTTGGTTTTACACGGTCGAGAAGTGTTATTCCCGAAAACCAGCGTCCAAGTCGGCACTGATACAAAATTACGCGGCGGGATGCACGTCTGCCTGCCGCAGTTCGGGCCGGACAGTAAAAACCATTTGGCGCAACACGGTTTCGGCAGAACCTCTACTTGGCAAATCCGTTATCAAAACGAATCGGATGTCGGCTTGAGATTGATCAGCACGGCAAAGGGCTATGAAAACGTCGAATGGCTGCTGGATTACAGCCTGCCGAACGAAAACGAAGCGGTCGCCACGCTGACCGTCTGCAATTACGGCGACGCGCCCGTGCGCACTTCACCCGGTTTCCATCCCTATTTCCCCGCCGTCGGCACCCAATTCGATTTCAACGGCGTGCCCTACGATGCCGACTATATCGCACACACGGAATTTGTCGCTTCACCGTCGGATACACATGTTGCGTTTGACGGACTGAAACTCGACATCCGAACGCAAAACCTGCCCGTTTACGCGCTTTGGAGCGACCGAAACGGACAATACACCTGCGCAGAGCCTACCGCCGAAGGCAACGCCTTTTTATCGCCTGCGCGCGGTGGGCAGTTTGTCTCGGGGCATGGCAAAAAGCGTTACGGCATGAAAATCCGTTTGATTGCTTGAATTTGGAGTGGATTTGTTTCAGGCCCTCAAATAAAAAACCACCTTGGAGAAGGTGGTTTTTAAACATTACAAACCGTTGTTGTTGATTGCATTCGCAATGTCGCGCACGGCGGTAACATACATTCGGCTGTTGTTATACTGCCAA
This sequence comes from Neisseria macacae ATCC 33926, assembly GCF_022749495.1. Taxonomy (NCBI): domain Bacteria; kingdom Pseudomonadati; phylum Pseudomonadota; class Betaproteobacteria; order Neisseriales; family Neisseriaceae; genus Neisseria; species Neisseria macacae. The sequence goes on along the minus strand of NZ_CP094241.1, from coordinate 842,041 downwards.
ACCGTATAGAAATTATTCAGACCGAGATAATATTCAAATACGCCCGGACTAGTTTCCAAGCTGAATAAAACGGCTTTCTCATTGTCGGCAACCGCTTTTTGCGGAACCACGCCCATCGCTTTGAAATCCGCAACGGTACGGTTCAATGCGGTTTTTTCATCAATGATGGCTTTTAAATCAGGCGTAATTGTCAGATTGACGGGAACAATCATTTTGCCGCCTGTTTTCCAGCCGTGTTGCTTCATATAATTGGCAACAGAAGCGGCAACGTCGCCGATATTGTTCCAAATATCGCGGTGTCCGTCTCCATCATAATCGACCGCCCATTTGCGATAGCTCGAAGGCATGAATTGCGGCATACCCATTGCGCCCGCATAGCTGCCTTTGAAATCAAAAACGTTCTCTTTTTCTTCTTTCGCCATCAGCAAAAGCTCAATCAGCTCGTTTTGGAAAAATTCGGCGCGGCGCGGATAATCAAAACCCAAGGTACTCAAAGCATCGGCAACGCGGAAGCTGCCCGTGTTTTTACCGTAGTTGGTTTCAATGCCGATAATCGCCACAATCAGCTCGGCAGGTACGCCGTATTTGCGTGCCACATCATCGATAACGGCACGGTTGGCAGCGTAAAACTGTTTGCCGCCGTTAAATTTCGTCGCGCCGGAGTTGCCCGTGCGGAATTCATACCAAGGGCGGGAAGTTGACGGGCGGTACATGATATTGATGATATTGCCCTTGTAAACCACGCCATTGAAAAAGTTTTGCAGCTCGGCTTCTGTAAACTGCTTTTTCGCTGCCTCATAACGGATAAACTGGCGGACATTGGTATTGGCATTAAAGCCGCTGCTGGCAACCGATTCCGCAGCAGAATCAAAAGCAGGACGCTGGTTTTTGCTTTGATTGATCGGCTCAACCGTTTTAGCAGACTCAACGTTTGTTTTGGTTGTATTGCAAGCAACAAGCAGCAACGCAGTTGATATCGCAAGAGAAGGAATAAGTTTTTTCATATCTGGATTTATAGTCACTAAGGAAGCAGTCTAAATTATGCAAAAAGGTCGTCTGAAAGACGGTAGGAATATACATTCCCTTTCCTTTCAGACGACCTTTTAAGACTGTCTATTACTCGGCAGCCGCAACAACAGCAACGGTAATCGCAGCAACAGCGTCAGTGTGCAGAGCCACTTCAACTTCGTACTCGCCTACGGCTTTCAGAGGGCCGTTAGGCAGGCGGACGTTGGATTTTGCAGCTTCAACGCCTGAAGCAACAATCGCAGCAGCGATGTCGGCATTGGTAACGGAACCGAACAGACGACCGTCCACCCCGGCTTTTTGAGCGATAGTGATGGTTTGACCATCCAGTTTTTCTTGACGTGCTTTAGCATCGGCCAAGATTTCGGCTTGTTTGGCTTCCAATTCGGCACGGCGTGCTTCGAATTCTTTCATATTGGCTTCAGTAGCGCGTTTGGCTTTGCCGGCAGGAATCAGGAAGTTGCGGGCGTAACCGTTTTTTACGGTAACGATGTCGCCCAAGTTGCCCAAACCGCCGATTTTCTCTAACAGAATAATTTGCATGATTTAAACTCCAAAATTATTTGTGTTGATCGGTGTAAGGCAGCAGAGCCAGGAAGCGTGCGCGTTTGACTGCAGTAGCCAATTGGCGTTGGTAATGCGCTTTGGTGCCGGTGATGCGGGCAGGGATGATCTTGCCGTTTTCAGAAATGAAGTCTTTCAGCAAATCAACTTGTTTGTAATCGACTTCTTGGATTTTTTCAGCCGTAAAGCGGCAGAATTTTCTACGTTTGAATGATTGACGAGCCATTGTCGTTTAACCTTTATATTCTTTAATGTTCTGTATGCGGAGTACCGGCCTTGGGAAGCGTTTGCTTCGCTGTGCGAGAAAGCCTTCTGCTTCAACCATCGTATCTTGCCGATACTGCCATTCTTCAGCCTGCTTACCTAAAATACGCGCGGGAATTTCAAAACTGACCAGGCATTTTTGCCCGTTTTCTTCCTGCCAAGATTCATGCTTTAACATAATATCCAAAACAGGGATTCCTGCCGGCGTATATCTCAAGGATTCAACCTTGTAAATCAGGGCGGTAAGCTTTGTAAGATTATCCAATCTTATTCGGCTGCTGCAACTTCTTCAGCCGCACCGTTCAGCAAGTTTTTTGCTTTTTCGCCGCCCAGCATAGGAGAGGCTTCGGTTACAGCATGTTTTGTTTTGATGGTCAGATGGCGCAGTACGGCATCGTTAAAGCGGAAAGCGGTTTCCAGCTCTTCAACTACTTCAGGAGTAGTTTCGATGTTCATCAAAACATAGTGTGCTTTGTGGATTTTGTTAATCGGGTAAGCCAGTTGACGGCGGCCCCAGTCTTCCAAGCGGTGGATTTTGCCGCCGGCTTCGGCAATCATGGTTTTGTAACGTTCAACCATAGCAGGCACTTGCTCGCTTTGATCAGGATGAACGATAAACACGATCTCATAATGACGCATGTTATCTCCTTATGGATGATTAAATACAGCCTTTTGCCATGCGAAAGCAAAAGGCAAGGTTGAAAGCGTCGGATTATAACCGAAATTCAAGCCTGTCACAAGCAGACAATGCAGTCTGAAAATATTCCGTTTTCAGACGACCTCTATCCTCATCAAATCATCCTTATCCATCCCACCGTGACATTCCAGATAAACTTCAACATCATTCCCCTGCCAAACACAGGCAACAGCAAATCCATCAGACAACATCGCTGTCATTCCATGCCAATCCGAACATCCGCACACCTGTATTTCCTTTTTTCCATCTGCCGTAAATCGATAGCCAACCTTGCGCATATCCTCGGGAAAATCCAAATCCGCCGCCTTCAACAGTGCTTCTTTAATGCACCACAGTCGATAAAATTCTTCCTTATCCCAATCTCTGGATGCCAAATATTCCTTTTCCCACTCAGTACATACCCACTCCGCCAACGCCTGAAAATCACGAAAACGGATTTTCTCAACATCCACACCGGCGGACAGACTATTTGATGTACACAACACCGCAGCAATGCCGTGACTATGGCTGAGCGAAACGATTGGATGTTTTGATTTTTGTTTAAGGGCGCGACTGACTTTCCAATCTATTCTTTCCGACAATTGCGGTGATTGGGCTATCCTCTGCCTATCATGCTGACTTAAAGAATCATCACAATAAGTTTCGGCAAGTAGCTCATCTCCGAGCAGGCAATACAAATGCTTCTTCATCGGACATCCAAAACAAAATTTTCTAAAACCAAAATGAGCCGACAGCATATACCCACCGGCTCATTTCAACACATTGCAAGCATCAAGCTACCATTTAAAGATAACAGTTAGACCAAATTACCGCCAAACCATAATTTGGTCGTTACACTTTTAATGCAAGCTTCCTTTTAAGACCACTCGGCTGTTCCAAGTAGCAACATGGCATTCATACTCATTGCCGCCAACGGTTTTTTTGTCAAAATAGCTGACTAAGCGTACGGATTTCGCTTTTCTTTGTACCGCAGTGCTTTGGAAGCGTTTCACTGTACTCAAGAAAGCACGCTGGCAGGACTCCTCCGGACTTTTACCGACCATGTTGGCAATTTGACGGGAGACCAAAGTGGTATTACCGGTGCTGCCGTAAGAAACTTTGATATTAGGATTCAGAACAGATTTCGCTTCATCGGAATTCAGTGCAACACTTGCCTTACACATATAAACGTCATTTTTTCCTTTGCCATTCACTTTATGCCCTTCACCCACACTGCGGCATGCTCCTGAATCTTTCCCGGCATGTTGTTCATGAGATGAAGCCGAGCCTGAATTTCCGGCAGAAGATTCCGATTTTGATTGGTTACTAGCACATGCAGAAATGGCTAACACTGAAGACAAAGCGATTAGATAAGAAAAACGGCGCATTTCAATAACTCCCGAAAGTAGTTTGTAAATAAGGATTACGATTTGTTATTGTAATGCATTGCGGATTATCTGATAAGAAATAAATCATCTCTTCTTTTACAAAAATCCCCTCTCACCGCACGACTTCAAATATTGTTATAAAGCAAATTGTATGAACTCTCTCTTTCAGACGACCTGCAATTCGCCACACACATAAAATCATCTGAAAAATAGACAAACTTTATCATCAACCGTTAGACTGCCCAGATTATGTTACGGATACGCTTATGAATATCTTAATTTCCAACGACGACGGCTACCTAGCCCCCGGCATTGCTATTTTGGCACGCGTTGCAGCAGAATTTGCCAATGTCCGCGTAGTTGCACCCGAACGCGACCGCAGCGGCGTCAGCAATTCTTTAACACTTGACCGCCCGCTGCAAATAAAAGAAGCCTCAAACGGTTTTTACTATGTCAGCGGAACGCCAACCGACTGTATCCATGTCGGACAACACGCCCTGCCCGATTTCAAACCCGATTTGGTTTTATCCGGAATAAACAATGGCGCCAACATGGGGGACGACACCCTCTACTCAGGTACAGTCGCCGCAGCAACCGAAGCCTATCTGATGGGCATTCCCGCCATCGCTTTTTCATTGAATGATTCACGCGGCCGCTATTGGAAAACCGCTGAAAAATCCGTTTGGATGTTGCTAGAATATTTGTTAAAAAATCCTCCTAAAGAGCCTATCCTGTGGAATATCAATATCCCCGCAGTCATGCCTGAAGACATACAGGGCATTAAAATTACACGATTGGGCAGAAGACACCACGAGCAAAGTATCGTCCCCATGCACAATCCGCGCGGAGAACCGATTTACTGGATAGGGCCGGTCGGCAACATTTCCGACCAAGAGGAAGGCACCGACTTTGGAGAGTGCGAAGCAGGATTCATCACTATCACCCCCCTGCAAATCGACCTGACAGCCTACAACCAACTCCAAAGCGTCAGCGAGTTTTGGCAAGGCATAAAAACCTCAAACACATAACCTTTTCAGACGACCCACTTCTGATATAGTGGATTAACTTTAAATCAGGACAAGGCGACGAAACCGCAGACAGTACAGATAGTACGGAACCGATTCACTTGGTGCTTCAGCACCTTAGAGAATCGTTCTCTTTGAGCTAAGGCGAGGTAACGCCATCCTGGTTTAAAGTTAATCCACTATAAACAGTTATTTTGAAATGAAACCCTACATTAAGCCCATAACCGCTGTCTGTCAGATTTTCAAACAGGTGAACCAGTCAAAATCAGGCACTTTAACAGTTACTAACGGCTGCAATACTTGAGAACAGGGCGTATTTTTATTATGATATGTCCCAATAAAACAACAACCCGATATAAAGGTCATCCAATCATGTTGAAAAAAACCGCATTTTACGCAGGGTCGGCAGCCCTCGCCCTCATACTCAGCGCATGCGCCAGCCAACAACCTGCGCCCGTCGTCGTAGGCAATTCCGGCAGCAATTCCGGTTCTGCAAACACAGCCTCCAACAATCCATATGGTGCAGCGCCTTACGAAACTAATGCGGCCAACAACGACGCCCCTTATACCCCTCCCGCCTCCACTCCTCCTGCCAACAGCAGCTACCCTTCCGGCCCTACCGGCTCTTACACACCTTCTTACGCGCCGGTGGACATCAATGCTGCAACACACACCGTAGTGCGCGGCGATACCGTTTATAACATTTCCAAACGTTACCAAATTACCCAAGACAACCTCCGCGCATGGAACGGCTTGGCAGACAACACCATCAGCGTCGGACAAACCCTCCGCGTCAAACCGAACGGCTACAGCGCCCCAACCGCTACTGCGTCCGTTCCAACACCTCCTCCGACACACACCGCCTCCCCCAAACCTACTCCTGCACCACTTAACACCCCGACCGTTTCTACAGGCGGTACCCGCACAGTCAGCGGCATCACATGGCAACGTCCGACCGTCGGCAACGTCATCAGCAACTTCGGCGGCAGCAACAAAGGTGTAGACATCGGCGGTACAGCCGGCCAACCTGTCGTTGCCGCTGCTGACGGCAAAGTCGTCTATGCCGGCTCAGGTTTGCGCGGTTACGGCAACCTGGTCATCATCCAACACAACTCATCTTATCTGAGCGCATACGGCCACAACCAACGCTTGCTGGTCAATGAAGGACAACAAGTCAAACGCGGCCAAACCATCGCAAACATGGGTAATACAGACGCCAGCCGTACACAACTGCATTTTGAAGTGCGCCAAAACGGCAAACCGGTCAACCCTGCAAACTACGTTGCATTTTAAAATCAATACCATACAAAACCGCCCAAATTGGGCGGTTTTTATTTTCAAAGACAAAAGCCAACCGCCCCAATTCACAACAATATTGACTTATATTGAATTTCTCCCGTCAATACACCCGTACAATTAAACTTATTGCCGTCTCCAGTATTTTTCAGACGACCCTCAAGACGTTTCCGTCTTTTGAAATCTTTCTCAAAGCTTTTCTTCTCAAGGAGTCATCATGCAACAATACACCCTAGATCCCAAAGCCCTGCTCGGCGGCGTTATCCATAGCGATATCGACCAAGAAATCGTTCAACTCTCCCTGCAAAAGGATAATGAAATCCCCGATTATCAAGCCGATGCCATTATTCTCCTGCTGGTACTCAACGGCAGCGCCAAAATCATCACCCAAACCAAAACCCTCTCCACGCAAGGACTCCAAGTCGTCCGCCTTGAACCCAACGAAACCCACAGCATACGCGCCCTACAAGACCACACCAATATACTGGTCATCAAGCAGCTTACTTACGCTTCCGGCCTGAATAAAAAACTGCGTTTCGGTAAATGTTGCCTATAAAGGAAAGAGGTCGTCTAAAAACCAAGGAAAATGGTTTTCAGACGACCTCTTCAGCATTCAACCTAATTACTGTTCAAAAAGAACGATAAATCAAAGTTTCAACACAAGACAACTTATAGTGGATTAAATTTAAATCAGGACAAGGCGACGAAGCCGCAGACAGTACAGATAGTACGGAACCGATTCACTTGGTGCTTCAGCACCTTAGAGAATCGTTCTCTTTGAGCTAAGGCGAGGCAATGCCGTACTGGTTTAAAGTTAATCCACCATAATTCCACATTCCTGCCCCCCCTACTTTGTTTATCCGCATTCAGTAAAAAAGGTCGTCTGAAATTTTTCAGACGACCTTTTATCAATCAAAATCGGCTCAACGATTATTCAGGCGCTTTTTCTTCGCGCGCAGGAGCTTCGGTCAATGCTTTGATAGACAGACGCACGCGGCCGCGGTCGTCCACTTCCAATGCTTTCACATTCACAACCTGACCGACTTGCAGATAGTCGCTGACGTTGCGTACGCGCTCGTGGGCGATCTGGCTGATGTGTACCAAACCGTCTTTGCCCGGCATCACGCTGACGATGGCACCAACGTTGTTGTCGAGGATTTTAACCACAGTACCTTCGTACACTTTGCCCACTTCCACTTCGGCAGTGATTTCTTCGATGCGTTTTTTCGCAGCGTCGCCGGCTTCTTGAGTGGTTGCGGCAATAGTGATGGTACCGTCTTCCGCGATATTGATTTCAGTACCGGTTTCAGCGGTAATCGCACGGATGGTTTCACCGCCTTTGCCAATGACCTCACGGATTTTGTCTTGGTTGATTTTCATGGTAAACAGGCGCGGAGCGTGAGCGGACAGCTCTTGCGGACCTGCCACGGCGGCTTTCATCTGTTCCAAGATGTGCAGACGCGCGTCTTTGGCTTGCGCCAAAGCAATCTGCATGATTTCTTTGGTAATGCCTTGGATTTTGATGTCCATTTGCAGCGCAGTCACGCCTTCGGTCGTACCGGCAACTTTGAAGTCCATGTCGCCCAAGTGGTCTTCATCACCCAAGATGTCGGTCAATACGGCGAATTTGTTGTTGTCCAAAATCAGACCCATTGCAATACCGGCAACGTGCGCTTTCAAAGGCACACCGGCAGACAACAAGCTCAAACAGCCGCCACAGACGGAAGCCATAGAAGACGAACCGTTGGACTCGGTAATTTCGGAAACAACACGCATGGTGTAGCTGAATTCTTCAGGGGACGGCAATACGGCAACCAGTGCGCGTTTTGCCAAACGGCCATGTCCGATTTCACGGCGTTTCGGCGCTCCGACGCGGCCCACTTCGCCGGTAGAATACGGCGGGAAGTTGTAATGCAGCATGAAGCGGTCGGTGTATTCACCGGAAAGCGCGTCAATAATTTGCTCGTCGCGGGAAGTACCCAAAGTCGCTACGGCAAGGGCTTGGGTTTCGCCACGGGTAAACAGGGCGGAGCCGTGTGTACGCGGCAATACGCCGGTTTGGATGTTCAAAGGACGGACGGTGCGGGTATCGCGACCGTCGATACGCGGTTGACCATCCAAAATTTGGGTGCGGACAACGTCAGCTTCCAAATGTTTGAAGATGCCTTTGATTTCGTTGGCAGCCAAAGTATCGGTTTCTTCCGTAATCAGCGCATCTTTCACTGCGTTCCAAGCCTCGTCCAATTTAGCGGAACGCGCTTGTTTTTGACGGATTTTGAACGCTTCTTTAATGGCTTCGCCTGCGATTTCGCGCACTTTGGCAACCAATTCTTCATTGGTTTCAGGCGCTTTCCAATCCCATACTTCAGGGTTTACTTCGTCGGCGAATTCATTGATGGCGTTAATCGCTACCTGCATTTGGTCGTGACCGTAAACCACGGCACCCAGCATCACGTCTTCAGGTAGGATTTTAGCTTCAGATTCCACCATTAAAACGGCTTTGGATGTACCTGCAACCACCAAGTCCAGCTTGGATTTCGCCAATTCGGCTTTGGTCGGGTTCAATACGTACACGCCGTTTACATAACCTACGCGTGCTGCACCAATCGGACCGGCAAACGGTACGCCGCTCAACACCAGCGCAGCGGACGCGCCGAGCATGGCAGGGATGTCGGAATCGATTTCAGGATCAACAGAAACCACCATCGCAACGATTTGGATGTCGTGGTAAAAACCTTCGGGGAACAGCGGGCGGATAGGACGGTCAATCAGACGGCTGGTCAGGATTTCTTTTTCGCTTTGTTTGCCTTCGCGCTTAAAGAAACCGCCGGGGATTTTACCTGCGGCGTAAGTGCGCTCAAGGTAATCAACAGTCAGAGGGAAGAAGTCTTGACCTTCTTTGACTTCTTTATTGGTGGTCACAGCAACCAAAACAACGGTATCGCCCATCGATACTTTAACAGCCGCTGCGGCTTGGCGCGCGATTTCGCCGGTTTCCAAGGTAACGGTGTGATTGCCGTATTGGAAGGTTTTAACGTGTTTATCGAACATTTCGTTCCTTTCAGAATGCCGCACGCTAAAACACTAATAATGCACACTAAAAGTGAGAATGTGCATAGTTAGGGTTTCAGGTGTGCGGCGGTTGGTAAAAACTATAGTGGATTAAATTTAAATCAGGACAAGGCGACGAAGCCGTAGACAGTACAGATAGTACGGCAAGGCGAAGCAACGCCGTACTGGTTTAAAGTTAATCCACTATATATTTTCAGACGACCTCAAACGGCCAATCCAAACGCGCATTATAATAGCAAATGTAAGTAAATCCAAGCATTCATGACAGCAAAAGGTCGTCTGAAACGCGCTTCCGTGTTTCAGACGACCTTTTATTAATAGTCAATATGTTACGCCTCAAAAACGCCGTTTCAATTTGCAGGCTTGAAGAATATGGACGGCAAGTTCTTCCACCGATTTATCGGTCGTATTGGTGAACGGAATACCGTGACGTTTAAACATATTTTGCGCATCGGCAATCTCACTGCGGCAGGTATCGATTTTGGCATAAGTCGAATTCGGACGGCGCTCTTGACGGATGGCCTGCAGGCGTTCGGGTTGAATGGTCAGGCCGAACAGTTTGTCTTTGTAAGGTTTGACCATGCGCGGCAGGTCGGTGGATTCCAAATCGTCGGGAATCAGCGGGTAATTGGCGGCGCGGATACCGTATTGCAAGGCAAGGTAAAGACAAGTCGGCGTTTTGCCCGAACGCGATACGCCCATCAGGATCACATCGGCTTCTTTCAGGTTTTTATCGCTGACGCCGTCATCGTGGTTGAGCGAGAAATTGACCGCCTCCATACGCGCATCGTAGCGTTGCGTATTGCCGATACTGTGGTGACCCTGTTCGGCGGCAACCGCCTCGGTGTTGAGTTCTTTTTCCAAAAGCCCGAGGAAGGTTTCGAAAAAATTGATATGGAAAGCACCCGCTTTTTTGATGATTTCACGGATTTCGTCATTGACGACGCTGACGAAGGCAATCGGGCGCAAACCGTTTTCCTGAGCGTTGCGGTTGACTATTTCGACGACGGTACGCGCTTTTTCAGGCGTATCGATGAAGGGATAGGTGTGGCGTTTGAATTCGATTCTGCCAAACTGATTCAGCAGTGCCTCACCGATATTTTCAGCAGTCAGGCCGGTACGGTCGGAAATATAAAACACATGGCGCGGGGCGGTCATTCAGTCATCCTTTGAAATTTAAGACAGTTGCAGACGGTTATCATAGCAGCTGAAACCTTCTAAATAAAGGGAATACGCTTAAATTACACCCAACTACAATGCAATTAAACCCACCTTTAAACGCATTTTTATTTCAATAATCGAATTATCTTAAAATTTTATACCCATCTAAAACCTTTCCAAACTCTACCAATCAGTCATTAATCTATTTCAAACCTTATGTTTTACAAAGAAATAGACAACGGGAATACTGACTCCCCCATCAGATTTCATTTGACTACACGCCTGAAGCCCGCAATTTTTCAGACGACCCGCAAATAAATCGAGACAGAAAAAGCATGACAGCGGTCGTTTGAATCGCTTAAAATAACAAAGCGTATTCGTTTCTTTTTTAACATATCTTGGATTGGACACACAAATGGCTGACAACTACGTAATTTGGTTTGAAAACCTGCGTATGACTGATGTTGAAAGCGTGGGCGGCAAAAACGCCTCCCTAGGTGAAATGATCAGTCAGCTGACTGAAAAAGGCGTCCGCGTCCCCGGCGGCTTTGCCACTACTGCCGAAGCCTACCGCGCATTTTTGGCGCACAACGGACTGAGCGAGCGTATTTCCGCCGCACTGGCACAACTGGATGTGGAAGATGTCGCCGAACTGGCGCGCGTCGGTAAAGAAATCCGCCAATGGATTTTGGATACGCCCTTCCCCGAACAACTGGATGCCGAAATCGAAACGGCATGGAACAAAATGGTTGCAGACGCAGGCGGCGCGGACATTTCCGTTGCCGTCCGTTCTTCTGCGACCGCCGAAGACCTGCCCGACGCATCGTTTGCAGGTCAACAAGAAACCTTCTTGAATATCAACGGCTTGGAAAACGTTAAAGAAGCCATGCGCCATGTATTCGCTTCTTTGTACAACGACCGGGCCATCTCCTACCGCGTACATAAAGGCTTCGAACACGACATCGTCGCCCTCTCCGCAGGCGTGCAACGCATGGTGCGTTCCGACAGCGGCGCGTCCGGCGTCATGTTCACCCTCGACACCGAATCCGGCTTCGACCAAGTCGTTTTCGTGACTTCATCTTACGGTCTGGGCGAAAACGTCGTACAAGGCGCGGTCAACCCCGATGAATTCTATGTATTCAAACCCACGCTGAAAGCAGGCAAACCTGCCATCCTGCGCAAAACCATGGGTTCGAAACAAATCAAAATGATCTTTACCGACAAAGCAGAAGCCGGTAAATCCGTGATGAACGTCGATGTTCCCGAAGAAGACCGCAACCGTTTCTCCATTACCGACGAAGAAATCACCGAGTTGGCACACTACGCGCTGACAATCGAAAAACACTACGGCCGCCCGATGGATATCGAATGGGGCCGTGACGGCTTGGACGGCAAACTCTACATCCTGCAAGCCCGCCCCGAGACCGTGAAATCCCAAGAAGAAAGCAGCCGCAACCTGCGCCGCTTCGACATCAACGGCGACAAAAACGTCTTGTGCGAAGGCCGCGCCATCGGTCAAAAAGTCGGTCAAGGCAAAGTCCGCTTGGTGAAAGACGCCTCCGAAATGGATTCCGTTGAAGCAGGCGACGTACTCGTTACCGACATGACCGACCCGGATTGGGAGCCGGTAATGAAACGCGCTTCTGCCATCGTCACCAACCGCGGCGGCCGCACCTGCCACGCCGCCATCATCGCGCGCGAACTGGGTATTCCTGCCGTAGTCGGCTGCGGCAATGCGACCGAATTGCTGAGCAACGGTCAAGAAGTTACCGTCTCCTGTGCCGAAGGCGATACAGGCTTTATCTATTCCGGTCTGCTGGACGTACAAATCACCGACGTTGCCTTGGACAATATGCCCAAAGCGCCGGTTAAAGTCATGATGAACGTCGGCAACCCCGAACTGGCATTCAGCTTCGCCAACCTGCCGAGCGAAGGCATCGGCTTGGCACGCATGGAATTCATCATCAACCGCCAAATCGGCATCCACCCGAAAGCCTTGTTGGAATTTGACAAACAAGACGATGAATTGAAAGCGGAAATTACCCGCCGCATCGCCGGCTACGCCTCCCCTGTCGACTTCTACGTCGATAAAATCGCCGAAGGCGTGGCAACATTGGCCGCATCGGTTTATCCGCGTAAAACCATCGTCCGTATGTCCGACTTCAAATCCAACGAATACGCCAACTTGGTCGGCGGCAGCATTTACGAACCGCACGAAGAAAACCCGATGCTGGGCTTCCGTGGCGCGGCGCGTTATGTCGCCGAAAGCTTCAAAGACTGCTTCGCGCTCGAATGCAAAGCCCTCAAACGCGTCCGTGACGAAATGGGGCTGACCAACGTCGAAATCATGATTCCGTTCGTCCGCACGTTGGGCGAAGCCGAAGCCGTCGTCAAAGCCTTGAAAGAAAACGGTTTGGAACGCGGTAAAAACGGCCTGCGCCTGATCATGATGTGCGAACTGCCGAGCAACGCGGTATTGGCAGAACAATTCCTGCAATACTTCGACGGCTTCTCTATCGGTTCCAACGACATGACCCAACTGACCCTCGGCCTCGACCGCGACAGCGGCTTGGTGTCCGAATCGTTTGACGAACGCAACCCTGCCGTCAAAGTGATGCTGCATTTGGCAATCTCTGCCTGCCGCAAGCAAAACAAATACGTCGGTATCTGCGGTCAAGGTCCGTCAGACCATCCGGATTTCGCCAAATGGCTGGTTCAAGAAGGCATCGAAAGCGTTTCCCTGAATCCGGATACCGTCATCGAAACTTGGCTGTATTTGGCTAACGAGTTGAATAAATAAGCTTTTTATCAACATTGAACAATCCCCCGATTGGAAACATTCGGGGGATTTTATGTAATAGGTGTTACATCAAACATACCTTACCGCATCGATCATCAAACCATACGGGGTCGTCTGAAACACATGATTTCAGTTTTTCAGACGACCCTACATAGATATAGTGGATTAACTTTAAATCAGGACGAGGCGACGAAGCCGCAGACAGTACAAATATAGTGGATTAAAATTGCAATGATACGGCGTTGCCAACGCCCTTATGTACTACCCGTACACGGCGGGCGTTGCCGCCTTGTCTCATTTTTATTTTAATCCACTATAGTATGGAACCGATTCACTTGGTGCTTCAGCACCTTAGAGAATCGTTCTCTTTGAGCTAAGGCGAGGCAACGCCGTACTGGTTTAAAGTTAATCCACTATAAAACCTTTATTGTTGTTTAATGTCACAACCAAAAAGCCCAAAGGTCGTCTGAAAATTTTTCAGACGACCTTTTCTCAAACTAACGCTTCAAAATTTGATCAGTACCAACCGCGCAGCTTCATCGCTTTTTCAACGCGGCGGATACTCATCATATAAGACGCTGTACGCAAGTCCACGTCATACTCTTGCGCCAGATTCCAAATATCGCGGAACGCGCGGCGCAGGACAACGGTTTCTTTTTCCTGAACTTCGTCAAATTCCCAGTAATAGCCTTGCAGGTTTTGCACCCATTCGAAATAGGAAACGACCACGCCGCCGCAGTTCGCCAGAATATCAGGCACGACCAACACGCCGTTTTGGCGCAGGATGGCATCGGCTTCGGGCGTAGTCGGACCGTTTGCGCCTTCGACGACGATTTTAGCGCGGACTTTGCCGGCGTTTTCGGAAGTCAGTTGGTTTTCCAGCGCGCAAGGGGCGAGTACGTCCACATCCAATGCCAAGAGTTCGGCGTTGCTGATTTCTTTGCCGTAACCCGCTTCGTTGGTAATGAAGCCTTTTTCTTGGAACTCTTTGAAGAGGGCTTCCATATCCAAGCCGTTTTCATTGTAGATGGCGACATCGACGGTGGAAACGGCGACGACTTTCGCGCCGGATTGATGCGCGTAATAGCCAGTGTGGTAGCCCACATTGCCGAAGCCTTGAATGGCGTAGGTCGCGCCTTTGACGTCTTTGCCGAGTTTTTCCAAAGCTTGAACGGCAGCGAAGTTTACGCCGTAACCTGTCGCTTCGGTACGCGCCAAAGAGCCGCCGAATTCGACCGGTTTACCAGTGAACACGCCCGGCGCGGATTTTTTAACGACGTTTTCGTAGGCATCAACCATCCACGACATGATTTTGCCGTTGGTGTTCACATCGGGAGCGGGAATATCGATTTTCTCGCCGATGAGCGGGGAGATGGCTTCGGAATAAGCGCGTGAAATGCGTTCCAACTCTGCTTCGGAATAATCGCGCGGATCCAAGGTAATGCCGCCTTTGCCGCCGCCGTAAGGAATGCCCGCAACGCAGCATTTGATGGTCATCCAAATCGACAGTGCTTTGACTTCGTCCAAATTCACATTGGGATGGAAGCGCACGCCGCCTTTGTACGGGCCGACGGCGTTGTTGTGTTGCGAACGGTAGCCGGTGAAGGTCTTGACCGTGCCGTTGTCGAGTTTGACGGGGAAGGTAACTTCCAAAACGCGTTGCGGGCTTTTCAGGATTTCATACACCGCAGGATCGGCATTGAGTCGGTCGCAGGCAGTTTTGACCTGTTTGCGGGCGATTTCGAAAGGGTTAAGGGTTTCTTTTGCGGCGGATTGGGACATTTCTCTTCCTTCTTATGTCTGGTTGAAATTTAAGAGCTTCACAGTTGTAACTATAACCAATTTCCAAATGAAATGTAATAGCATGTAGTCAGTATTTTCAAAATTGATTAATTTATATATGAATTTATTTTCAGACGACCTCTGAAACCTGACACCCCGTTACCCGATATCGTCGCCAAAATCGGCTACTAAAACTAAAGCCCTTGTTTTTAAAAAAATCGTCTGAAATTTTATATCATCAGGCTAATGCTTTAAAAACAGCAACGACCGCATATCAGACTCGATAATATTGTTAACAATATCCAATTTTCGGCAGCACAAAATAAGGCATAACAAGATGGGCTGCTTCATCCATTTTGACTTTAATATAGTGGATTAACTTTAAACCAGGACGGCGTTACCTCGCCTTGTCCTGATTTAAAGTTAATCCACTATAAAATATGAAAAAGGTCGTCTGAAAACCCGTATTTCAGGTTTTCAGACGACCTTTTTAAACCTCATTGTTTACCGTTCAGCGGCGCTGCTTCTTTCGGCTTGCTCTTCTGCCGCTTCATACGCTTCCACAATTTTCTGTACCAGCGGATGACGGACGACGTCTTCGCTGGTGAAGGTGTGGAAATACAGCCCTTCCACGTCGCGCAGTTTTTCACGTGCGTCTTTCAAGCCGGATTTGACGTTGCGCGGGAGGTCGATTTGGCTAATATCGCCGGTGATGACGGCTTTCGCGCCGAAACCGATGCGGGTCAGGAACATTTTCATCTGTTCGGGCGTAGTGTTTTGCGCTTCGTCCAAAATCACATACGCGCCGTTGAGCGTGCGGCCGCGCATGTAGGCGAGCGGGGCGATTTCGATCAGGCCTTTTTCCATCAGTTTGGTCACGCGGTCGAAGCCCATCAGATCGTAGAGCGCGTCGTAAAGCGGGCGCAGGTAGGGGTCAACTTTTTGCGCCAAATCGCCGGGCAGGAAGCCGAGTTTTTCGCCTGCTTCGACGGCGGGGCGGACGAGAACGATGCGTTCGATTTGGTGTTTTTCCATGGCATCGACGGCGGCAGCAACGGCGAGATAGGTTTTACCCGTACCGGCGGGCCCCAGCCCGAAGACGACGTCGTGGTTTAACAAAGCGCGGATGTAGCCGTTTTGGCGCGGGGTACGCCCGCCTATGCTGCCGCGCTTGGTGCGGAAATAATATTGTTGGTCGTGGTGTTTTTCTTCGTGTTTCTCGTCGGCGGTTTTGGCTTCGACGGCGGCGAGACGGATGGCGTTGTCGTCCAGATCACCTTGTTCGGCGGCTTCGGCGAGCGCGAGCAAGGCGCGGCGGCCGGCGTGGGCGAGTTCGCCCATGAAGGTGAAGTGTTCGAAGCGGCGGCTGATTTGGATGTCGAGGGCTTTGCCCAAGGCTTCGAGGTTGCCGTCAAGCGCGCCGCAGAGGCGTTGGAGGACGGTGTTGTCGATGTCTTCAAATTGAAGATGGACGGTATGGGTCATGTGCTGGTTTCCATGATGATTAAAGGTCGTCTGAAAGGTGCGGGATGCTTTTCAGACGACCTTTCGGTGTTATTTGTTTTGCGCTTGTTCGCGAAGCTCGCGGCGCAGGATTTTGCCGACGTTGGACTTGGGCAACTCGTCGCGGAACTCGATGTCTTTCGGCACTTTATAAGCCGTCAGCTCGGAGCGGCAGAATGCGATGAGTTCTTCTTTGGTCAGGCTCGGGTCTTTTTTGACGACGAAGACTTTGAGTGCTTCGCCTGTTTTTTCGTTGGGCACGCCGATACAGGCGACTTCCATGACTTTATCGTTGTGCGAAACGACTTCTTCGATTTCGTTCGGATAAACGTTGAAACCGGAAACGACGATAAGGTCTTTTTTGCGGTCAACCAGTTTCAGCCAGCCTTTTTCGTCCATGACGGCGATGTCGCCGGTTTCCAAAAAGCCGCGCGCGTCTATGGTTTTGGCGGTTTCTTCGGGACGATTCCAGTAGCCTTTCATCACTTGCGGGCCGCGCACCCAAAGTTCGCCCGGCTGTCCGACGGGGACTTCTTTGCCGTCCGCATCGCGCAATTCGACTTCGGTGGAGGGAACGGGCAATCCGATGCCGCCGCTGTATGCTTCGATATTGAGCGGGTTGCAGCACACGCCGGGACTGGCTTCGGTCAGGCCGTAGGCTTCGACGATGGGCGTACCGGTAATTTTTTTCCATTTTTCGGCGACGGCTTTTTGAGTCGCCATGCCGCCGCCCAAAGTCAGGCGCAGATTGGAGAAATCGACGGCGGCGAAATCGGGTTGGTTGACCATGCCGTTAAACAAGGTGTTCACGCCGATGAAGACGCTGATGCGCTCTTTTTTGAGTTCGCCGATAAAGCCTTTCATATCGCGCGGGTTGGTAATCAGGATGATTTTGGAACCGGCATTGGTGAAAATCATCAGGTTCACCGTCAGGGCGAAGATGTGGTAAAGCGGCAGCGCGGCGATGACGGTTTCTTTGCCTTCGCGCAGTTGGTTTTTAATCCATTCTTTCGCCTGCAGCATATTGGCGCAGATGTTGCCGTGGCTGAGGACGGCGCCTTTTGCCACGCCGGTCGTGCCGCCCGTGTATTGCAACAGCGCGGTATCTTCGCGGGTCAGGGTAACGGGGCGGAAGGTATGCGCCGCACCTTCTTTCAGAGTCGTCTGAAAAGGAATAGCACCGGAAATGCGGTATTCGGGCACCATTTTTTTGATTTTGCGCAGCACGAAATTCATCAGCGTGCCTTTGAAGAAACCGAACATTTCTCCGACAGAGGCGACGATGACGTGTTTGATTTGCGTGCGCGGCAGCACCAGCTCCAGCGTGTTGGCAAAATTTTCCAGAACGATGATTGTGGTCGCGCCGCTGTCTTTCAACTGATGCTCCAGCTCGCGCGGGGTGTAGAGCGGATTGGTGTTGACCGCCACCAGCCCCGCCTGCAGGATACCGAAAAGCGCAATCGGGTATTGCAACAGGTTGGGCAGCATAATCGCCACGCGCTCGCCGCGCGGCAGCTTCAGAACGTTTTGCAGATAGGAAGCGAAATTTTCCGCCAGCTTGCCGACTTCGGCGTAAGTGAGCGTTTTGCCCATGTTTTGAAACGCGGGTTGATGCGCGAATTTTTCAACGCTTTGACGGAATACGTCGCTGATAGAGCTGTATTGCGTGATGTCGATTTCGGCATTGACGCCTTGTTCGTAGCTGTTGAGCCAGAGTTTTTCCATATAAATAGTCTTGTTTCGTTGGTTTTATGGTTGTCTTGAGGTCGTCTGAAAAGGCGGGAACAAACCCGCTGTAATGGTTTTCAGACGACCTTTTATCTTTTTTATTCAAGCAGTAATAATGACGGGCTTGTCGGTGGACATGATAATGCCGCCGCCCAAGCAGACATCGCCGTCGTACAGCACGGCGGATTGACCGGGCGTTACCGCCCATTGCGGTTCGTCGAACACCAGCTCGACCATTTCATCATCAAGATAACGCAATTCGCAGGGCGCGTCCGCCATGCGGTAGCGGGTTTTGCAGGTGTAGCGCCCTTCTTTCGGGCGTTCGGGCAGCGTGAAACTCAAATCGTTCATGACGAGGCTGCGGGTATAGAGCAGCGGATGGTCATGACCTTGTACGACGATGAGTTCGTTTTTCGTCAAATCCTTCGCGGCGACAAACCACGGCTCGCCTGCGCCGCCGATGCCCAATCCTTTGCGCTGTCCGAGCGTGTAGAACATCAGCCCGACGTGTTCGCCGACGGTTTTGCCTTCGGGCGTCACCATTTTGCCGTTGTTGGTCGGCAGGTATTTTTGCAGGAACTCGCGGAACGGACGTTCGCCGATGAAGCAGATGCCGGTACTGTCTTTTTTGGCGGCAGTCGGCAAATTGAATTCGGCGGCAAGGCGGCGGACTTCAGGTTTTTCCAAATCGCCCAACGGGAAAATCGCGCGTTCGAGTTGGAAAGGCTTGAGGCGGTAGAGGAAATAGCTTTGGTCTTTGTTTTGATCCAAACCTTTGAGCAGGTAATGCACGCCGTTGCGGACTTCTTTGCGCGCATAATGTCCGGTGGCAATGGTATCCGCGCCTTGCTCTATGGCGTAGTCCAAAAAGCATTTGAATTTGATTTCCGCGTTGCACAACACATCCGGATTCGGCGTGCGCCCCGCGCTGTACTCTTTGAGAAAATAGGCGAATACGTTGTCTTTGTATTGGGCGGCAAAATTGACGATGTCGATGTCTATGCCGATGATGTCGGCGACGGCAATGGCATCGAAAGAGTCCTGCTTGATGCTGCAATATTCGTCATTGTCGTCGTCCTCCCAGTTTTGCATAAACACACCGCGCACTTGATAACCCTGCTGTTTGAGCAAGGCGGCGGTTACGGAGGAATCGACACCGCCGGAGAGCCCGACGATGATGTTTGAAGGTTGTTGAGTAATGTCCATAAAGGGGATATGGGTAGGAAACAGCAGTTTTTAAAGGCGGATTTTAGCACATTTTGATGAAGGGATAAGGAAGGCTACCCCATAAGGCTGATGGGGCTTGAATGATGTTTTATTGTATAGTGGATTAAATTTAAACCAGTACGGCGTTGCCTCGCCTTGCCGTACTATTTGTACTGTCTGCGGCTTCGTCGCCTTGTTCTGATTTAAATTTAATCCACTATAAATTCAAGAAATTAAATGATATTTGATAGAAAAAAGCCGCCTGAAACCGCTACCGTCGGTTTTCAGACGACCTTTTGCTTATTCAGATGCGTCGGCCGCTTTTTCTTTTTGTCGGGTGAACACATCGCCCTTTCTGTAAGCATTGCGCTTTCCGTGCAAACTGTAATACTCGACAAGCTGTCCGTTTCTGCGCACGAAATATCCACGGTCTTTTTCATATTTCGGACAATGCGTGTACCAAGAATCGTCGCCTTCGCTGCAATAGCTCAGATACAGTTTGCCGCGTTTGACATAGCCTTTTACCTTGCCGCTGCCGCCCGGACCATTAGAACGGCCTTCATTCCACTCTCCGGAAATAATGTATTTCGGTGATTGTTTAATATTAAAATATTTACCGTAGATACCATCTTCCAGTTCTTGCTCATACCCCCAATTTCCAGAAAAATCAGCGGCTAATGCTTGACCTGCAAACCATAATGCACACGCTGCAAGAATATATTTCTTCATTTTAGCCTCATCGTTTAATCAATAATAAACAGATGGCATTTTATGACGAAGCAGAATATGTGTCCATCACAAAAGGTCGTCTGAAATGACAGTTTCAGACGACCTTTTTTATCACATTACAATAACTTTCATCACCATTTCAGACGGCCTCAATCCAAAATCTTGCCGACGATTTCGCCTACGTCTTTCGACAATCCTTCCTGCGCCTGAATGCGCTGCAATTCTTGTTTCACCAAGTTTTTGCGGTGCGGCTCGAGCTTGTTGCAGAGGTTGAACGCCTGCACCAGACGGGCGGCGACCTGCGGGTTGAAGCGGTCGATTTCGATGACTTTGTCGGCGATGAAGCGGTAGCCGCTGCCGTCTTGCGCGTGGAAATGCGGGACGTTGCGGCTGAAGCTGCCGATGAGCGAACGGGCTTTGTTGGGGTTTTCGAGGCTGAATTTCGGATGCTGCAAGGCGGTTTGAACCTGTTGCAGGGTGTCGCTGCGGCGGCTTAAACCGACGAGGGCAAAATATTTGTCCATCACCAGCGCGTCGTCTGAAAACTTGTCGGCAAACTGCGCCAGCAGGCGGTTGCGCGTATCGCTTTCATTGCCGTTGACGGCGGACAGGATGCCCCATTCGTGGGTCATGTTTTGTGCCATTTCGCCGTATTTTTCGGCAACGGTTTCGATGTGCGCGGGGTCGGCGCGCAGGACGAAGGCGCGGCAGACGTTGCGCAGCGTGCGCCAGCCGGCGGCTTCGGGACTGTATTCATAGCTTTGGTTTTCCTGCTTCGCCGCCTGACGGTTCAATTCGTGCCATTTCGGCAAAAAGCGAACGGCAAGCGTATCCAACAAGGCTTCGCGCGCCTGATGGTAGCGCAGCGGGTCAATGTTTTCCGCGCCGTCCCACAGTTCGGCTTCTGACGGCACGCCCAAAAGCAGGGCTTTGAAGGCGTTATCCAAGAGGTCGTCTGAAATGACTTTTTCGACGGCGGCAAGCAGTTTTTCGTGTTTCGGCAACTCGACGCCATCTGAAAGCGCGGCAAGGTTGGCGGCGACGGCGCGACGGTAGAGCGTTTGGGCGGCTTCCCAGCGCGTGAAGGCGTCGCTGTCATGGGCAAGCAGGAGCAGCAGGTCGTCGTCGCTGTACGGATAGTTCAGATGCACCGGCGCGCTGAACCCGCGCAGCAGCGAGGGAACGACGGCTTCGGTTACACCTTCGAGCGGGAAGGTCTGTTCGGCTTCGGTCAGCAGCAACACGGCTTCGGTCGCGCGTTTGCCCTGATAGTCGAATGCCACCGCTTCGCCGTTGCGGTTCAACAGCCCGATTTTGACCGGAATCATCATCGGCTGTTTGTCCGCCATATCGGGCGTGGGCGGCACGGTTTGTTTGACGGTCAACTCGAAAATATTGTTTTTCAGACGACCTTCCGCTTCCAAAACGGGCGTGCCCGCCTGGCTGTACCACAAGGCGAACTGGTCGAGATTGATGCCGTTCGCGTCCGCCATCGCCGCGCGGAAATCGTCGCAGGTAACGGCCTGCCCGTCGTGGCGTTGGAAATAGAGCTTCATGCCTTTCTGGAAACCCTCTTCGCCGAGCAGGGTGTGATACATCCGCACCACTTCCGCGCCTTTTTCATAAACGGTCATGGTGTAGAAATTGTTCATCTCCTCATAGCTGGCGGGGCGCACCGGATGGGCGGTCGGGCCTGCGTCTTCGGGGAACTGGTGCTGGCGCAGCAGGCGGATGTTTTCGATGCGGCGCACGGCGCGGCTGGCGCGGTCGCCGGAAAATTCTTGGTCGCGGAACACGGTCAGCCCTTCCTTCAGCGAAAGCTGGAACCAGTCGCGGCAGGTGACGCGGTTGCCCGTCCAGTTGTGGAAATACTCGTGTCCGACCACGGATTCGATGCCTTCGAAATCGGTATCGGTGGCGGTGCGGCTGTCGGCAAGGACAAACTTGGTGTTAAAAATGTTCAAACCCTTGTTTTCCATCGCGCCCATATTGAAATCGCCCACGGCGACGACCATGAAAATATCCAAGTCGTATTCCAAACCGAAGCGCGTTTCGTCCCATTTCATCGCGTTTTTCAACGATTCCACGGCAAAGCCGACCTTGGGCTTGTCCGCTTCGGTGGTGTAAAACTCGATTTTGACGTTTCTGCCGCTCATGGTGGTGAAACGGTCTTCCGTGACCGCCAAATCGCCCGCGACCAAAGCAAACAGATAGCTCGGTTTGGCAAACGGGTCTTCCCATTTCACCCAATGGCGGTCGTCTGAAAACTCGCCGCCGTCGATTTTGTTGCCGTTGGAGAGCAAAACGGGATAGCGTTTTTTGTCCGCGACAATGGTGGTCGTGAACTTGGACATCACATCAGGACGGTCGATGTAGAACGTGATTTTGCGGAAGCCTTCCGGCTCGCATTGGGTAAACAAATTACCGCCGGAAGCATACAGCCCCATCAGCGATTTGTTTTCCGCCGGCAGGATTTCGGTTTCCACTTCAACGGTGAAGCGTTCGGACGGCACGCCCGCAATCGTCAGCGTCTCGCCTTCCAACACATAATCCGCCGCCGCCCCGTTGATTTTGACGGACAAGAGTTTCGCCGAACCGTCCAACACCAGCGGCTCCCCTACCCTCTGCGGCTCAACCGTCAAACGGGATTTCACGACGGTTTGCGGTTCGGCAATGTCAAAATGCAGGTCAGTTTCAAGAATGCGGTAGGCAGGTGTTTGGTAATCTTTCAGATAACGGACGGTTTTGCTCATGGTTTTGCTTTCGGGTTAGGAATCAATTAAAGAAATGAAAAGAGATAGGGTGGATAACTTTCATCGGACGGCTTCGCTGTACCTTGTCCTGACGGCTGTCATCCCCTATTGGGTCGTCTGAAAATGCAATCTTAACAAAATAACAAACTTCGCACCCATCATCCCACAAAAATACCTTTTATCCAATATTTCATGCCACAAAGTCAGGTACGACCCCGTCTTTCGTTTACGCTGTTAGAATGCCCCCTTCGCCCCCGCACGGGTATAATCCGTTACCATATCGGCAATAGCGAAATGACCGAAATTGCTTTAGGATTTCGGGCAGCCAACCGCCCGATCCGACAAGGCGCGGATGAACCTTTACCGGCATTCCCGTTCCAATCCGTCAGGTTTTGATTATCTTTGAGGTGTGATAAATATGTCTTCCAAACCTTTGCTCCTTTTGTGTTCCACATTGACTGCATTGTTATGCGCCTGCAGCGCCGGCAACGAAGCGGCAGAAGCCAGCGCATCCGGAGCTTCAAATGCGTCGGCAGCCGCAGCCTCCCAAGCCCCGGCACAAGCCTCCGCTTCCGAGGCAGCATCAGCCTCCGCGCCTTCCGCCACACAAAATCTGACCGGTTTGGATCAGGCAAAATGGCAAACCTACCACTGCAAAGACAACGGCAGCGTATCAGTCCGCTATTTCAAAACAGAGGACGGAGCCGCGGCGCAAGTGCGCTTTAAAGGTGCCGAATTTGTCGCACCTTTCAGCCCCGAAATGAGCAACGAGGATTTGAACGCGTTTAGCGACGGTCAATACACTTGGACAATCGGCAACTTTACGGAAACCGATTTCTACAAGGAAGACGGCGGTTTTCTGGTTCATCATGAAGCCTCGGAAGAAACACCTGACAACATGACGGACAACCTGCTGCTGCAAGAATGCGCCCCGTCCCAATAGCATTGCCGTTTTAGAGAAAATCATCTACCCGCTTCCTCCCCGATACACGCCATACAAACCAAAAGGTCGTCTAAAAACCTCAAATCGAGATTTTCAGACGACCTTTTCTTCTGCCTGCTTTAGAACGTGTGTTTCAACGTAGCGGTCAGGCTGCGCGGCGTGC
Source organism: Neisseria macacae ATCC 33926 (assembly GCF_022749495.1). Taxonomy (NCBI): domain Bacteria; kingdom Pseudomonadati; phylum Pseudomonadota; class Betaproteobacteria; order Neisseriales; family Neisseriaceae; genus Neisseria; species Neisseria macacae. Next base: position 817,962 of record NZ_CP094241.1, on the reverse strand, counting down.
CGTAAACGTGGATGTCGGGCATGGGGCGGTAGCGTTTGTTGAACACGTTTTCAAAATCCAAACCGATGCGGGTGGATTTGCCGATTTTGTAATGCGCGGTCAAGTCTAGCGTGGCGTATGGGCGTTGGGTCAAGGCTTCTTTACCGGCAGCGGTGAGGGGCTGGTATTCATCAGATACTGCGTTTGTACCGCTTTGCCAGTTGACGTTTGCACCCAAGTTTAGGCGATCGGTAACGTCATACGCAGTAAAGAGTTTGAAAAGGTGGGTAGGATAAGAAGGGTTGACCAAATTGCCCGAATCGTTTTTGAGTTTGGAGTACGCATAAGAAGCATTGATCAGCCATTTGTCGCTCAAGCGTCCGCCGACGGACAATTCCACGCCTTTGGTCGTTGTGTTGTTAACAGATTCATAGTAAATACGTTGATGTTCATCATCGCGAATTTCTTTCCCCAAATGGTCGCGTTTATTGATAAATGCAGCCGCAGAAGCGTTCAAACGGTCTTCAAACCACGAGGCTTTTAAGCCGAGTTCATATGTTTTGCCGCGTTGCGGTTCGAGCGGTTTGCCGTTTCGATCCAAATAGCGCGGTTGCGGGCGGAATATGGTGGTATAGGAGGTGTAGGCTGTCAGATTGTCGTTTAAATCATAACTTGCGCCCAAATAGGGGATAAATACCTTGTTTTTATGCCTGCTGTCGGCAAAATTGTTGCGATCGGAACTGTAGCGGTATTGCCAATCGACAAACCGTCCGCCGCCTATCAATGCCAGCCTATCGGTCAGTTTGAAACGGGTCGAACCGTAAACAGAGAGGTTTTTCATATGGGCAAAGCCGTCACGAATGTAGGGTATGGCCGGTTTTGTGAAATTTCCGTCAAAAAGGCGCAAATCAGGGACAATCCCATCTTCATTTTCTTCGTAATATGAAGGAGTTTCCTTATTGTACTGATAGCTGATGCCGGCATTGAATTCATGTTTGCGTCCCAAAAGCGGGTAATCGCCGTCCAAATTCAGAGAAAAATCTTGGTCGGTGTACTTGGCTTGGTCGCGCTCGGCAACAAATACAGCGGAATAGTCCGGATAAATGGTAAAAGGACCAGCCATGCCGGAAACTGCATCACTTTTCCCATAAGTATGGCTGTAGTTGCCGTTCAGAGCCCAACCGTTTTCAAACTCATGATTGATAGAGGTGAAGATTTCCGCACTGTTTTCTTTACCGTAAGCCCATTTTGCCGAGGAATTACTGCGCGGTGAGGCTGCAAACGGTTTGAAAGGTTGATTGTTTCTAGGGTTTCCCGCTACGGTCAGATAGCTGAAAGGCGAGCTGCCGGTATTGCGGAAACGGTGTATTTCCGTACCGAGGCGCCAGTGGGTTTGCGGCGTGAGGTCGTAAGACAGAATGCCGTAGAAAGTGTGATTGTGGCGCGATGTGTTCGGCAGGTAATCGCCGCCGTGGTCGCTGACCAAAATGACGCGGCCGCGCAAGGTATTATCGGCATTTAAAGGGTGATTAGCATCAAGGACGAAACGGTAGTGTTTCCAAGAACCGACACCGGCTTCCACGCTGACAGCAGGTTTGGCAGTCGGTTTTTTGCGTTCCAAAGCAACCGTACCGCCCGGTTCGCCCATACCGCCGTTGGACAAACCGCTTGCGCCGCGTACGACGACGACTTGTTCGTACAATGCGCTGTCCAGATTGTTGGTGCCGCGGCGGATGGCTTTACCGTCGTAAAGGAACTTGGGCGCGCCGTCCACAGAAATGCTGTCAATCGCCTGACTGCGCGAAATAAACTCGCTGTGTCCGGAAACGTTGTTGCCCATTTTGCTGTGGAACACGCCCGGTGTTTGTTTCAACACGTCCTGCAAGGTATCCAAACCTTGATCGTCCATTTGTTTTTCGGTAACGACGGACAAAGACTGCGGCGTTTCGCGCTGGGTCAGGCGGATGCCTGTCGCAGCGGAGGAAGCCGGAATGGTGTAGTTGGAGGTTGTCTGTTTGCCGACGCCCCGTACTTGGACAGTAGGCAAATCAACCTGCTCAACCCCATCCCCTGCACCTAAGGAGTAAGCAGATAAAAGTGCCGCAGCAACAGCAACCGGCAAACGCGCCGGACGAAATTTAGATAATGGCATGGTGTCTCCTAATTATTTAGCCGTCCGAACGGCAGTGGAGTTCCAAACCTCCTTGCACCATTCGGCAGCAAACGGCTTTTTTGTGCATTAAATAAGAATTTTTATCAAATTTCTGTAATAGGATGAAATAAAACGGTCGGAGTATAGGGAACTGACGGGCATGAATCAAATAATTTACATAGTCCCCGATACATCATTTTCATCTGCATGACCATCTTTCATTCTCAATCAAACAAATCCGACAGTTGCAAAAAAGGTCGTCTGAAAAGTTTCAGACGACCTTTGGCTGATTTATGTGAAAGATAAATCCGTTGTATAGTGGATTAAAATTGCAATGATACGGCGTTGCCAACGCCCTTATGTACTACCCGTACACGGCGGGCGTTGCCGCCTTGTCTCATTTTTATTTTAATCCACTATATCAATTTTCCAAATTCAATTTAAGCGGCATCGGTGAGGCATTTTGCTGATAGGTTTCAAAATCCAAAGCCTTCTGTTCTTCGTTCCAGCGCAATCTACGGGAAGGACTGGAATGTTTTGCCAAAACGCTTTCTAAAGCAGCACGGCGTTTACCGGCAGGCAGTCGGTATAACTCTAAAGCGGCTTGGAATGCGCGTTGCTGCATGGCGGTATCTTGCAGGTCATGGACGTAATCGACGTAATCCGGAACCATAATTGCTGCCTGTAAGCAACCCACACTATTGTCGACACATGCCCATTTATGTTTAAAAGAATCCGGTCTCGGCAACAGCCCCGATTGCATTTTTCTGTCAGCATCTAGGGTAACTGTGGTTTCTGGTTTGCAGAAAGTAGCAAAATGCGGAGCGTAAAGCGCTTGTGTGTGTGTCGAATCGAGATTAGGTCGAATTAAGGGGATAATCGATCTGATATCCTCTGTCCCCATACCTGAATTTATCAACTCGCGAAATTGGCCTTGTATTAAATCAAACGGCCCATTTTCCCTTTTACGCATGTCATTGCCGATCACTCGGAACTCACTGCTTATAGCCGAACAGATACTTTGTTCTTTCGCCGTCAAGGGCTCAAACATTCCATCGCATTCGGCGGGCAGGTGGTTTGCCCATTCGGGTTTTTCGTACAGCATTTGCGCGGCAAGATCAGTATTCCTGCGGATGGCTTCGATACCCGTCTCAACGTAAATCATACCCGGAGTATTATGGAGCATGTTCCGACCGATTTTAATGTTACGACAGACGCGCTGCCATGCTTCGTTCTCCTTTCCCGCCGCCCAATCAACGGCTGCGGCTTTGCTGCCATATGCCGCCACCCATGGAAATTTTGTAAACGGGATCGTAAGTGAATCATCGTCACCCGACCATTCTCTAGGAACAAAGATATCGTAGTCGGCAAGTCCATCCATATTCGCCAATAATGCAGCATTTTTTTCCACTTCGGCTTTGTATTTCGGCAAATCTGCGCGGATAGCATTCAGACACTCCGCCATCCTTTCGCTACACCCCAATGATTCGTTATAGAGATTCAATTCAGCGATCCGCCTACCCTGCAATTCCTGATTCTGCTTGAGAACATCTTGATGATATCTAATGTCGTTACCGAAACGCTTCATCAAGTCGGCGCGATCGGCATCATTTTTCGTGCGGAATTCCAGCAACCACAAGGCATCTATGCCGTTTTTCAAAGACGGCGACGGGGTGGACTGAATGGAGAGCAGCGCCAAATCCTCCTGCGCGGCTTGGATTTCGCGCTGTTTCAGATAATAGGGAACGATGTAGAAAACGACCGCTACGACAAGCAGCAGGATGACCAGCGTCCAAAGCAAGTATTTCCAGAAACGTTTCATGATGCTCTTCCCGTATCAATTTTCCAAATTCAACTTAAGTGGCAGCGGTGAGGCATTTTGCTGATAGATTTCAAAATCCAAAGCCTTCTGTTCTTCGTTCCAGCGCAACCTACGGGACGGGCTGGAATGTTTTGCCAAAACGCTTTCTAAAGCAGCACGGCGTTTACCGGCAGGCAGTCGGTATAACTCTAAAGCGGCTTGGAATGCGCGTTGCTGCATGGCGGTATCTTGCAGGCGATGAACGTTGGAGTCGTAGGCAGGAAGAGTAATAGCGTAAGTGATACAGCCAACACTATTGCCCATACACGCCCATTTTTTAGCGAATGTTTGGTTCATATCTTCCGGAGGCATCCATTTCGCCTTAGTGTCATTTTTCAAAATAGCCATTTTTTCCGGTTTGCAGTAGGCGGCGAAGTAAGGCGAGATGTGGGCTAATGTATGTTCTGCATCCACATTAGGACGCAATAGAAGAGAAAACATTATGTCGGTATACTGTATTTCTCCGTTCATTAATGTCAGCAACTCATAAAATCCATTCACATTCATGTACCACTTCTGTAAGAACCATAATCTTTGCTGTTCAAATTCCCATCGCCGTAGTGAATTGGCACTTAACCGAAACTCTTCTTGAACTGCCAAACAAATATTTTGTTCCTCTGCCGGCAGAACATCAAACATCCCATCACATTCGGCAGGCAGGCGGTTTGCCCACTCGGGTTTTTCGTACAGCATTTGCGCGGCAAGGTCGGTATTCCTTCGGATGACGGCATTCCCTATCATGGCGTAAATCAACTCAGGATCATTATTCAGCATACTGCGCCCTGTCTTGATGTTGCGGCAAACGCGCTTCCATGCCTCGGCTTCCCGCCCTTCCGCCCAATCAAGTGCGGCAGGTTTTCTACCGTATGTCACGAATTGCAGCTTTGGAAGCGGTTTATTAGCAATACCATAATCATCATTAGGCCAATCTCTTGAAACAAAAATATCGTAGTCGGCAAGCCTGTCTACATTGGCTAACAGTTCGGCGTATTTTTCCACCACAGCTTTCGATTTCGGCAAGTCGGCACGCACTTCAGCCAAGCACTCTTGCGCCGTTGTGCCACAGTCCAATGATTTATCATCGTACTCAGGAACAATAAGCCGCCTGCCTTGCAATTCCTGATTCTGCTTAAGGATATCTTGGTTGTTATTGCTTTGGATGTCGTTACCGAAACGCTTCATCAAGTCGGCGCGATCGGCATCATTTTTCGTGCGGAATTCCAGCAGCCACAAGGCATCTATGCCGTTTTTCAAAGACGGTGACGGGGTGGACTGAATGGAAAGCAGCGCCAAATCCGCTTGCGCGGCTTGGATTTCGCGCTGTTTCAGATAATAGGGAACGATGTAGAGGACGACCGCTACGACAAGCAACAGGATGACCAGTGTCCAAAGCAAGTATTTCCAGAAACGTTTCATGATGTTTTTATAGAGTCAGGCAAAATAAGGCGATTATACTGTGTATCGGCTTTATTTTTTGCATTTGCCATATCAAAAGGACCAGATATCCATACCCGGCCCTTTTATCTTTTCAGACGACCTTTCCTTACATCAATATGTCGTCTGAAACCTACTCTATCCCCGCCCATTTGTGCGTCTGCACGCTCAACTGCCAATGCACGGGCGCGTCGGGGCGGCTGTTTAAGAGACCGATTTGGCGGATGGTGTCGTAAATGTTCATCACGCCGTTTTGTTCGCAGGGCGAAAGGTAGTAATGGCGCGCACGGATTTTGCGTTCCATGTTTTCGCAGAACGCAACGACATCGCCGTCCGCCACGATGCGTACTTCGTTGGCCTCGGCGATGCAGTTGGTTTCATATTTGGCGGCGTAGCAGGCTTTGGGGCTGGTGGCGACGTAGTCGATTTGCGGCGGCGCGGGCTTGAGTCCGTTGGTTTCGATACAGAGGAAATAGCCTTCTGCCTTGAGCGCGTCCAACAGCGTATCGAGATGCGGCTGGATGGTCGGCTCGCCGCCGGTGATGATGATATTGCGCGCAGTGTAGGTTTTCAGACGACCTAAGATGTCGGACAGGCTCATCATGCCGAATTTCAAATAATCGGTATCACACCAGCCGCACGCCAGATTGCATTTGCCCAAGCGGACGAAAACGGCAGGCATACCCGTGTTCCAGCCCTCGCCTTGCAGGCTCTCGAAAATTTCAACGATGCGGTATTGCGGATTTTCGGGGGCGACACTGATTTTTTTCATACCGCCAACACCGCCGCCGCTGCCAGCATCGCGGGCAGGCCTTGTTTGACGAGTATGCCTTTGTTGCCGGAAGAGAACGCGCCCCATGCGGCGGCAATCAAAACGAAGCCGAGAAACAGAATCGTCGCGCCGTAAACGGCATTGTTCGGCGCGGCAAACCGCGACCACACCAGCCCGATGCCGAGAAAGCCGTTATACAGCCCTTGGTTGCTGAACAGGGTCTGCACGCGCTTTTGTTCCATAAATTCATAAGGCAGCTTGAACATTTCCGCCGCCTTTTCGCTGGGAATCTGCGTCATTTCAAGCCAGGCGATGTAGAAATGTTCGGCGGCGACGAGGAGGACTAAGAGGGTGGAAAGGAGTTTCATAGGTATTCCTTTGAATGGGTGTGTTTGATATGAAAGGTCGTCTGAAACATAGGCAATCGGGTTTTCAGACGACCTTTTTGCTTTTTAACGGATGATTTTGGTTCGCTGGCAAAACCGCGCCCCTACTCCCCTTCATACTCCGCACACGATGTCGGCGTTTCCCACAATTTCACGCTGCACACTTTCAGCCCCGCGTTTTTCAAACGGTCATACATTTCGACCGCCATATTTTCGGCAGTGGTGCGGCAGGGCAGGCACAGGGTTTTCATATTCCAGCCCTCCAAGAGCGCGGCGATTTGGCATTCGCGGCCGTTGCCGCCGTGGTAGATAAACGCGTGGTCGAAAGGGTCGGTAATATGTTTTTTCACAATGGCTTTGAGGTCGGTAAAATCCATCACCATGCCGTCTTTCGCGCCACCCCGTATGGGGTCGTCTGAAACGGTGATTTCGAGTTTGTAGGTATGCCCGTGCAGGTTTTGGCATTTGCCGTCATGCCCGTCAAGCATATGTGAGGAGTCGAAGGTGAATATCTTGGTAATTTTCATGGTGGGTACTTTAAATCGGTAAATAGCCCTGAAAGCCGATTTCGGCAGGCTTACCGTGCGGATTCGGGGTCAGGCGGATGGTGTGATTGCCGATGCGGTCGAGCCGGAGCAGGTTGTCCACGTCTTTTAAGTTGTCTTTATGCTGCTGGATATGGTCAGTCAACAGGGTTTGCAGGGCTTTGTGTTTGGCTTCGGCGGGCGTGGCAGCAACGAACAGTCCGAAAGCGTGCGCCTCGGCAAGCTGTCCCGCGCGATAACCGCCGACATTGACGAAATACAGGTGCGGGACGTTTTCAGACGACCCCTGCGGCTCGGCGTGGTCGGATACATCGACATCGTAACCGTCCACCCATTCGACAACCTGCCAGCCGTCGATGTGGATTTTGTCCGCATCGCCGAACCATGCGGCTTTGAGCGCAGGGATGGCTTCGCGGTAGTCGTCGCACACGGCAAATTGGATGTCGTGCACTTCGATATTGGAGCGGCCTGCGTTACCGCCGAGATAGAACATATAAAGTTTGGGCATCTTCGTCCTGACGTATTTTGGAAATTTGGGAACCGGCTGTCCCCCGCCTGCCTACCCGCCCAATTTCCTACTCAAACTTTCCGTATATTCCTCGCGTTCGGCGCGGCTGGTTTCGGGGAGGTGGGTGTTGAGCGACGACCATTTCCACCTGCTGCGCGCTTTGTTAAGTTCGGACGGGAGTTTGTCCGGCGTCCAGGGCGCTTTGCGGCTGTGCAACTCGACCTGCGATTGCGCCGCATGGCCGCGCGTTTGCAGGATGTGGAGCAAATCGAGGGCGCGGGCGGCAAGCAGGGTCAGGGTTTCGGGGTCGGTGTGCAGGGTTTGGCGGCCGGTGAGCTTGTCGGAAATGGTGCGGGTATTGGGCAGGATGCCGCCCAAAAAGCCGCCGATTGCCGTCCCCAAGCCGAGCGAACCGCCGAGCGTGGCGATGTCCAGCCCCAAGCCGATGAGTGCGCCTGTTGCCGCGCCGGTGCCGGTACGGATGCCGTATTGCTTGAGCAATTCACTGTCGAACGGGTCTTGATGGAAGGCTTTGGGCACCCAGTCGCCGCCGTCGATTTCGCTGTGGTAGAAGCGGTAGAGGGCAAACAGCCGCTGCTGCATCTGTCGTTCGAGCTGACGTATTTCTGCCTGCATGGTTTGCAGGACGGGCGCGGGGTCGTCGTTTTCGTCGATTTCCTGCGTGAAGGCTGCCACATCGAGCAGGAAACCTGCGATTTCGTGCCGCGCTTCTTTGTTCAGACGCGTCCATTCGCGGCGGCGGGAAGCGGTCAGACGGTCGATGATGTCGTGTTGCGGCAGCATGGTGGCGAGCTTGTTCCAAAGGTTCAATTCGCCTTCAAAATCGAAAGCGACAGTGTCGAACCCTGCGAAAACGTGGAGATTGCGACGCGCCAACATGGTTGTCCACGCTTCAGGAAGCTGTCCGCCGGTAAAGTTGAACACGGGCATGACCGGTTTGGCGCACCATGAAAGAATGGTCAATTCGTCCCGATATTTGTCGAGGACGGGTTCGCGCGCGTCGATGACGTACAACGCCATGTCGCTTTGCAGAAGCTGCCGCAGCACTTTGGCTTCTTGGTTGAAATCGTGATGCGCGCCGTGGCTGTCGAGGAACTTTTGCAGCCGCTCGATGCCGTCGGCGCGTGTGTCCGTGTTGGTTTCCAGCCAATCCAAAACGCCGCCCGCGTCTTCGAGTCCGGGCGTATCGTACAGGTACAGCAGCGTGTCGGTGCCGTCGGTAATCGCGGCTTCTTCGACATGGCGCGTGGTGGACGGGGCGTTTTTGACTTCGCCGAACCCGCTATCGCGCAACAGGGTGCGCAGGAGCGAGGTTTTGCCGGTATTGGTGTGCCCGACGACGGCGAGGGAAAGGGGTTGGTTGTTCATCATATTTTGAGAGAATGGATTTTCAGACGACCTTTTTCAGGATGGCGGCTTAACAGGACATTTCAAGTGCGTTATTGGCTTTTCAGACGACCTTCCTGCGCCGCCTTGTCAGGTTCCAGCCATGCCACGTCGCACTCTGCCAGCGCGTTGCGCCAGTGGTCCAATGTTTCGGACAGGTCGTCTGAAAGCGCCCGTTCCGTCAAAAGCTGTACCACCGCCCCGCCCTGCGCCGCTTCCGAAAGCCGGACAATCTGCCGCAACACGCCGCGGTCGGGGACGGTTTCCGCGCGCACGCCGATGAGGAGCTGGGCGGGTTTCTGTTTCAATTCCGCCTCTAAATCGGCAACTTCTTCACGATTCGCCGCCACGCCTTTATCCAGCCATTCCTGCGCCAGCCTGCCCGCAAACCATGTGCCTTCGTGCCATTCGGTTTCCAACATGACTGCCCACTTGGGCGCGTCGTTTAAGGTGATTTTCGGGGAAACGGCGGATACGGTTTCCCGACGCGTGTCCGCATCGACGATTTTGTTCTGCCAACGGCGGATAACCGCCTGATAATAAGGCTTCTCCAAATCCAGCTTGCTTTGGCTTGTTTTTAAAAAGATTTTGCACACCGCCCAAGCCAGCAGGCGCGGCAGGATGCCGTAGCAGGCAATGCTGCCGACCAACAAGCCCGACCACGCGCGCGCATCGGCAATGTTGCCGTTCAGACGACCTTCGACCACCGCCCGCGCATCAGGGGCGGGGAAGCCGAGTTTCGACGGCAGCCACGCCAGCATCTCCACCGCGCGTACCGAAGCGGCATTGGTCAACAGCGTGCTTTCCCAGTTGAACGTATATTGGCGCACCAAAAGCAGCAGCAATACCGATACCAGCATCCCGCTCAAGGTGCAGAGCCATAGACTGTGCGAAGTCGCGCCAGTAATCCAACGCGCCGAAGGCTGCCGCCATTCGTTCGCATACAGCCGAAACACCGCCTGATTGACGGGGTCTTTACCCCGAAACCACGTCGCGGGACTGCTGAAAAACCGCCCCACTTTCACGCGCAGGAACAGCGTTGCCAACCATACCGCCAACATCAGCGTATTCATGCCCAACACGCCCGCCAAAATCAGGAAAAAATTCAGCCCTTGGCTGTCCATCAGAAGGTAAGTGCCGGAAAAGCCGCCGCTAAACATCATTGTCGCCGCCACGACCCACAGCCAAAACGACCCGGTCCGCACTTGTTCCAAGGTATGCCGAAGCCCGCGGTCTCTGTCTATCATCTCCGCGCGGCGGATGATTTTTCCTTCCACGCCGCCCTCGACATGCCGCAACGCCTCCGTCGCCTGCACGGGATCGCCGGCAAAAATATAGCCGCCCTCTTCCAAAATACGGACAAGTTCGGCGAGTTTTCGGGATGGGTTCAACATAAAAAAGGTCGTCTGAAAGGGATGGTGAAAACGCAAAGATTTTATCACAGCCCTTTTCAGACGACCTTTGTATTTTAAATATGCGGCTCAGGCAAACCGTTTCGCTCAAGTGGCGGAAGAGAGGTTGCCGCTATTCCCCGTCTTGGAAAATCACGTCGTTTTCAAACCGAGCCATATTGTGCAGCCCGTCGGTCAGGGCGATGCCTTTCAGTTCGTGGCGGCGAACCAAGTCCAACGCTGCTTCCTTGCCGGAAACGGGATGGCAGCCGACAGGTCCCATGTGTTGGAAGCGGTCGGTGTAAAAGAGGTATAAATAACCGTCCCGCGCGTAAAGCCCGCCATCTTTGCGGTTGATCCCGACAAAAAGCGGCTGCTCTGCCAATTGGTTCCAAACAATATACTTCACGGATTTTGCCAAATCCGCCGAATATTTTTCCACCAACCCGATCAACAGCACATTTTCCTGCGGCGTGTTACCGGCAAAAAAGTTCAGCAATTCCTCATCTTCGACATCCGTAAACTGCTTGAACAATTCCTCCGCCCGCGCGGGTGTAACCTTATAGGGATTGGAAAAACCGACGATGGCTATCGGGTGGAATTGCAGTGGCAGCTTGGCATCGGTACCGATGGACAACGCTTCCATTTTTTCTCGGGAAGCCGCCATGCCGTCCGCGCCGTTCACACGCATCAGCCAAGAAAGTGCGCATTCGAAATGCTCGCCGTCCTGTCCTCGGTATTCCATCAGTTGAATGCCCAACGAGTGCGCGACACGCAGGACATTACTCAAATTATTGAACTGGTCTGCCTTATCCAACGCGCCGACCAAAGCGATGCCGTCTAAAGCGCCGTCCTGTCCGTCTGAAAAAGCCCGCGCCGCTTCATAGCTTTCAAACACATATAAAACCGTCCGCCCGTCTTTCAGACGACCTATATAAGGGATGCCCGTCCCTTCCGACACATCCGCCTGCATGGCAGACAGCGGCACATACACTTTATCTTTCGCATAAATCGCCCGCGCCGCGCCCTCGCTTTTTTCCTGCGCGGAAAGTCTGCGCGGCTCTTGTGCCGTTTCGCCGGACGGCTTGTTCCCAAAAATTTTCGACAAAATACTCATTCGGTTTTCCTTAATGTATTGGTATGCGCCCGCCTGACTGCTTTTCTGCACAACAGAACGGCGGCAAACCGGGCGCGCAAGATTTTATCACAGCCTTTTTCAGACGACTTGCATTATCCCTAAGATACCGTCCATAATAGCTTTATGCATTAAGCAAGGAAAAACAATGACTATCCGAACCACAACGTTATCCCTACTCACCCTGCTCACCCTCTTTCCGACGATTGCCGCCGCAAAAGACGAACCGCCCGCCGACGGCGACACTTGGGTGGACCACCGCCACGAAGTCGTTTCCAAACGCTTGGACAAATGGTCCAACCGCATCGACGATTGGTTTGGCGAACCCGACCCCGACCACCCTGCCGACGCCAACCTGCGCGTCATGCTCGATACCGAATGGAACCCTGACGACAAGTTTACCGTGACGCCCCGCGTACGGGGTCGTCTGAAACTGCCGACCTTGGAGAAAAAAGTCCATGTGATTTTCGGTGACGACTCTTTGGACGACGAGTTGAAACACGAAGCCAATGCCTACCGCAACCGTACCAATACCAACGGCAGGATATTCGACGCATCCCAAAGCCGCGACAACAACGCCTCCCTTGCCGTACGCTGGTCTGAAGTATTTGCAAAACAGCGCACCGATACCGACTTCGATATCGGTATCCGCTCCGGCAGCGACCTGTACGCCCGTGCCAAAAGCTCGAGCAATTGGCAACTGACCGACAACATCGACACCAGCCTCGAACAAATCTACCGTTACGGCATCAAGAGCAAACACCATGTCCGTACCAACTGGGAAACGCGCTACATCCCCAGCGAAAAAAGCTTTATCGCCAATCAGGCACACCTGCAATACGAACACGATAAAACCGAAGACTGGACATGGGGCAACAGCCTCTTCCGCCAACACAACCTCGGCAAACACCGCCACGTCAACTACGGCGTGTACACCGGCGGCAATATCGAAAAACGCAAAGCCGCCCTCAATACCTACGGTCCGTTTACCACCTACCGCCAACCGATTTGGCGCAACTGGCTGTTTACCCAAACCGAAGTCAACTACTACAACAACCGCAAGGAAAACCAAAAACACCGCGTCGGCGCGCTGTTAAGGATTGAAGCCTTGTTCTGATGCAAAAAGGTCGTCTGAAAGCTTGTTGCCGGATTCCAATCCCGTCAATACAGCTTTCAGACGACCTTTTTTCAAACTATCTCAAACAAATTATTCTTCCGAACCTTCTTCCCTGCCGTTGAAATACTCTGCCGCGCCGCCGTCGAAAAAGCCCTGCAAAATCGCTTGCGCCGCCACTTGGTCGAGTACCGCCTTCTGTTTGCGCCCGAATACCTGCGCTTCGGCAAGCAGGCTTTCCGCATATAGCGAGGACATCCGTTCATCCACCCAATATACGGGCAGGTTGAAACGCCCGTGCAGGCGGCGGCCGAATTTTCGGCTAAGGCGGGTCAACTCGTGTTCCGTACCGTCGGCGTGGGTCGGCAGTCCGACGACCAGATGCTTGGGCTGCCATTCCCGTATCAGCTTGGCGATGGCGTTGAATTTCTCGTCGTTGCTGTTGCCGGTAACAGTCGCCAAAGGATGCGACAAGCCAAGCTCCGCATCGCCCTGCGCCACGCCGATACGCGCCTCGCCGAAATCAAACGCCAAAACCGTCCCTGCCGGTGCTTTATGCATGACCGGCTCCACAGACAAGCGCATCGGGCTGGATGCCCAGCTTGGCAAACGCGGCGGCGTAGCGGTGTTCGTAAGGCATATCGAACAAAATATGCTCGTCCGCCTTCACCGTCAGCCAGACATTGTCCGCCAGCTCGCGTTCAAGCTGCCCTTTGCTCCAGCTCGAATAGCCTATGCTGATTAAAATCTTGTCCACCGCACCCTGACGCGATAAGTTTTCAATCACATCGCGCGAAGACGTCAGCGCAATGTCGTCTGAAACAATCATACTGTTTTGCCAGTTGCCCACCGGCGTATGCACGACATAGCCGCGGTCAATCTGTACCGGCCCGCCCATCATGACGTGTTCGTGCTGCATCCGCAAAGGAATATTGCGGTCGGTTGCCGCAAAAATCATGTCCATCGTAATCGGCGACGGTTTGTTGATGATGATGCCCAACGCGCCCTCTTCGTTGTGTTCGCACACATAAATCACCGAATTTTCGAAAAACGGGTCGTCCATATCGGGCATAGCAATCAGGAAATGGTCGGTTAGGTTCATATCGCTCATCTTTTACTTGTTCGGCACAGGCGCATCCACGACGCACGCACCGTAAATCTGTTTGCCTTCCATACCGCCGGCAACTTGCTGCGCATCCGCTTTAGCACCGCCAAAGCACGACACCGCGCTCAAAGAGTTCTTCGGCGAACCCTGAACGATTTTGTCGCTGTAAACCAAATACGCAAACGCCTTACGTTTAGGATCGTAATAACGGATAATCTGCTGGCTCTTGAACGCCAAACTCGCGCTGCGCTTAAACACTTCCCTCGGCTTGACGACGGCTTGCTCGTTGTAACGGATGACCTCCGCCGTCTGCACGCACGACACGGAAGCATCGCTCGCATCTTCCTCCAAATTCACCGTCTCTTTCAAACCGCCTTTTTTCGCATAAGAAATATAACAGGCAACCCCTTGCACATCAGGATCATCAAACCCCTCGACTTCAATACGGTCATTTTTCCCCAGCATATGAAAAACCGTGCTGGCACGTCCGATTTTGTCGGTATCGTTACCGCAGGAAGCAAGAAGCAGGGCGCAAAGCGCAGGCAGAATAATTTTATTCATGTAAATTAAGAAACCTTTGAAGGTTGGAAATAAAGAAGCTGACACCGCAGCTCCTACTATATAAGACCGCTTGTTCAGATTGCAAGCATCGGAAAGACCCAAATACCCAATTGAATCCCATCACCGGCTGCAAGCCTTCCCACTACAAGCCCCATCCCTTTCATTCTTTAGTCCATTCAAGGTTCAAAAAAAGAACTCTGGATTGAGCGCCAAGATCGTCAAGTTTACCATCTGAACTTTGGCTGCAAACAAAAAGGGTCGTCTGAAAACAGGTGAACTGCACCCCAAAAGTTGGACATCCCCTCCAACTCACAAGGTGCAGTTTTTTTATGAGCAAATATACATTACACTTCAAATACCAAGCCGTACTCCACTACCTGCATATACGCAGCCAACAACGTACCGCAGACCACTACGGCATTTCCCGAACCCACCTGAGACGATGGATACGCGCCTATCAAGAAGGCGGCATCGGCGCACTCGAACATCCCCAATCCAAAACCATGCCCCAACACCGCAAAAACCCCTTCATCGCAGATAAACCCGACCAAGAAAAAACACAGGCAGAGCTTATCGAAGAGTTGTGCTATATGCGCGCAAAGGTCGCCTACCTAAAGGAGTTAAAAGCCCTCAGCCAAAAGCGGACCGCAAAGGACAAAGCCAAACCGTCCAAACACTGAGGGCGCAACACCCGCTCAAATACCTGCTGCACATCGCAAACCTGCCCAAAAGCAGCTTTTACTACCATCACCAAGACCGACCCAATCCCGACGAAGCCGACAAAGCCCTCCTTGTCGAAACCTACCGGCGGCATAAAGGACGCTACGGGCAAAGGCGCATTGCCGCAACATTGGATTGGAACCGCAAAAAAGCGGCGCGGTTGATGAGGCAGTTGGAACTGAAAGCCCTCATACGGGCGAAAAAAGCCTACCGCCATCCCGCCATGGGCGAAATATCGGAAAACCTCCTCAAACGCCGGTTCAAAGCCCGAAAGCCCAACGAAAAATGGCTGACCGACGTTACCGAACTCAAAGGGAAGGACGGCAAACTGTACCTCTCGCCAATCTTGGACTTGTTCAACCGCGAGATCGTCGCCTACGCCATGAGCCGCAGAGCCGACAGCGAAATGGTGAAGGAAATGCTCGAAAAAGCCGCCCCCCGTCTGACTGCTAAAGGAACGATGCTGCATTCGGACCAAGGCGTGCTGTACCGTACGTCGGGATATAGGGAATTGCTTGCGGAGTATTCCATGGTTCAAAGCATGTCGCGAAAGGCGAACTGTTGGGACAATGCGCCGATGGAAAGCTTCTTTGCGGTGTTGAAGACGGAGTGTTTCTATAACGCAGGTGAATTGACGGTAGATGAATTGATGAAGCAGATAGATGACTATATGGATTACTACAACCGGGAGCGTTGCAGTTTGAAATTGAAAAAGCTGAGTCCTGTCGCATACAGAACCCAGCTTGCACAGAGCGCCTGAATAGGCTTTTATGAGTGTCCAAGATTTGGGGGCCAGTTCACAGGTTTTCAGACGACCCTTTTTATAGTGGATTAAATTTGAATCAGGACAAGGCGACGAAGCCGCAGACAGTACAGATAGTACGACAAGGCGAGGCAACGCCGTACTGGTTTAAAGTTAATCCACTATAATCTTCAAACTTTTCCAAACTAATCAGCTTGACCTTTTCCTTCACGCTTGCGTTTCTGCTCCCTCGCCCAATCAACCATATCTTTGGGGTAATAAGGAGATTGGCGCAATTCGGTATCGTCCAAATCGTCAAGATAAGCGATGGCGGCAACTTCAAAAGCCCAGTAACCGCAATAACCGTTTTGCTCGGGGTCAAGATGGGACTGGTATTCGAGGTCGTTCATACCGACCATTTTGCGATACCAGTCTTTGAGGTAGGCGTTGAGAATGTCGAGTTTTTCAGCCTTATCTTTTTCGCGGATGGCATCCGAAATCAAAACGGCATGGTCGTTCATTTGGACATAATCGGGGTCGGGACGGTCTTTGAAGCGGTAGTAGAAGAAATCTTCAATGGTTGAATCAGGCTCAAGTCCATCTTCTGCATTGGCAAGGATGACTTCGAGTAGGCGCGGGAGCAGGTCTTCGCGTTGCAGAAGGTGGCACAGCGCAATGAGGTGCAGAGTGTTAAGATAGTATTCGACATAAAACCACGGCATCGGGCTGGTGTAGTAGCCGATTTCGTTTAATTCGGCTTTGTTTTGCTGCCAGAATTTGGTGGAAACTTCTAATGTAGAGACAATCTTGTCCAGCATAGGAGACAAAAGGGAAATCGACTCGCCCGCTGTATAGCATATTCTCAAATAATCAAATACTTCGGAAAATTTATAGCGAAATAGATGTTTTGATTCTAAAATACTTTTCTGCCAATTATTACCCCAAAATTTTAAATTAGATAAATATCCATTTTTCTCTTTCTGATATTTTTCCTCACTCAAAAAATGCTGCCTACGCTTTTCATGAAAAGGAATTTTCTCGGTTTCGTTCATGTTTACTCCCGTAAAATTTAGCTTGGTCGGTACTCTCTTAATTCTGCTACTTAGTTTCAGACGACCTTTTAATCTTTCAACTTTTCCAAACTAATCAGCTTGACCTTTTCCTTCACGCTTGCGTTTCTGCTCCCTCGCCCAATCAACCATATCTTTGGGGTAATAAGGAGATTGGCGCAATTCGGTATCGTCCAAATCGTCAAGATAAGCGATGGCGGCGGCTTCGAATGCCCAGTAACCGCAATAACCGTTCTGTTCTGGATCGAGGTGGGATTGGTATTCAAGGTCGCTCATGCCGACCATTTCGTGGTACCAGTCTTTGAGGTAGGCGTTGAGAATGGCGAGTTTTTCAGCCTTATCTTTTTCGCGGATGGCGTCTGAAATCAAAACGACATGGTCGTTCATTTGGACATAATCGGGGTCGGGACGGTCTTTGAAGCGGTAGTAGAAGAAATCCTCAATGGTCGAATCAGGCTCAAGCCCATCTTCTGCATTGGCAAGGATGACTTCGAGCAGGCGCGGGAGCAGGTCTTCGCGTTGCAGGAGGTAGCACAGCGCGATGAGGTACAGAGTGTTAAGATAGTATTCGACATAAAACCACGGCATCGGGCTGGTGTAGTAGCCGATTTCGTTTAATTCGGCTTTGTTTTGCTGCCAGAATTTGGTGGAAACTTCTAATATATCAATAATTTCATCCAGCATACCAGGAAGTTTGCCGATAGATTCTCCAGCGGTATAACTAGACTTTACATAATCCATTTTTGTAAATGCTGCCAAACCGTAGGAGTTTCTCAGTTCTAAATTATTTGAATTGGAATTATTTTTAAAAATTTTCATTGTTTCCGGTGTTTTCTCAACAATGAATTTCCATCTTTCCTCACTTAAAAAATGCTGCCTGCGTTTTTCATTAAAACAAACTTGTTCGGTTTCGTTCATGTTTACCCCTATAAAATCTGGCTCGGTTGGTGCAATTCTTTGAATCTTTGTATTGAGACGAATTTAATCCCTCAAACAATAGCAGTTTGAAATCTGAATCCAACGCCCTGTTTCAATTCACGGAAAGGTCGTCTGAAACCTAATTTCGTTTTTCAGACGACCTTTCCGTATCAAGCTCAATCAAGATTCCCCCACCTCATCACGGTTCCGCCATTTCCAATGCCTGTTTGATGTCCACGGCAACGACGCGCGAGACGCCTTTTTCCTGCATGGTTACGCCGACCAGCTGCTCTGCCATTTCCATGGTCAGGCGGTTGTGGGAGATGTAGAGGAACTGGGTTTGCGCCGACATTTCTTTGACCAGGTTGCAGAAACGCGAGGTGTTGGCGTCGTCCAGCGGGGCGTCGACTTCGTCCAGAAGGCAGAAGGGGGCGGGGTTGAGGCTGAACAGGGCGAACACGAGGCTCATGGCGGTGAGGGCTTTTTCGCCGCCGGAGAGAAGGTGGATGGTGCTGTTTTTCTTGCCGGGCGGGCGCGCCATGATGGATACGCCGGCGGTCAGGAGGTCGTCGCCTATCATTTTGAGGGTGGCTTCGCCGCCGCCGAACAGGGTGGGGAAGAAGGTTTGGACTTTGCCGTTGACGGCGTCGAAGGTTTCTTTGAAACGCTCTTTGGTTTTGTCGTCGATTTGGGCGATGGCTTCTTCCAAAAGGGAGATGGCGGCCTGTACGTCTTCGCTCTGGCTGCGGTAATAACCGTCGCGTTCGCGCGCTTCTTCGAGTTCTTGCAGGGCGGCGAGGTTGACGGCGCCGAGGGCTTCGATTTGCTGGGTGAGGCTGCCGATGCTGCTGTTCAATACTTTCGGCGATTCTTTCGCCAACGCTTCGAGCGCGTCCAAATCGGCGGCGCGTTCGGTCAGGTTTTGATGGTAGCGTTTGGCGTTAATCAGGGCTTCCTGCTGCTGCAACAGGGCGGTTTGGGTGGCGGCCTGAAGCTGCGGCAGCTTGGTTTGCAGGGTTTGTACGCGGGCGTATTGCTCCCTGCCCTGCTCCTGAATCTGCGCAAGTTTCTCCTGCACGGCGATGTATTCTTCGTCCAGCGTGTGCACGGCTTCGGTCAGCTCGTCGAGCTTGATGTGCTGCTCGTCGTTTTGGAACTCGGTTTCATAGGCGAGGGCAAGCTCTTGTTGGCGTTCCTGCCAGTCGAGGGTTTGCTGTTCGAGTCGGGCGATTTGCTGTTGGTAGTTTTGTTTTTGCTGGTTGAGCTTATGGACGGCGACTTCGGCAAGCCCGTATTGGCGGTTGGCTTCCAACAGGGCAAGCTGCGCCTGTTTCAGACGGCCTTGCTGCTCTTGGCGGCTGTGCGCGGTGGTTTGCTGTTGGTGTTCGAGTTCGGCGGCAGCTTCCTGCAAAGTAATGATGTCGTCTGAAAGCCCGTCGGACGTGTGTTGCAACACGGTCTGTTCTTCCGCCAACTGCGCCAGTTCGCGCTCGATGTGTTCGCGGCGGATTTGCCCTTGGTTGGTGCGCGCCAGAAGTTCGGCGGCGCGTTGCTGCGCCTGGCTGTATTGGCGCGTGTGCTGCTGTTGCTGCTGCATCAGATTTTTGTGCTGCACTTCGGACGAGCGCACGGCGGCTTCCGCCTGTTTGAACGCGGCTTCGGAGGCGGAGAGTTCGGGGGCGAGGTTTTCCAGTTCGGAAGCGATGCCGTCGAGGCGCGCTTTTTGGGCAATCAGGCTTTCCTGCGCGGGTTTGGCATAGAGCAGGACGCTGACTTTATCAACCTGATGGCCTTCGGGCGTGAGCCAGATTTGGTGTGCGCCCAAATCGCTTTGATGCGCGAGGGCATAATTCAAATCGGGCGCGCACAATACGCCGTCGAGCCAGTGGTGCAATGCCGTCTGAAACGGCGGCTGCGCTTGGATTTGGTTCAGCAATGCCTGTACGGGCAGGGATTTTTTGATGCCGCCGGAGAGGTCGTCTGAAAGCCATGCTGCCTGCCCCTGCGGCAAAGGCGCGGGGGGAACGAAGCCTTGCGGCACAGCGCGGGCGTGCAGGCGTTCGGCAAGGATGACGGACAAGGCGTGCTGCCACTCGGCGGGCGCGGTGATGTGTTGCCACAGCTGCGGCGCGGCGGCGTGGTCGGTTGCCTGCCAAAAGTCGGCGGCTTCCTGCTGTTGCGACAGGATTTGCGACAACGCCTGCTGTTGCGCCTGCAAAGTGATGTGTTGCTGCTTCAGGCTTTGAAAACGGCTTGAGGCCGTCTGAAACGCCTCGCGGGCGGCGTGTAAGGCTTCTTCGGTGGCGATGATTTGTTCTTCGTAATGCTCTTGCTGGCTTTGCAACAAGGCGGCGGCTTCCTGCGCGGCGGCGGTTTCCGCTTCGTCGGGCAGGTTCAGGGCTTGGTTTTCCAGTTTCAGACGACCTTTGCGCTCTTCGTGCTTGGCAATCGTTTGTTCGGCATGGGCAAGCTGCTGCTGTTTCAACGCCAACTCGCGACGGATGCGGTTTGCCTCGTCCTGCTGGGTTTGGAAGGCGGCATTGAGCGTGGCTTGGACTTCTTCCAATTCGGGCAGACGCTCTTCGTGTTCGGCAACCTGCATCGCCCATTCTGCCAACTCGGTTTGCTTTTCCTCGGCCTGCAACTCGTTTTCTTCAAGCTGCACGCGGATTTGCTGCTGCTCCTGATGGATGCGCTGCATCTGCGCCTGCGCCGCCTGTTTGTCGCGTTCGATGCGTTGGTGCAGGTTTTGTTGATGGCGGATTTGTTCTTCCAAACGGGCAATCTGCTCGCGCAACACGCCGCGTTTGTTGCTCAATTCGTGCACCGCCTGCTGCTGCGACTGTTCGGCAGTCTGCAAGGCGTGTACTTCGTCGTTTAACGCCTGAACCTGCGCGGCGGTTTCGTCCTGCTGCGCCTGCAAAGACTGATGCTGCGCGGTCGCTTTATCGGCGGCGGCAAGCGATTGCTGCCATTGGGCGTAATCGAGCAAATCCTGTTGTTGGTTCAACTGCGCGGTCAGGGATTTGTAGCGTTCGGCGGTTTCCGCCTGTTTCTCCAGCTTTTCCACCTGACGCGCCAACTCGTTCTGCAAATCGCCCAAACGCTGCAAATGCTCGCGCGTGTCTTTCAGACGACCTTCCGTCTCCTTGCGGCGTTCCTTATATTTGGACACGCCCGCCGCTTCCTCGATATAGGCGCGCAACTCCTCCGGCCGCGCTTCGATGATGCGCGAAATCATCCCCTGCTCTATAACGGCATAACCACGCGCCCCCACGCCCGTACCCAGAAACAAATCGGTAATGTCGCGGCGGCGCACGGTCTGATTGTTGATGAAATAAGTCGATTCGCCCTGACGCGTCAGCTGCCGCTTGATGCTCACCTCGGCATACTGCCCCCACGCCCCCTGCAAACTGTGGTCGCTGTTGTCAAACACCAGCTCCACCGAAGCCCTCGGCGCAGGACGGCGCGTTGCCGCACCATTAAAAATCACGTCCTGCATACTCTCGCCGCGAAGCTGCTTCGCCGAAGCCTCGCCCAACACCCAGCGCACCGCGTCAATCACATTCGACTTGCCGCAGCCGTTCGGCCCGATAACCGCAACAAGCTGCCCCGGCACATGAATCGTGGTCGGGTCGGTAAAAGATTTGAAGCCGGAGAGTTTGATGTGGGTCAGGCGCATGGGATAAGGACGGGGAGAAAAAATAAAGTGGGATTTTATACTAAAAAAATAGAAGAAACCGACAATTCAATCGTGGCAGTATTACACCTGTAAAACGAAATTACGCTCTTGTTTACGAAGTACATGTTTAGTACGTTTTATATCTTGAGTCTATTAACCAAATGAATATTATTTTTTATTTTTTAAATGAAAAATGTGAAAACGAAAATTTAAAAATCAAAAATGAAAAAACCCGAGTCCAGTTTTCACTGGATTCAGGTTTTAATGTCATCTGAAAAGATATAGTTTGAATAACATCCGCATAGAGCGTCGTTGACAAGACCGTTGCAGATTGTTTCAAATAAATCTTAATCTCAGAAATTAATCAGAATCTCACACCAAAATGAAGACCTGCACCTCGTTGGCGACCACCATAAGCTTGCAGAGCTGTATTCACTTGTTTACTGCCCAATTGGTAATTCATTCCTGCTTCACCCAAAGTGGTTCCTCCTTTCATAGTCGGACTAGGTAAGGAGAGACCTTGATATTGCGCACGTACATGACCATTCCATTCTCGTTCATGAGCTAAACCAAAATGCAGTTTCGTTTTGGCTAACTGATGGTTGTATTGCACGCCAATACGGCCTCTTTGTGAACGAACTGAAGAAAAATTATACGTTTCACCTGAATTCAACTTGGTTCTATCACTAGATGTATAGGAGTCAAAGTATTTAATATAAGTATCTAATGAATTTAGACTGCCTAGCTGCCAAATCTTACCTGCACCGATATGGCCCGCTATGTAGTTGGAATTACTGTCATAGTTAACCTGGTTGCCATTAGCATGCACGAAATCGTTACTGTGGTAGTCTCCTGAAACACGACCGGCACGAAGGCTGCCTTGCATATACAAGCCATTGTTCCACAAGTAATTCCCAAATGTATTTGCACCTAAGTACCAAGCCTTACCTTTACCTCTGGTGCCGTCGTCCAAATGTGATGTATAACGAGTATAACCGTATTCGGCAGCAATACCATATGTTAGATTACCCAAGCCTAAAGGTTTATTCCATGCATAACCTGCATCAAATGTCATACCTTTCAGTTTTACATGACTGCCTGTCGTTACTTCACGGTTATCGGCACGGACATTAGCAAAGCCGTTAGAACCGATATTTGCTTTGTTTTTATCTACATTGGTATTTTGATAGAATGATTCCAAACCACCTTCCAAAAGGTAAGCTGAACCACCATTAATCAACGCTGGCGCAACCAAACGACCTTGCAACAAAGATTTAGTTTTTGGGTTTACGTTAGCAGATGGTATTGTGGTGTCAGTATTGTTTGAAGCATTATTCTTATTCCCTGTACCAGTATTATTCACAGAGCCATTAGCAGAGGATATTTTTGTGTCACTATTGTTTGAGCCATTGTTCTTATTCCCTGCACCAGTATTATTCACAGAGCCATTGTTGTTAGCTGGAACGTTTGTACTGCTTTGAATATTATTCTTGCGAAATACTAAATCTAGGTTTTTTGACTGCTCATCTACGCCAATATCTGCCAAATCATGGGTTAGAGTAACGCCTTGAAATACTTTTCCTTGTCCTGTCCATTTAATTTCCCTAGTGGAATCTACCTGTATCAAATGTACGACATCTCCTGCTTTCAAAGCAGCATCTCCCGGTACATAGCTGTTAACCGTAGCATTACCCAAATCTATAACTGAATCAAAATCCCCTTCAATACCTAACAGTTTCAATGCGATATCTTGATTACGGGTATTGTTGGGTAGATAAAAATTGTAGGTATTGAAA
The DNA here is from genome assembly GCF_022749495.1 of Neisseria macacae ATCC 33926. NCBI lineage: Bacteria > Pseudomonadati > Pseudomonadota > Betaproteobacteria > Neisseriales > Neisseriaceae > Neisseria > Neisseria macacae. The sequence goes on along the minus strand of NZ_CP094241.1, from coordinate 794,684 downwards.
TATCCAACTTTACCAGCAGATATGCTGTTCATTTCTATCGGCTCTTCGATGTTACCCAAATTCAACGTATTACCGGCACTTTTATCGCTGACACCACCATAGAGCACACCGGAAACTTCGCCTCTGCCCAAAAGCGTAACGATATTATTATTGGCTTCTTCTGTTGCCCCCCCTCCTGAGAGGTTGGCAATCTTGAAATCTCTATTAAGCATAACTTTATTGCCATTTGCACGTGTGACTGCCACCCCTCCGACAAGCTTATCTCTCACTGTCGCATTACGGCCGAGCATGACAGTATTGTTGTTTGCCTCGCTCTCCAAGCCAGCTTGACCGCCTATAACCTCATCAGCAGTCAGGTTTGCACCTATCGTTACCAAATTTTCAGAAACATTGCTGCCATTCCAAGCAGAACCACCACGTATCATATTTATATTTGCATCTTTGCCGATTCTGAGTTCATTTTTGTTTACAGTCGCTTTGTCTGTGCCATTACCCGCGACAACATTAAATATTCTGCTACGGTCTCCGATAGTCACGCGGTTTTCGTTTTCCGTATTCTCAGGGATGACACTGGATTCTTTACCTGAACTACCACCGAGTACTTGTGCGGCATAAAAATCATCTCCGATATGAACGATATTGGAGTTAGTGACAACATGAACATAATCAGTTTGATGTCCTGCGCTGCCGCCTGTAACAATTCCACCAAGGACCAACTGATCGTCGGAAAGTTTCGGACCCACCCTGACATTGTTACCGATATAGACTTCGTTGAAGGAAGATAGCATCCCATCCGAACCGCCATAGACATTTCCTGTTACAACCGAATTATCCCCAATATGAACACTGTTGCTGGAGGAATCTATTTCAATATTTTTTCGGCTGGCCTCATCTGTCTTTACGGCACTAGCAGAACCACCTTCAACAAAACCATTTATTATTGCATTAGCTCCAATACGCACAGCATTGAAAATAGCACTTGATTCGCTCGATGAACCACCCGAAACAAATGCACTATCTTTTTCTGTACCAATTTGGACATTGTTTCCTATCACCACTTCATTATGATTAGCTTCTTTTTCAGTCGAACTTCCACCACGAACAGCACCTGAAATATGTGCGCTGTGTGCAACATTGACACGATTATTATTAGCAGAGCCTTTGTGGGCACTGCCACCAGTAACGGAGCCATCTAATTTCTGCCCCAATCCTACTGATGCAGAGCAACCGTTGGCATTTTCATTGCTAAAAAAGCTTCTATCACATCCATAAATCGATGCCGCCTGGGTGTATGTCGAAAACATACCTGCTAACATACAAGTAAGAGTAGTTAATGCTGTACTCAATTGACAATTATTGCTTTTTTTTACAATTGAGCTAGATTTTTTAATACGCATGTTTAGTTCCTTTAGAATAGAAATTGATAGTAAATGAGAAAATACGACTTAAATTAAATATTACGGCGTTACCCAACCTTAAACCTAAGGGGAATAATTTTTGAATATCTACAGTAAGTTGATTACTTATTTTACAATGACATATTTTACTATAAAATGCTTATCGCATTATCATTTTATTTCAAAAAAATTATTTTATCATAATAAGTTTATGACAATATATAAACCTGAAAATAAGCAATTTGCAGCAACCTGAGACCTTTGCAAAATTCCCCAAAATCCCCTAAATTCCCACCAAGACATTTAGGGGATTTTCCATGAGCACCTTCTTCCAGCAAACCGCACAAGCCATGATTGCCAAACACATCGACCGCTTTCCACTGTTGAAGTTGGATCAGGTGATTGATTGGCAACCGATCGAGCAATACCTGAATCGTCAAAGAACCCGTTACCTCCGAGACCATCGCGGCCGTCCCGCCTATCCCCTGTTGTCCATGTTCAAAGCCGTCCTGCTCGGACAATGGCACAGCCTCTCCGATCCCGAACTCGAACACAGCCTCATCACCCGCATCGATTTCAACCTGTTTTGCCGTTTTGACGAACTGAGCATCCCCGATTACAGCACCTTATGCCGCTACCGCAACTGGCTGGCGCAAGACGATACCCTGTCCGAATTGCTCAAACTGATCAACCGACAACTGGCCGAAAAAAACCTAAAAGTAGAGAAGGCATCTGCCGCCGTCATTGATGCCACCATTATTCAGACTGGCGGCAGCAAACAGCGTCAGGCCATAGAAGTCGACGAGGAAGGACAAGTCAGCGGCCAAACCACACCGAGTAAGGATAAAGATGCCCGCTGGACAAAGAAAAACGGCCTCTACAAACTCGGTTACAAACAACATACCCGTACCGATGAGGAAGGCTATATCGAGAAACTGCACATCACCCCCGCCAATACCCATGAGTGCAACCATCTTTCCCCTTTGTTGGAGAGTATTGCCGAAGGTACGACCGTTTATGCCGACAAAGGCTACGACAGCAAGGAAAACCGGCAACATCTGGAAGACCATCAGTTGTTAGACGGCATTATGCGCAAAGCCCAACGCAACCGTCCGCTGACGGAAGCACAAACCAAACGCAACCGATATTTATCGAAGACCCGTTATGTGGTCGAACAAAGCTTCGGTACGCTGCACCGTAAATTCCGCTACGCCCGGGCAGCCTATTTTGGTCTGCTCAAAGTGAGTGCGCAAAGTCATCTGAAAGCGATGTGTTTGAACCTGTTGAAAGCGGCTAACAGGCTAAGTGTGCCTGTTGCCGCCTAAAAGGCGGCCCGGATGCCTGATTATCGGGTATCCGGGGAGGATTAAGGGCGCATTTGGGTAGAATCAGGAGTGATTGGGGCGGAAACAGCCGAAAAACTGTGTTGGGGTTTCGGTTGCCGGGGGAGGAAGGAATTTTGCAAAGGTCTCAACCTGATTCTTCAAATGCGTCAGCAGGCAAACCGATAATTCAATGCCCTACTCGAAACAGACATATAATATGCACCTTATCGCAAACAGATTGGAAGGAACCGACGATGGACGGACAAATGGCACTTTTTTGCTATCAGGAACTGCCGGTTTGGCAGGCAGACGAGATTCCCGACGCGCTGCGGGCGGGTCATGCGTTTGACGAAGGGGAATGGGCTTGCCTGAACGTATTGCAAGGTCGTCTGAAATTGACGGAAGCTGATAATGCTTCTATCGAGCTGACTGCCGAAGACGGCGACCACATGATCGCGCCGCAGCAACAGTTTACGGTCGAGCCTTTGACGGACGACACGGAAATCAAGCTCTCGCTTTATTGCGCGGCAAAAGATTATTTCAATAAGAAATACGGCATGAGCGCGACCCATTCGGCGGTAGTGGCGGCTGAAAATATCGTTCCTGCGGGCAAGGCTTTGGATATGGGCTGCGGTCAGGGGCGTAATGCGCTGTTTTTAGGTTTGAAAGGATTTGACGTAACCGCCGTGGACAACAATCCGCAGGCGGTGCAAAACGTCAACGAGTTGGCGCGCATCGAAGACCTTGACGTGCGGGCGGTGGAATATGATTTGAATGCCGCCAACCTTCAGGATCATTTCGACTATATCGTGGCGACCGTTGTGTTTATGTTCTTGTATCCGCGTTTCGTGCCGCAAGTGATTGCCGATATGCAGGTGCATACCAACCCGGGCGGCTACAACCTGATCGTTTCGGCGATGGACACTGAAGACTTCCCCTGCCCTATGCCTTTTCCGTTTAAATTTAAAGAAGGCGAGTTGCGCGAATACTACCGCGACTGGGAGATTGCCGAATACAAAGAGGAACTCGGCGCCATGCACGCGAAAGATGCGGCGGGCAATCCGATACAGTTTAAGTTTGTTACCATGTTGGCGAAAAAGCCTGAAGTATAAACGAACGGGGTCGTCTGAAATATTTTCAGACGACCTTTTGGTATCCGCTTTGTTACGGCGCTTTGAACTTTTCCTACCTGCCATCAATTGGCAACCTCAAATCCGGATTGTGTCGGCTAGAGGCGTTTTCCACTCAAACACGCATCACCGACAACTTCAAAAACAAAAAGGTCGTCTGAAACCGAAAATTGGGTTTCAGACGACCTTTTTATGATCAAACCATCAGTTGCTCAACACGTCCACGCCTTTGGGTGGGGTGAACTTGAATGCGCCGCGTGAGAGGTTGGGCTTGGTGTTCAAGCCGCCGAAGCTGATGGAGGTTTGGTTGCCGAAGCTGTCTTTCAGCTGCATGGCGGCGAGGTTGTCGCCTTTGAAGCCGATGCGGATGTATTGATAGCCGGCGTTGTTTTTCTTAGGCGTTGCCAAAACGTAGTCGATGCCGTTGGACGAGCCGTCTTCTTTGAGGGAGTAGCTGCTGTCAAGGGCGTTTTTGTTGGAGAGGATGGCAGCGGGGCTGTCGCCGATGGTTTGGTCTTGGGCGGACTTGGTCACTTGTGCCAAATCAACGTCGTAGAGCCAAATGGTTTGACCGTCGCCTACGATGGTTTGTTTGTAGGGTTTGGTGTACTCCCATTTGAAGAGGCCCGGACGCAGGATTTTGAAAGTACCGTGTGCGGTTTGGGTTTTCTTTTTGCCTTGGACGGTTTGGGTGAAGCTGCCGCTGATACCGTCGGCGTCGTTGTTGAATTTCTTGAGTGCATCCACTGCGCCTGCCTGTGCGAAACCGATGGTCGCGGTCAGTGCGGAAGCGGCGAGGAATTTGAACAGGTTGTGTTGTTTCATCATTATTTTTCCTTGTTGGAAGGGGTGTGGCGCCCAGTATCGATGTTACAAAATAACAATGCAAGCCGCTTATGGGCGGTTTACATTTTGCAAACAGTGTTTCCCGAGGGCTAATTTTTTGAAGCTGCGGGATTTTTTCCTGCGGAAAAGACAATCGGGTTTCACAATTCTTTAATGTATGCCGACTGCGCAAACTGTGGTATTTAATGGTTTTTGACGTGCAACGCCAAATTGTAAAGATTATATTCCTTATATTGTTTTTTTTAAACGCTATAATATTTGTTTTCCGAAAAACGGCGGACTTGGAATGAAACCTGATATCTATGCTTTGCTGGAACTTGCCCTGCTTTCAGACGACCCCGATGAAAAAGGACGGCTGACGGACGAGGCGTTTGCCGCCGTTCAGAACATGGACGGTGCTGAAGCAAACGCTGCGCCGCTGGACTTCCGCCACGCGGGAAGGCCGCCGAAGCCTGTTTTGGTCGCACCGTCGCAACTGACGCCGCGCAAGATAAACACGACCGAAGGCTATGCGGCGATGCTGCACGCGATTGCGCATATCGAGTTCAACGCCATCAATCTGGCTTTGGACGCGGCATACCGTTTCCGCACGCTGCCGTTTCAGTTTGTGCGCGACTGGGTGCGTGTGGCGAAGGAAGAGGTGTACCACTTCCGCCTGATGCGCGAAAGGCTGCGCGCTTTCAGCTTCGATTACGGCGATTTCGAGGCGCACAACCATTTGTGGGACATGGCGTATAAAACCGCCTACGACCCGCTATTACGCATGGCGTTGGTGCCGCGCGTATTGGAGGCGCGCGGGCTGGACGTTACGCCTGGGATACGCGCGAAGGTGGAACAGCGCGGCGATTCGGAAACCTGCGGCGTGTTGGACATCATTTACCGCGACGAAGTGGGCCATGTCGCTATCGGCAACCATTGGTATCAGCACCTCTGCCGCGAACGCGGTTTGGAACCTGTCGCCCTGTTCCGCAGTCTGATTGCCCGTTACGATATGTTTATCTTCCGCGGCTATGTGAACATCGAAGCGCGGGAAAAAGCGGGCTTCAGCCGCTTCGAGCTGGATATGTTGGAAGATTTCGAACAGGGTTTGAAACAAGGCAAAAAGGTCGTCTGAAAACCCTGAATCCGGATTTTCAGACGACCTCTGTTGAGGAACGTTATGTCGACTCACCATCACGAACACCATCATCACGCACACGCCCACACGCATACCGCCAACAAAAAAGTATTGCGCGTGTCGTTCATCATCATCGCCGCCTTTATGCTGCTGGAGGCGTTCGGCGGCTGGCTGACTCACTCGCTCGCGCTGCTTTCCGACGCAGGGCATATGTTCAGCGACGCATTTTCCTTGGGCGTGGCGTTGTGGGCGTTCAAACTCGGCGAAAAAGAAACCACGCTGCAAAAGACCTTCGGCTACAAACGTTTTGAAATCCTCACCGCCATGTTCAACGGCTTGTCGCTGGTGGTCATCGCCGTGCTGATTTTCTACGAAGCCGTCAAACGCCTGCTTTATCCGCCCGAAATCGCCACGCTGGGGATGCTCGTCATCAGCGTTATCGGGCTGCTGGTCAATATCGGCGTGGCGGTTTACATGCTGAAAAACAGCGACACTGAAGCCAACGTCAACATGCGCGGCGCGTATCTGCACGTTTTAAGCGACCTTCTCGGCTCAATCGGCGCGATTGCCGCCGCCGTACTCATGATGGCGTTCGGCTGGAAATGGGCGGACCCGCTCGCCAGCGTGTTCGTGGCCGCGTTGGTCGGACGCAGCGGCTGGAGCCTGCTCAAGCAAACGCTGCACATCCTCATGGAAGGCGCGCCCGAAAACATCCACACCGACGACCTGCTCGCCGTTATCCGCAACACCGACGGCGTCAAATCCGTCCACGACTTACACGTCTGGACGATTACCAGCAATATCAACGTATTATCCTGCCACATCGTCGTGGACGGCAGCATGACCGTTGCCGAATCCGAGCAAATCGCCTACCGCATTGAACACGAGTTGTCCCACAAAAACATCGGACACTGCACCATCCAAATCGAAAGCGAACACCACCCGCATCCCGACAGCGTCTTGTGTGCCAATGAAACCGACGGCGCACACCATCACCACTAAACCCAAAGGTCGTCTGAAACCCTTTTCAGACGACCCCATCGAAAAACCAAAGGAAAACACATGATACAAGCCGTATTGTTCGACCTCGACGGCACGCTCGCCGACACCGCCCTAGACCTCGGCGGCGCACTCAACACCGTATTGCGCCGCCATAACCTGCCCGAAAAAAGCATCGCGGAAATCCGCCCGTATGCCAGCCACGGCGTGGCCGGCCTTTTGAAAATCGGCGTCGGCATGACTGCCGAACATCCTGATTTCGCAGCATGGCGGCAAGAATGCCTTGAAGCATACAGCCTTTGCTATGCTGACAAAACCACGCTGTTCGACGGCGTGAACGAAATGATTGCCGAACTCGACAAACGCGGCATCAAATGGGGCATCATCACCAACAAACCCATGCGCTTCACCGACAAACTCGTCCCCAAACTCGGCTTCGCCATCCCGCCCGCCGTCGTCGTCAGCGGCGACACCTGCGGCGAATCCAAACCCAGCGTCAAACCCATGCTGTATGCGTGCGAACAAATCCATGCCGACCCGCAACACACGGTTTACGTCGGCGATGCCGAACGCGACATGCAGGCCGGACGCAACGCCGGCATGAAAACCATACTTGCCGACTGGGGCTATATCGCCGCCGAAGACCAAACCGAAACTTGGCCGTTCGACCAACGCATCGCAGCGCCTTCGGATTTGCTCAAGATTCTATAGTGGATTAACTTTAAACCAGTACGGCGTTGCCTCGCCTTGCCGTACTATCTGTACTGTCTGCGGCTTCGTCGCCTTGTCCTAATTTAAATTTAATCCACTATATAAAACGAAAGGTCGTCTGAAAATTTTCAGACGACCTTCTTCAAATCCGCTTCTTTATTTCTTCTTCAAATAAACGCCGCTTTCGATATGGTGCGTAAACGGGAACTGGTCAAACAAGGCGGCGCGTTCGACAGTATGGGTTTGGCAGAGGGTGTCGAGGTTCGCGCGCAGGGTTTCGGGATTGCAGGAAATATAGATAATGTTGTCAAACTGCGAAATCAGCTTCAACGTTTCATCATCGACGCCGGCTCGGGGCGGATCGACAAAAATGGTGGAAAAACCGTAATCTTTCAGCGAGATACCCTGCTCTTGCAGGCGGCGGAATTCGCGGCTTTGCGTGTAGGCTTCGGTGAATTCTTCGGCGGAGAGGCGGGCGATTTTGATGTTGTCCCTTTGGTTCACTTCGATGTTCCACTGCGCGGCATAAACGGAAGTTTTGGACACTTCGGTCGCTAATACCTGACGGAAATGCTGCGAAAGCGGCAGGGTGAAATTGCCGTTGCCGCAGTAAAGTTCGAGCAGGTCGCCGCTCAGGTTTTGCGCGACATCGCACGCCCAGCCGAGCATTTTTTCGCACACGCGGGCGTTGGGCTGGGTAAAGCTGCCTTCGACTTGGCGGTAGCGGAAGGTTTTACCGTTTACGTTCAGCTCTTCGGTTATATAGTCTTGAGTCAAAACAATTTTCTGCCCCCTACTCCGACCGATGACATGAATGCCCAATTCACGCGCCAAGGTTTCGGCGGCACACTGCCACGCTTCGCCCAGTTTTTTGTGGTAAATCATGGTAACGAGCATCTCGCCGCTCAGTGCAGACAAAAATTCAACGGCGTACCAGCGGTTTTTGAGTTCGGGATTTTGCGCGGCGGCTTCGATGAGCTTGGGCATCAAGGCATTGATGGACTCGGAGGCGGCGGGAAATTGGTCGCAACGTATCAGGCTTGCGCCGCTTGCTTTCTGCCCGCGCTCGAACATGGCGTAAAACATTTCGCCGCCTTCGTGCCAAATGCGGAATTCGGCGCGCATCCGATAATGCTGTTCGGGGGATTCGAAAACTTGAATTTCAGGAAAATCCAAACCTTGAAAAAGCTGTTGCAAGTATTGGATTTTTTGGTCGAGCTGTTGCGTATAAGCGGTCATGTCAGATTAATCTAATAAAAACAATCAGCGCATTATAATATAGTTCAAAGAGCAGATTACGGCACTGCGCCAAAAACAGCAAACCCGCCGCCCCGAATACCCCATAAATGCCTTCTCAAGCAGTTTCAAAAAGTTTTGGAAGCCACTCGGGCAGCCGTTATTTTTTCCGATCTACAAGCAAAAAAGCATACCTAAATTTCAGCAAAATTTCCGGCCCGGCATTCCATCGATTTACCCATTCAATCTATATTGATTAAGTAAAAATAACATTATAGAATATTCACTCTTTTTAACATTTCATCTTGGGTACCCATCATGTCCGCCAAACGCTTCCTCATTGCCGCCTTCTTGTCCGCTTCCGCATTCGCCGGTGCCGATGTTCATATTGATGAAAACATCCCCTATCGCGATAAAGAAGAGATTGATAACCGCATCGTATCCGAGTGTTTAGAAGTCGGCAGCATCATGTCCGAATCCTTGCGGGAAAGCGCGGCAAAAAGCGGGGTGACCGTCGTGCGCGATGGTCTGAAACAAGACACTTACGCAGACATCGCCATCACTTCCGCCATGAGCGCAGGCAATGCCTTTGTGGGACACGCCAAGGGCATGGCTGTTTCTGTGACTTTGTATATTGACGGCAAGCAAGTCAAAAAAACCACATTCTCCCGCAATTCTATGGGCGGCATGTTTGGCGGTTTTAAAGGTTCTTGTTCCGTCCTGAACCGGACTGCCAAAGTTTTGGGTACGGATTTGGCCAAATGGATTATCCAAGAACAGAAAAACGCTCAGGCTAAATAAAGCGTTTAATCAAAAGATTGGTTTGCAAGCTCCGCTTCTGCCGTCAAAACCAGTGATAGCGGGGTATCGGTCACACGCTGTACCAATCTTCCTATTATGAGTCAGTGCGAATACAAACGCGCTCCTAAATATAGACAAAAAGGTCGTCTGAAAACATCCGCACCCATGCGAAACGTTTTCAGACGACCTGTTGCTTATCTTAACCGGGATAGAACCTTATTTCTTTTAACGCCCGAAGCCGATATAAGTTTCTCCGCTGCCTTGGTTGCGGCTGCGCCAAGTGTCTTTGGCACCGGTTTTCGAACCCAAGGGCGTATCTTGTTCGACCTGCCACAATACATCATTGCTGCCGCCGATAGGATGCGAACCGCGCATACCGACATAGCTGCCCATGTCGCTTACGCCGTTATTGGAAATTCTGTGGCTGCCGTATTGGGTGCTGGAAGCCTCCACTCCGGCTTTCAAATCGCCGTAAAAATGAACTTCCGCCGCAGCCAGCGCAGGCAGTGCGAGTAAAGACAAAATCAGAATTTTCTTCATTATGAAATGCTCCTTATGTGACATCCCTTCTGCACAAGCAGGCGGGAAGGGTTAGTGCAAGGCGAATTCTACCGTCCTAAAAGTTTGTGTTTGAATTAAGAAAGAAAATTCATGCAAAGGGTCGTCTGAAAAATGTCAAATCAGATTCAAACTTCCCATGCCAACCGTATACGTTTTGAACGGCAGATGCGCTTCAAACCGAAGCCGCGCCTCGCCATCCGGAGCTTTACCATCCTGCGCAAAATGAAAACGCGCCCATCAAAACCGCAGCTATTACAGACACACCGGCTTTCGCTATAATGAATACACCCTCCACTTGGCGCGAAAGGAATATTTATGAATCCCGAAAACACCCTGTGTCTGATTATCGACATCCAAGAACGCCTCCTCCCCGCTCTGCACGACAAAGACGATATGCTGCACCACAGCCGTATCCTGATACAGGGGCTTCACGCCTTAGGCGTCCCGTTTGCCGTGACCGAGCAATATCCGAAAGGCTTGGGCAAAACGGTTCCCGCCGTATCGCTGCTGCTGCCCGAAACCACGCCTTTTATCGAAAAAACCCGTTTCTCCGCCCTCTCCCCCGAAACGCACGCGATTTTGACGCAGGCAGCCGTCCAAAACATCATCTTAATCGGCACAGAAACCCATATCTGCATGCTGCAAACCGTATTGGATTTGCGCTTGGAAGGTTTCAATGTTTACGTCCCCTTTGAATGCACGACATCCCGCTCCCCTGCAAACAAAGAAAACGGGCTGGCGCAAATGCGCGAAGCCCGCGCCACCGTTTCCAATGTGGAAAGCATTTTGTTCCAATTGTTGGGCGACGCGCGCCACCCCACCTTCAAAACCGTTTCCAAACTGATTCAATAGCCTGTTAAGGTCGTCTGAATGCAATACACCATCACCGAAGCCGCCAAAACCGACTTGCCCGACATTGTCGAGATTTACAACAGCACCATAGCCGCCCGCCAATCCACTGCCGACCTGACGCCTGTCAGCATTGCCGAACGCGAACCATGGTTCGACGCGCACGGCGGCAAGCGGCCTCTGTATGTATTGAAAAATCACGAAGGTACGGTTTTGGCGTGGTGCAGCCTCAGCGACTACTACCCGCGTCATGCCTATCACATCAGTGCAGAAATCAGCCTCTATGTCCGCCATGACACGCGCGGTATCGGCGTGGGCAAAATCCTGCTGCAAAATGTGCTCGAACGCGCGCCGTCCTTGGGCATTAAAAACATATTGGCAGTCATCTTCGGACACAACTACCCCAGCCTGCACCTGTTTCACCAGTTCGGCTTTACGGAATGGGGGCGATTGCCCGCCGTATGCGACTTAGGAACGCAGCAAGCCGATGTGGTCATCTTAGGCAAAAAATTAGTCGATTGAATCCCCGACAGCCAAACCGCAAACCTTTCCAAACACTACCCGCCCCAAACCAAAATGACCGCTCCCCAAACCTGCCCCTGCTCTTCAGGACAAACCTACAACGACTGTTGCGCCCCATTCCACCGCCACGAAAGCCTGCCGCAAACCGCCGAACAGCTGATGCGTTCCAGATACAGCGCCTATGTTTTGCACGATATCGCCTATATCGTTGAAACGACTGTCCCTTCCCAGCAACACCTGCTCGATCAAGCCGATATGCTGACATGGAGTCAGACGACCCATTGGCTGGGTTTGGAAGTCATACAACACGCCAATGTCGGCAAACAACACGCCCAAGTCGAATTCAAAGCCTATTTTCAAGACGGTCAGGAAACAGCGTGCCATCATGAATTATCTGCCTTCGTCAAAATCGACAACCGCTGGTATTTCATCGACCCGACCACGCCCTTACCCGGCATGAAACAAGACTGCATTTGCGGTTCGCACAAAAAATTCAAAGCCTGCTGCGGCCGTTTTTTCAAATAACAAACCCTGCCCATCCGCAGACAAGTTTGAAACCATGCCCGCAGACAGGCTGCGTCTCCTGAAAACACCGGTTTCAAAAATGCCGCCAATCCTTCCCGCTTTCCCCACCTCAATCCGCCTGAAAAACAGCCCTTTCCGTTATAATTCCCTTTTTCCCGCCCCATTCCTCAACAGACGACATGAAAGCCGCCTTTTTCCTCCTCTACCTTATTCAGCTCCTGCCCTTCAAGGCCATACACAAAATCGCCGACGCAGTGGGCATCCTTGCCTATTACGCCGTCAAACCGCGCCGCAAAGTCGGCGAGACCAACCTTAGAAAATGCTTTCCCGAATGGAGCGAAGACAAACGCAAAGCCGTGCTCAAACGCCATTTTCAGCACATGGCGAAGCTGATGCTCGAATACGGCCTGTATTGGTACGCGCCTGCCGAAAGGCTGCGCAAACTCGTGCATTATCAAGACAAACACCATCTTGACGACGCGCTCGCGGCGGGCGAAAAAGTCATCCTGCTTTATCCGCATTTCACCGCATTTGAAATGGCGGTTTACACCCTCAATCAGGACGTGCCGCTGACCAGCATGTATTCGCACCAAAAAAACAAAGCGTTGGACGAACAAATCCTCAAAGGCCGCCACCGCTACAACAACGTCTTCCTCATCGGCCGCACCGAAGGCCTGCGCGCGATTATCAAGCAACTGCGCAAAAGCGATGCCCCCTTCCTTTACCTGCCCGACCAGGATTTCGGCCGCAACGACTCCATCTTCGTCAACTTCTTCGGCATCCCCACCGCCACGATTACAGGCTTAAGCCGCATCGCCGGTATGACGAAAGCCAAAGTCATTCCTGCCATCCCTACGCGCAATGCCGACAACACCGTTACGCTGCGTTTCTATCCGGCATGGGAAAACTTCCCTTCAGACGACGTTGTAGCCGACACCCAACGCATGAACGACTTTATCGAAGCGCGGGCAAGGGAAAATCCCGAGCAATATTTCTGGCTGCACAAACGCTTCAAAACCCGTCCCGAAGGCGAACAGGGATTTTATTGAATTACATACAGTTACAACAAAAAGCAAAGCCCGTCATATTCGGGCTTTTATCATTTCTATTAAATCGAAAATTAACAACGATAGTAACAAATCTTCAATTGAGAATTTTTCACATTAACTCTTTGGATAAACTGGATATTCAACCCCATTAAACGGGCAACAGAGGAAAAAACCGGCGTATTTCCCGTAAAACATAAATATGATGCAAAATTTTAATTAACATATTAAATTTAATTTAATTTAAAATCAAAGCGTTATAAAATAACATTTTTAAAAAATCAATTGCATCAGCCATCCATTAAAGAATATAATGCCAAATTTATAAAAATATAATTTTAATATTTATAAAAATTTAAAATTAATAGAATTATATTTTAGATTTTTATAAATATTGGAATATTATAAATATATATTTTACATAAAAAAATAATGTAAACCACTTGGCAAACCCAAATTTTTCGCGTAAATTTCGTTACATCAAATTACAGCCGTACCGGTAAGATTTGATACTCTGGTTTCCTACTGCAAGCTTCCAGCTTGCAAGTGGATGTTTCGAGACTCACTCCCTCGGAACAAAAGTTTACCCGCACGGAGTTGAGCCGTGCAGGTAAAGCCGCAGGCGAAAGCCTGTATTGTTTGTGAAGCGTAAATCTCTGATTTGAGGTATTGGGGCAATCCTGTGGGGGATTGCCTCCTTTTTTTGTTCATCCGCTTCATCACACCCACAAGGGTTTACGATGAACAAAACAGAAAATACCCATCAACCGCCCCACACCGCCTCAAACGCAAATATAGTGGATTAACTTTAAATCAGGACAAGGCGACGAAGCCGCAGACAGTACAGATAGTACGGAACCGATTCACTTGGTGCTTCAGCACCTTAGAGAATCGTTCTCTTTGAGCTAAGGCGAGGCAACGCCGTGCCGGTTTAAAGTTAAGCCACTATAACGGGCAAACAAAGTATCGTGTTATTGAAATCCGCCATACAAAAAGGTCGTCTGAAACATTTTTCAGACGACCTTTTGACAAACAGGGAACGCGGATTATGCGTTGCCTTCTTGTTGTTGCTGGTACATGGCTTCGAAGTTGATCGGAGCGAGCAGTACGGGCGGGAAGCCGGCGCGGGTTACGCTGGTGGAAATGGCTTCGCGAGCGTAAGGGAAGAGGATGTTCGGGCAGGCTACGCCTAAGAGCAGTTGAACGTCTTCTTCAGGGATGTTTTCCAAACGGAAGATGCCGCTTTGGGTCACTTCGTTGAGGAACATGGTACGCTCGGCGTTGAGTTTGGCGGTTACGGTAACGGTTACGTCAACGTTGTAGTAGCCGTCTTCCAGCTTCTCGCTGTTGGTGGAAACGCGCATATCGACTTCAGGCTCGCCTTGTTCCAAGAAGATTTGGGGGGCGTTTGGCACTTCCAAAGACAGGTCTTTGACGAACAGGCGCTCAATGCTGAATACGGGTTGCAATTCTTCGCTCATTTTGTTTTCCTAGTTGGGTTTAAAGTTACGGGTTTAATAAAGAATCCAGCCTGCCTTCGCGGTGCAGGCCGTACAAATCGGTAAAACCGCCGACGTGGGTATCGCCGATGAAAATTTGCGGTATGCTGCGCTGCCCGGAAAGCTGCTGCATTTCGGCAAAGGCTTCGGGGCTGCGGTCGACGCGGATTTCGTTGATTTCGGCGACGCCCAGCGAATGCAGCAGCTTTTTAGCCATGGTGCAGTAGGGGCAGAACGCGCCTGTGTACATCGTAACGGTTTGCATGATTGTTTTCAGAGTTCTAATGGGGTTCACTATATGGGCATATGGTTTATTTTACAATACTTGAAATCGGCTATTTTGCCTGAATCTTTGTTTTCAGGGCGTGAGGGCTGCCTGCCGCCCATGTGCCAAAACGCCGTTTTTAAAGTATGATAAACGGCAATCCGAACCGCTTTTGCCATTTATAGTGGATTAACAAAAATCAGGACAAGGCAACGAAGCCGCAGACAGTACAGATAGTACGGAACCGATTCACTTGGTGCTTCAGCACCTTAGAGAATCGTTCTCTTTGAGCTAAGGCGAGGCAACGCCGTACTGGTTTAAAGTTAATCCACTATATTTTCCACAAAACCGATGGCAAGCGGATGGTAGATTAAATTTGAGTCAGAACAGCAACACAATCAGCCGATTATTTTCAGGTTTGGGCAGCATCAGTCTGGTTCAAATTTAATCTACTATTTTTCTTATTAAAAATTAGGAACTAAAACCATGCTTTCAGGAATCCCCATCCCGAAGGACGCCGTCCGTCCGCCCGAAACCGTGCTCGTCAACATCACCCCGCAGGAAACGCGCGTGGCAGTGTTGGAAGAAAACAATATCTGCGAGCTGCACATCGAACGCAACAGCGGCCACAGTCTGGTCGGCAATATTTATCTGGGCGTGGTGCGCCGCGTGTTGCCAGGGATGCAGAGCGCGTTTATCGACATCGGTTTGGAACGCGCGGCGTTTCTGCACATCGTCGATGTCCTCGAACAACGCCGCAACCCCGACGAAACCCAGCGCATCGAGCATATGTTGTTTGAAGGGCAGTCGGTTTTGGTGCAGGTCATCAAAGACCCGATTAACACCAAAGGTGCGCGCCTTTCCACTCAAATTTCGTTAGCGGGGCGTTTCCTCGTCCACCTTCCGCAGGAAGACCACATCGGCATTTCCCAGCGCATCGAAGACGATGCCGAACGCAACAGCCTGCGCGAACGCCTGACTAATCTATTGCCCGAAGACGCGTGCCACGGCTACATCATCCGCACCAACGCCGAAAACGCCACCGACGAGCAGCTTCTGTCCGATATCCACTACCTGACCAAAGTGTGGGAACACATTCAAGAACAGGCGAAAACCCAGCCGCCGGAAACCCTGCTGTATCAGGATTTGCCCTTGAGCCTGCGCGTGTTGCGCGATATGTTCAGCCTCGACACGCAGAAAATCCTGGTTGACTCAACCGAAAACCACCGCCGTATGACCCGTTTCGCCGAGCAATACGTCCACGGCGCATTGGGCAAGATAGAGCTGTTCAAAGGCGAACGCCCGCTGTTTGAAACCCACAACGTCGAACAGGAAATCAGCCGCGCCCTGCAACCGCGCGTCAACCTCAACTTCGGCAGCTACCTGATTATCGAGTCCACCGAAGCCATGACCACGATAGACGTGAACACCGGCGGCTTCGTCGGCGCGCGCAACTTCGACGAAACCATCTTCCGCACCAACCTTGAAGCCTGCCACACCATCGCCCGCGAATTAAGGCTGCGCAACCTCGGCGGCATCATCATCATCGACTTCATCGACATGGCGCAGGAAGCGCATCGCGAAGCCGTGTTGCAAGAGCTTGCCAAAGCCCTCGCCTTCGACCGCACCCGCGTTACCCTCAACGGCTTCACCAGCTTGGGTTTGGTCGAGCTGACCCGCAAACGTTCGCGCGAAAACCTCAGCCAAATCCTCTGCGAACCCTGCCCGTCCTGTCAAGGCAGGGGTCGTCTGAAAACGCCGCAGACCATTTGCTACGAAATCCAGCGCGAAATCGTCCGCGAAGCCCGCCGTTACGATGTGCAGTCCTTCCGCATCCTCGCCGCGCCCAACGTCATCGACCTCTTCCTCGACGAAGAATCGCAATCGCTGGCGATGCTCATCGACTTTATCGGCAAACCGATTTCGCTGGCAGTCGAAACCGCTTACACGCAGGAACAATACGATATTGTGTTGCTGTAAAGACAAAAGGTCGTCTGAAAACAGAATCGGGTTTTCAGACGACCTTTTGGCAAGATTGGCAGACCATTCAAACGCAGTATTCCTTTAGAAGAAAATGTCCACCATACCCGGCAGAACCCACGCCGAAGGAAACCCAATCAAGTACGGAAAAGTAACAAAAGGGCGTCTGAAAACCAGCCGCTCCTTTCAGACGACCTCCCGCTAAACCCCTCCTAATTTTCCCCTGCTATCCTTCCCGCTGATTAAGGAGAACACCATGCGTGTATTGCTTGCAGAAGACGACCACATGATTGCCCAAGCCGTAGCCGCCAACCTCAAAGACAGCGGCTATGCCGTCGATTGGGTCAAAAACGGCAGCCAAGTTTCTACCGCCCTTCAGGCGCAGAACTACGACTTGCTGCTGCTCGACCTCGGACTGCCCGGCAAAGACGGGTTGGACGTCCTCACCCAAATCCGACACGAAGGCAGCAAAACCCCCGTCCTCATCGTAACCGCCCGCGACGACCTCCACAGCCGCCTCAACGGACTGGACGGCGGCGCCGACGACTACATCGTCAAACCCTTCGACATGGCGGAGCTGCAAGCCCGTATGCGCGCCGTCCTGCGCCGCCACAGCGGCCACAGCCAAACCCTGCTGACCAACGGCGCGCTTACCCTCAACCCCGCCACCTACCAAGTCGAAGTCAAAGGACAAGACAAACCCGTCCTCCTGAGCAACAAAGAATTTGCCGTCCTCCAAGCCCTGATGATGCGTCCCGGCATCATCCTCTCCCGCAGCGACCTTGAAGACAAAATCTACGGCTGGGGCGAAGAAGTCGAGAGCAACGCCGTCGATTTCCTCATCCACGCCCTACGCAAAAAGCTCGGCAAAGAACACATCCAAAACGTACGCGGCGTAGGCTGGCTGGTCGCCAAAGAGGTCGTCTGAAACCCCAATCCGCGCATCCATGCCCGCCCATGCCATAATCAATATAGTGGATTAACTTTAAATCAGGACAAGGCGACGAAGCCGCAGACAGTACAGATAGTACGGAACCGATTCACTTGGTGCTTCAGCACCTTAGAGAATCGTTCTCTTTGAGCTAAGGCGAGGCAACGCCGTACTGGTTTAAAGTTAATCCACTATAACAAAACCTAAAACAGCCTCACCAAACACACTATGCATCACTTTATCCAGACCCTCAAACAATCCCTGCAAGTCCGTATCAGCATCGCCCTGATACTGATGTTCCTGCCTTTGTCCATCATCGCAGGCGCATTCTCCTATTACCAAACCTACCATGAAGCCGAAGAGCTTCAGGACGACCTGTTGCGCCAAACCGCCGCCTATATCAACCCCAAAACCACCGACTACACACAAATAGGCAGCGAAAACCACATCCTCATCCAAACCTTCGGACAAGAAGACACCGTCCCTTTGTCCGACACACTCGGCGAAGGATTCCACACCATCAAAGGCAGCGTTGATGACGACGACGATGACGACGACGAATACCGCGCCTACATCCGCCAAACCCCGCAAGGCAAAATCGCCGTACTCCAAGAAACCGAATACCGCGACGACCTCGCAGCCACCGCCGCCTACCAAAGCGTCCTCCCGCTGCTCATCGCCCTGCCCCTCATGATCCTGCTGACCGTATGGATCACCTACCGCGCCATGCGCCCCGTCAAAACCCTTTCCGCCTCCCTCGGCAAACGCCGTTCAGACGACCTCTCGCCGCTGGACGGAGAAGGCGTGCCCAGTGAAATACAAGGCTTCGTTACCGCCATCAACCAACTGCTGCAACGCACAGGCGAAAACATCCGCCGCCAGCAACGCTTCATCGCCGATGCCGCCCACGAACTGCGCAGCCCACTGACCGCCCTCTCCCTTCAGGCAGAACGGCTCACCAAGCTGCCCCAATCGGACGAAGCCCGCGAACAGACCGGACTCATCCTCCAAAGCATACAGCGCAACCGCCACCTGCTCGAGCAGCTCCTGACCCACGCCCGCGCCCAAGGCTCCGAAACCCAACGCAACCTGACCGATATCAGCCTGCAAGCCCAGTTCCGCCGCGTGCTGCAAGAACTCATGCCCCTCGCCCTCGACAAACAGCAAGACATCGGCGTCGCCGTCGAAAACGACCTGCGCATCCGAGCCGACGACACCGAAATCTACACCCTCATCAAAACCTTCACCGACAACGCCATCCGCTACACCCCCGCAGGCGGCCGCATCGACATAGGTTTCAGCGAGACCCCGACCACCCTCGCCATCTGGGTGGAAGACGACGGCCCCGGCATCCCCGCCGCCGAACGCAGCCGCGTAACCGACGCCTTCTACCGCATACTCGGCACGGAACAACAAGGCACCGGACTCGGACTCTCCATCGCCGACGCCATCGCCAAACGCTACGGCGGCAAACTCATCCTCGCCGACAGCCGCAACTTCGCCCATGGCCTGCTGATACAGGCGCAATTGGATAAAAGGTTGCTCAAAGCAGACTAAGCACACAAAAGGTCGTCTGAAAACCGTTTTCAGACGACCTTTTTCTATGTTCCATCCCTCCATCCAAATATCCGCATCACACCCTCCTCTTCCTAAAACACAGGTTTCCCATCCCCGCCGGCCTTGCCCCAGCCATCAAACAACACGATGCCGACAGCAAAAATATCGCTAGCCCTTCTGAAAATCCGGTTTCCGCCACATTCGGTTAAAGAGCATCAATAAATGTAGGCCTCTGAAAATATGATTAATATTCTCGGAGTAACGTATATTGTTTGCAAATCATTATCAAAAAATATTAGAATATACACTCTTGATTTAACACAACTCCCCTTAATCACCCAACTAGAGGAAGAATATGAAATCCCCCCATTCCCCCGCCTTCCGTTTCAGCATCATGGTGCTGGCACTGTCTTCAGGTTTTGCCCATGCAGACAACGTCCGCCCCGAAGCGACTGCCGAACTGAAAGAAGTCGTCGTTACCGCCACCGCCGTACCAACCCGCGTTACCCGCAACCAGCTTGACCGCGAGACTTCGACCGATTTGAAACAGGTCATGAAAGACCAAATCGGTATGGATGTCGGCGGCGGCAACGGCGTGGCGCAGTTTTACAGCATCCGCGGCGTCGGCGAAGACAAGATTAATTTGGAAGTGGACGGCACCAGCCAATCCACCAAAATCTTCCACCACCAAAGCCGCTTCCAGCTTGATCCTGCTTTGGTGAAAAGCATCAACGTCGAAAAAGGCACGGGCGCGGCGAGCGCGGGTTTGGGCGCGGTCGGCGGCACCATCCGCGTAACGACGGTTGACGCGAAAGACCTGCTGACCGACGGCAAACCTTTCGGTTTCAAACTCGGCGCAGGCTTGAGCAGCAATAAAGGCTCAACCGGCAACGCGGCGGTTTACGGCTATCAAAACGGCTTCGATGCCCTGTTTGCAGGCAACTTCCTCAACAACCGCGACTACAAAGACGGCAACGGCAACGTCAACCGCGGCAGTCGTCTGAAACAGCACAGCTACCTCGCCAAAATCGGCTACGACTTCAACGACGACCACGGCATCCGCCTGACCTACCGTCAGGAATACCAAAAAGGCAACCGCACCGACAAAGCCGAGTTCCAAAACGTTGACAGCTACGTCGGCGTGGACGGCACTTACCAAAAAGAGCAATCCTACAATCTGGAATACCGCGGCCGCAATGTCGGCTTCCTCGACAAAATCGACGCCAACGTCTTCCAAATCAATACCGACGATACCAAACCGCCTAAAGGCGCGCCTTCCCCGAAAGCCCAAGCTTCCGGCACGGCTCAAGGCGGCGTTCCCATCGGTCAGCTTGAGTTGAGCAAAATCAAAGCGACCGGCGCGAATCTGAACCTCGCCAGCTCCTTCGGCGACGGACACATGGTGAAATACGGCGTCAACTACCGCCACGAAACCTCCGAGCCGTCCGACAAAGGCGCATGGCTGAAGATTCTCGGCCTGTATGACCGCGACAAAGAGAAAAAAGCCGAATACGGCGTGTACGCGGAAGGTATTTGGAACCTGCACCCCGTTACCCTGACCACCGGCCTGCGTTACGACCATTTCAAATACAACGCCGCCAGCAAACAAAGCGCGTCGCACGGTCAGCTCAACCCCAGCATCGGCGCGATTTGGGACATCAACGACAACTTCTCCCTCTTGGCAAACCTCAATCAGGCAAGCCGTGCGCCCCGCCTGAACGAAGCCCTGTTGGCTAACGAACGCGCAGGCGCCGCCGCCGATTTGGACAGCAACCTCAAAGCCGAAACCGCCCGCCGCGCCGAACTGGGCTTCAAATGGCGCAACGACAACTTCAACGTCAGCGGCAGCGTGTTCCACCAACGCATCAAAGACCTCATCGTCTATCGTTGGGCAAAAATCAACAACAACACCGCCTCCATTACCGAACGCGGTAAGATTTACAACGGCGGCACGCTCAAAACCTACGGCTACGAACTTGACGCATCCTACCGCTGGGGCGGTCTGACCGCGCGCGCCGGCGTGTCCTACGTCAAACCCCGCCTGAACGGCGAAATGTACTACGGCGAAAGCCCGATTCAAGCGGAAGACCACGAAAGCTCGTTCACCTTCTGGAACACCGGCCGCCAATGGCTGACCGGCCTGTCTTATCAGTTTGAAAACCCCAAACTCGAAATCGGCTGGCGCGGCCGCTACGCCCAAAGCGTGAAATATACCGATGTCGCCCGCGGACAAGGCACGATTCACGGCAAGAAATCAGGCTACGGCGTACACGACATCTACGCCAACTGGCAGCCGCTGAAAAAAGACAACCTGAACGTCAACTTCGCCGTCAACAACATCGGCAACAAACAATACCGTTCGCACAGCCAACGCTTCCCCGACGGCAACGGACGCACTCCCTTCTACGAACGCGGTCGCGAGTTCGCCTTGGGCGTGAATTACCGCTTCTGATAGAAACGTTGACCAAAGGTCGTCTGAAACCTGATTTTTGGGTTTCAGACGACCTTTTCGTTATGGAGAACGAGCAATGGACTGCGAACACGGCCCGAAATCCGTTAAAATACCGCATCCTTATTTTCAGACGACCTCAAACCATGCTGGTACTCGGAATCGAATCATCCTGCGATGAAACGGGCGTTGCGCTTTACGACACCGAACGCGGCCTGTTGGCGCACCATCTTCACACCCAAATGGCGATGCACGCCGAATACGGCGGCGTTGTCCCCGAACTTGCCAGCCGCGACCACATCCGCCGCGTCGTGCCGCTGACGCAGGGCTGTTTGCAGGAAGCGGGCGTTTCCTATGACGATATCGATGCCGTCGCCTACACCCAAGGGCCGGGTTTGGGCGGCGCGCTTCTGGCGGGTTCGGGCTATGCCAATGCCTTGGCGTTTGCCTTGAACAAACCCGTCATTCCCGTCCACCATCTCGAAGGCCATTTGCTCTCCCCACTTTTGGCAGACGACAAACCCGAATTTCCGTTCGTCGCCCTGCTGGTTTCGGGCGGACATACGCAGTTTATGGCGGTGCGCGGCATCGGCGATTACACGCTGATGGGCGAAAGCGTCGACGATGCGGCGGGCGAGGCGTTCGACAAAACCGCCAAACTCTTAGGGCTGCCCTACCCCGGCGGCGCAAAGCTGTCCGAACTCGCAAAGCAGGGCAACCCCGATGCCTTCTCGTTCCCGCGCCCCATGCTCCATTCGCACGATTTACAGATGAGCTTCTCCGGTTTGAAAACCGCCGTGCTGACCGCCGTCGAAAAAGTCCGCGCCGAAAACGACGGCGAAATCCCCGAGCAAACGCGCAACGACATCTGCCGCGCGTTTCAAGACGCGGTGATTGACGTTCTCGCCGCCAAAGCTAAAAAAGCCTTGTTGGATACCGGTTTCAGAACTTTGGTCGTCGCGGGCGGCGTCGGTGCAAACTGGAAGCTGCGCGACGAATTTTCCCGCCTGAGCGTCAAAAAGCCGTCTGAAAAAGGCAAACCCAAACCTAAGGAAGAAAAAATCAAAGTCTGCTTCCCGCCCATGGAATACTGCACCGACAACGGCGCGATGATTGCCTTCGCCGGCGCGATGAGGTTGCAGGAGCGGCAGCCCGTAGGCGCGTTCAACGTCAAACCGCGCTGGCCGCTGTCGGATATTGTGAAATAGTGTGTAACAAAGACAAAAGGTCGTCTGAAACTTGGATTTGGGTTTTCAGACGACCTTTTTGCATGGTTTTAAGTAGAACGATCAACAGCAGATTCAACCGTTCCAATAATACCGGACAATGTGGAAGAACACGGGAGCGGCGAAGCAGATGGAATCCACGCGGTCGAGCATACCGCCGTGGCCGCGTATCATGTTGCCCCAGTCTTTGACGCCGTAGTCGCGTTTGATGGCAGACATCACCAGCCCGCCGAAGAAACCCATCAGGCAGATGACGAAACCGATAGCGGCGGCCTGGCCGTGGCTAAACGGCGTCATCGGCGACAGCAGCGCGGCGAGTACGGTGGCGGACAAAATGCCGCCGACCGTGCCGGATATGGTTTTGGACGGAGAAAGCGAAGGCATGATTTTAGCACCGCCGACCAGTTTGCCCCAAACGTATTGCAACACGTCTGAAGCCTGCACCACGAAAATCAGAAACATCAGCAGCAGGATATTGCCGCTGCTGTCAAAGTCATCCAAGTTCAGGAACATCAGGGCGGGAACGTGTGAAAGGCAGAAGATGCAGATCATCGACATCCACTGCGTTTTGGCGGCGCGTTCGAGGAAATGGGCGGTTTGACCGCTCAGGCTGGCGATAATCGGCAACACCAGAAAGCCGTAAACGGGGATGAAAATGCTGAACATGCCATACCAACCGTCATAGACGAAATAATATTGCACCGGCAGCAGCAGGTAGAAACACACTACCATGCTGTAATAATCGCTGCGGCGGCGATAGACGAGGGTCATAAATTCGCGCAAGGCGGCAAACGAAATCAGGAAAAACAGCGCCACCGTCCCCGTTTTGCCGAACCAAAATGCGACCAGCAGCACCAGCGTCATCAGCCACCAAGCGTAGATGCGGGCATTGAGATTGGAGATGGTGGCATTGTCTGCGCCGTTTTTGCGTTTCAGCCATTGCCCGACGACACTGGCGAAAATCAATATGGCAAATACGCCGGTAAAGATATAGCCTGCCTGCGGGGTCAGATGGGCGGCGGTTTGTTCGGTAATGATTTGGCTGGACGTGTTAACAAAGCTCACGATGCAGCTCCTTTGTTTTGTTGAGACTCGTTGCACTCGTTTTGGCGAAACCCACTTCGTTCATTTTGGCGAAACTCGTTGCACTCGTTTTCAGACGACCTCAACGCCAGCAAAGCTTCGCGGGTGCGTGTCAGGAAAGTGTCTTTGTCTTCATCTTCGTGCAGGGTCAGCGGTTCGCCGATGTGGACTTCGCACAACAACGGCACGGGCAGCACTTTGCCTTTGGGCAGGACGCGGTTGATGTTGTCTATCCATATCGGCACAAACTCAGTATCCGGCTTGCTTTTCGCCAGATGGTAAATACCTGATTTGAAGGGGAGTAGGATTTCGTTTTCGTCCGTATTGCGTGTGCCTTCGGGGAAGATAATCAGCGAATCGCCCGCTTGGAGCGCGTGGTTCATCTGTTCGGTAATCGACTGCGGATTGTCGCTGTGGCGCGGAATCAAGAGCGCGTTGAAGACGTTTTGGATGATGAAACGCTTGAGTTTGTTGGTCAGCCAGTAATCCGAGCCGGCAACGGGACGCGTCGAAAGCCGCCAGCGGCGCGGCAGGGAAATCCACACCAGCAAAAAATCGCCGTGGCTGCCGTGATTGGCGTAATACACTTTCTGCTGCGGATTGAACGCCAGCTCGCGCGGGCTTTTGGGCCGGACGCCGGTGAGGAAGGATACCGACAGGCACAATGCTTGGTCGGTCAGCCATGCGAGTTGTTTTTTAAGAAAATTTTTCATGACATCAGAGGATTTGGATAAGGAAAACTGCCGCTTGCGCAGCAGTCAGGTAAAGGCTTTTACGCCACAAGGCAAGCGCGCCCGCCACACGCTGCGGCATGGAGGGGTCGTCTGAAACACGGCGCAAGCCGGTTTGCCGCAGGGTTTGGTCGAAGGCTTCAGGCGTATAGCGGCCGTCGGCAAAATCTTGGAACACGCGGCGGTCGAATTCGATGCGGATGTGGTAATACAACAGCACCGCCGCCAAGATAAGCTGTACCGCCGACCACGCACTGCCACGTTGCGCGGACAAAACGAATAGCAAGGCATTGAACACGGCGGTATAGCGGGCGGTGGCAAGTAGGCGGGCGGTAATCAGGCTGTCAGTGGAATTGTCCATTCACATTCCTTTTTAGTATGGAAACCGTCTTTCGGGGCATATCATGTCCAAGGGTCGTCTGAATTTGTTATCGGGATGGCACAGGCTTACCTAAAAACAAATTCTTTTCTGCAATCAAAATATAAATGGCTACTGCCGACAAAATGGCCGTCTGAATAACCTTGCTGACAGGGTGGGTGGCGAAAATCTCGTTACCCAGATTGGCGCACAGGTGGAATATCGTCGCCACGGCGATGCTGCGCCCGCTTTTGGCGTACAACCAGTTCATCAATAGGACGAAGACAAACATGCTGACCACGAAATTAACCGTGTAGAGTGCGCCTTCGGAAACGATTTGGCTGTGATAATAGCCTTTGATGAAGGCAAGCGGCATGTGCCAAAACGCCCAATACACGGCAAATAGCAAGGATGCGACAAACAGGCTTCTGCGTGCCGTGAGCGCGTCGGTGCCATAGCTGTGCCACGCCAATTCTTCGGCAACAGGCGAAATGAGGAGCATGAACCATGGCGACAGCAAGGCGGACGTAAATGACGGATGTCCCGAAATGTGAAACTGCGCCCAACTGTGTCCGAAAGCGATGGAAATGAGTTGCGCCAGCACCAAGGTAACCGGACCGAGCAGTGCGGCAGCGAGCAGGTATCGCTTGGGAAAACCTGTCAGGCGGAACAGGCGGTGTTTCGCGTCCGTCCATAATTTGGGCTGTTTGTACAACATGAATGCCGCCACGAGCATGGGTGCGAACAGCCCGGCCAGCCCTAACGTGGCCTGAGCCCACTGGTACTCAACAGCATCAGGACGGTGGCTGATGTAGGCGGCAGCAAACCATAATGTCCACGGAATCAGCAGGGATAAAGTGTAAAACGTAACGGGGCGGTAGCTTTTAGTCATAAGATTCCCTCCTTACTTTGGGTGCGGTACATATGAGTCGTCGTATCCTGAATTTACTTTAAACTAGGACTGCATTGCCTTGCACAAGCTCAATAGAGAATGATTTGCTCAGCTTGGGTTTTTCATCTACTTATATCTTAGCTATCTCGATTAGCTTCGCAAAAACTTGCTTCGTTCATTTTAGCTTCGCAGAAACTCGCTTCGCTCGTTTTGGCGAAACTCACTGCGTTCATTTTCAGACGACCTGCCGCCGCTTCTACCGCCTTTGCCGTTTCCAGCGGCAGCACCATCTGTGAGCGAGCCTGTTTCAATTCTGCTGTTGCCTGTGCCAAATCCCGACAGCCGCCGTAAACCAGCAGCCAAGTAAGCACCACCGCCGCGCTGCGTCCGTAGCCCAGCGCGCAACAGGTCAGAACTTTTCCGTGTTGCCGGCGCAATGCTTCCAGCAACAAAGCCGCCTGCACCAAATCGTTTTCAGACGGCACCACCATGTCCAATAACGGCAGAACGCGGTATGCGCCGCGATAGCGAGGGCAGGAATATTCGGCGCATACGTCCAATACGGCTGGGAGGTCGTCTGAAATCTCTGATACGCTGCCAATCAACACATCATCACGAACCCGCGCCGTCTTCGCCTTGCCGCGCAGCCAATAAGCCATGTTCAGCCGCACGCCCGCCAGATAAGGCAGCAGCAAAATCGTTGCCGCCGCCGACAGCCTGCCGTCTGCCTGTTTTTGGAATACCGCCGCGTTGTCGGTCAGATAGGCAAAAGCGACTATCGATAACGACACGCTGATCCACAACATCCACAACCACGCGCCGCCGAACAAGGACAGCAGTGCCGACAATACCGCGCCCGCCTGATACAGCATGGCGATTTTGATTTCGCGGGAACGTGTTTCGGGGGGAGTTTTGGCTTCACAGAAACTTGCTTCGCTCGTTTTAGCTTCGCAGAAACTCGCTTCGCTCGTTTTCAGGCGGCCTTGAGTATCAAAAGGCCGTCTGAAAGGCGATACGCCGTGTTGGGGTATTGCCCACAACACCAGCCAGCCCAGCAGCGCGCCGGTCGGCACGTCGATAAAATGGTGTTGGTAAGTCGTCAGTACCGACAAAGCAATCAGGCTTTGCCACAGAAAAATCGGCAAACGGATTTTGGGAAACCGCGTCCAATAAAACGCGCCGACAATGATAGACAGCGCGATATGCAGCGACGGCGATTGGTTGTACGGCAAATCAAATGCGACCAATGAATCAAACATCACGCCCCACAGCCCGTCGGTAGGCGGCTTCGGCCAGCCGAAATGCAGCGGGAACAACATAAAGCAAGTAGTGGCGACGATTTGCGCTGATACCAGCCGTGCGACATAGCGGTTTTGTTCACGCGCATTTCGGCAAAGGAAAAACGCCGCTGCATACATCAGATTCAGCGACCAATAAGGCAAAATCGTCCATTCCCAAAACGGAATGTTGCGCTCCCACGCAAAAGCGACTTCCGGCACATAGGCCAGCGATGCCGCGTAATGGTTGGACAAACTGTAGCTGGCATAAAAAAGTATGCCGACCAAAGCAAGTTTGAGTAGAGAAGTTTTCAGCGTAGGTTTCATGTTTTATCTAGTGCATTCCACTTCATCGCCATAATGGTCGGAATTCAGGCAGGATAAAACGTTTTCTTTTGGATGGTAGCGAAATTCCTGCCACGGGCCATCGGACGAAACGGCGCGCCAGTGATGTTGTGAAGACTGGTATTGCTTCAACGTCCCGTTTGCACCTTTGACACAAAAATTCTGCGCCCTACCCGCTGCCAACATACCGTGCCGTTTATCGGTTGGTGTGGTAAATAAGGGAATAAGTTTAGACACATCGGCATTTCGGGCAAACTTCATTTTGACATGGCCGTATCCTTCACCGGATTCGATGATTAAGGCGGACAAGGGCTGTCCAAAAGCAACAGAATTTTTCAATTCAATAGTTAATGCTTCACCATCCGACTCTGTCTGCCTGCTCCGGCTGCGGGCAACGGAGGCGCGGTATTGGGCAGGCAGTTTACCGATATCGGACTTTCCATAAGGCAAGGCATCGAAATCAACAGCACAGCCTTTCTTCATAGACTGCAACAACGGCGTCCAGTCAGCCGCAGCGGCATAACAGGCGGATGAAAATGCGGAAAGAATTAGTAATGTAAGTAATTTTTTCATTATGAAACTTCACCTTATTAAAATTTGTACAAGCGTAATAACTTTTCCCGAAAATTTCTTTGTATAGCTTTGCATATGGGCATATTGTATATTTCTTCGGAACGGATAAAATATGTCCTGCTTTCAAAACAAAGCAAGGATGGCGCCGGATAGTCCACGCCACACATCACTCTTTTTTACTTTATGGAGTAATACCAGATGAAACTCTTATCTGCCGCTGTTGTAGCCGTTCTGACCGCCGGTGTTTCCATGACTGCCGCCGCCGCTCCTGCAGGCTATGTTCCTTACAAATGCGACAACGGTAAAAAACTGAATGTCGTTTATGAATTCGACCGTAAAGGCAATGCAGTAGGCGCTTCTGCAAATGCAGCCGGCAAACAAATCAGCCTGCGCGTTGACAAACGCCGCTCTGACAGCACCGGCACTACCTTCACCAACAAACGCGGCTTCTCTATGTCTGCCGGTTACATCGACCGCAACACCCACACCACTTCCGAAGTCGTGGGCGTCAGCGATGCACAAAACCGCTTCATCGTGAAAAACTGCGAACCTGTCAACATCGATCGTTAATTTAAAGCAACGATTTAAGTTTCTTCGAGGTCGTCTGAAAACCGAAACAAGGTTTCAGACGACCTTTCGTTTTATCTGTTTCCAGACAAATTTTGAAACTGTTGCATATCTGCACAACTTCCGTTCCTCGCACGTATAGTGGATTAACTTTAAACCAGGACGGCGTCACCTCGCCTTAGCTCAAAGAGAACGATTCTCTAAGGTGCTGAAGCACCAAGTGAATCGGTTCCGTACTATCTGTACTGTCTGCGGCTTCGTCGCCTTGTCCTGATTTAAATTTAATCCACTACTATATCAACCTAAAAATGTTTCGCTACACGAGAAACGGCGGTAATTCATCGACTCCTCTTTTTATTTCTTCACAGCCAGACTTACGGTAAAGATGCCGTCTTCGTCTATCCACTGATGGATTTTTTCAAAACCGGCTTTTTCTACAAGTTGATCCATTTCCTGCTGGCTGCGGCGGCGCATCACCCAGTTCGGGCTGCCTGCTTTGTGGCTGGTCAGCGCGCGCGCAATCATTTCGAGCTGCGGATGCCACGGCTGGCCGGTGTAAATCAGGTAGCCGCCTGTTTCAATCGCATCGCCGAAGCCGTAGAGCGATTTTAAAATCAAATCATTGTCGGCAAACAATTCGTGTAGTCCGGAAACGATGCCCAGCGTAGGACGGGGCTGCAAATCCTGATAATTGGCGCGGTCGTAGGCATTGACTTCGTCGAAGGTAACCGTGTCTTGCAGGCCGCGTTCGGCAATCAGCTTGCGGCCGGCTTCAACATTAATCGGACTGTAATCGCGCAGGCACACGGAATCGGGCAGCGTGTCGGCAGTCAGCGCGTCAAGCACATAGCGGCCGTGCCCCGAGGCAATATCGAGAACGTGTACGGGTTTGCCCGCTTCGCGCAGCTTGGCAGAGGCCGTCTGAATCGCTTTGCCGATATTGATTTTGCGTTGGCGGATGCCGCGCCAGCCGATGGCGTTGAGATAGTGTTTGTCCACCGCCACACCAAAGGCGTTGCTGCCCTGCGGCTGGTTGCGGTACACATAATCCAGCGTGCTGCCAGAGTCGTAGCCGGTTTCCTTGCCGATTTTCAAACCTTCGCTCCAGCGCGCGCCAAGGTCGAGGGAAGCGCGGTAAACCGCCCAAAATGCACCGCGCGGCGAATAAATAGACAAAGGCGTAGCCAGCTCGTCAGCTTCACGACGGCTTTCGCCGTGCAAGTGGGCTTGGGTCAAATCGACTTGATATAAAGGCTGATTGAAACGTTCGCGGATAAAGCGGCGCATTTCGACAAAGGCGATTTCGCGATTTTGTTCGCCCAATGTGTCGTGATAGAAACCGGGCAAGATATGGCGTTCTTTGATGCGGCTGCCCAAACGGTTGTAGAAATCGTGTTGCGGTTTGTGATGAACAACCCAGTCGCTGCCGGAAATCAAAAGCTGCACGGGCGTGGTAATCGCCTGCGCATCGGCGACGACGCGCTCGGCAGCTTCGTACAAACCGAGCAGGATGCGCACGGAAATGGCGCGGGCGATGAGCGGATCGTTGTCGTAGCTGTCTTGGCGTTCTTTATTGTGGGTCAGGTAGTGGGCTTTGACGTAGCTGTTGACAAAGAAATTGCCGCGCCATTTCTGCATGATTTTCAAGCCGGTGCGGGCAAAAGGAACGTAGAGTTTGACTTTGAATGCGGGCGATGCCAATACGGCGCAGCGGATTTTCGGCGCGTAGTCGTGCAGCCAAGTGGAAACCAATACCGCGCCGACGCTTTGCGCGATCACGCAGATGTTTTCAGGCTTGATGCCGTATTCGCTTTGGATGTGGCGGATGAAGTCGTCCACGTCGGCAACGGAAGTACCGATACTGGGGCTGTCGCCGCGTTCGCCGGGGCTGTGGCCGTGGCCGCGCGCGTCCCATGCGAAATAGGCAAAATCGTCGAAACCGAGTTCGTCGGCAACAAACATCATCCGGCCGGAATGTTCGTGGCCGCGGTGGAACAGCACGATGGCTTTATCGGCCGAACCGTCGGCAGCGGGTCGGTAGCGGTAGAAAAGCGAAGTGCCGTCTTGGGTAGAAAAGTATTTTTGTTGCTCGGACATGAAAAACTCCTGATAGTCATATTTTTGAACGGTATCATGACACGCTGAATTTATGCAATCGTTATCTGATAAACGGATAAAGGAAATGACGGAAAGAAGCAACAAAAGGTCGTCTGAAACGTTTCAGACGACCTTTACTACGTTTAACGAAGTGCTAAATGACTGCTAATTTTGCCGTGTTTAAATACACCCATCAAAACCCCAATGACACATTTCGAAAGGAAGTCGAACATGAAAAAATTATTATTGACCGCCATCGTCGCTTTGTCCGCTGCTGTCGCAGGTGCCAACGATTACATCGAACACCAAATTTACAGCGACAAAAATTTTGAACAAAACCGTACCAAAGCCATCAGAATGCTTGAGCAACGCGGTTACCGCGTTCACGACATCGACGCCGACGACTATCGCGGCAGACCTGTATTGGACGTAGAAGCCTACAAAGGCGGACGCGAATACGACATCAAATTGTCTTACCCCGAATTGAGAATCATCAAAGAGCGTATCGACTACTGATAAACGATGCGTTACAGCTGCCGCAAACTGCCCGTTTGGCGGCAGTTTTTGTTGAAGGGGAACTTGGATTGCCGACTTCATCATTACAAACATGATTATCCCAAGAAGTGTAATGTTTTTATCGATAATGTATGACGTTGTGTAAATTCCCCGAATCAGAGGAACTAAAAAACGCTTTTTCCTTTCCATTTAAATTGATTCACTCAAACGGAGGATAAACATGGATTTCCACGATAAAAATAAAAAAGGGCAAGAGCCGCAAAGTACGGTTTCTGACTGGGAGAAACCTTTCGAACGACCCGATCCCGATGCGCCGCAGCCTGTTTCCGAAGTTTGGGAAGACTCAGAAGAAGCGTTTGATAAAGCTAAAGAAACCTTAAAAACTGAAGAAGCTGTAAACATTGAAGAAGCCGTGAAAGCTGAAGAAACTTTAAAAGTTGAAGAAGCTGCGGAATCTGAAACGGCAGACCATCAACAAGACAGCAATGCCGAAGAGGCCGTGACGGATAACATCATCCTTGAAGGCATTGAGACGTCGTCTGAAAAGCCCAAAAAGAAAAAGAAAGACAAAAAAGACAAGGCGAAGAAGAAAAAACAAGCCGCCGATGTGCCGCCTTCCGATCTTTTGGGTACGAACAAAGGCGTGGAAACCATGTTCCGCAACGCCGTGCGTTCGGAGATGGAGCTGCTCGCGCTGGCGGCGACCAAGGCGAACATTATGATTTCGCTCAACGGTTTTATCGTGTCTGCGCTGATGATTTCGGGCGCATTTATTTTTTCATCGTCACCCGAATTTCTGATTCCGGCGAGTACGTTTATGATTACCGCCGCCGCGTCCATCGTGTTCGCGCTGCTGTCCGCTTCGCCCGAACGTATCGGCAAAATGCAGGCGGCGCGCGCTTGGGTCAAGGATTTCTTCCGCGGGCGCGCCAAACTGCGTGATTTGAGAACCCGCCTCAGCAGCACCCAAACGCGCTTTTTCAGCGGCAGCCAGCCCAATATCCTGATTTACGAAGACCGTGTGAAGGTGCAAAAAGACCAATATTGGGAAATGATGCAGGAGATTATGGGCGACCGCAAACAAGTCTATCAAAAGATGAGTGATCATCTTTACTGGCTGGGCCTGCTGGCGGACAAACAGTTCAAATACATCAACTTGTCTTATGCCGTATTCCGTTGGGGGCTTTTGGCTTCGCTGGCGGCGTTTATCGGCGTGAAGACGCTGCCTTCGCTGCTGACCCAACCTGCCAACAATGCGGCAGAGCTGCGCTCTTTGGGTATTAATATGTTCAACGGCGTGTACGAGCCATCTGCCGTGCAACAGCTTCCCGACGGCAAACTGCTGATTGCCGAAGACGAACCGAACCACGCGTTCAGCATCGTCAGCATCGATCCATCAGGCAGATTTATCGAAGACGAGGCCTTGGATACGCGCGTGATTACCGGCTTCAAACGCCGCCTGAGCGACTTGGAAGCATTGGCGCGCGACGATGAAGGCTTTATCTACGCGCTCACTTCCCACTCGCGCACCCGCAAAGGCAACCGCTCGCCCGACCGCGAACACCTGATGCGCTTTAAAATCCAAGACGGCAATGTGTTGGGGCTGACCAGCTACGACAATCTGACGCAGGTTTTGGAAACCGATCACAAATTACACGACCTCATCCGCGAACGCACCAAAGCCGAAGTTTCCTTTGAAGAAATCAATATCGAAGGCATGGCGTTCGACCCTGTGAAGAAACGCCTCGTCTTAGGCTTCCGCGATCCCGAATTCAACAATATGGCGCTGGTGGCATTCATCAGCAACCCGAAAGACGTATTCGAGCGCAACGCCAAACCTGAGTTTGACGAAGTCGCCATCCTCGACATTGACGGCGGCGGTATCCGTTCTATCAACTACGACCCTGTGTTGAAAAACTACGTCATCGCCAACGAAGTGAAGGATGAAAACGGGCAGAAATTCTCGCAACTGTGGACTTGGAGCGGCAACCCGACCGACGAGCCGCAAAAAATCTCCCTGCCCAATCTGCAACACATCACCAACGTCGAAGCCGTCGATTCGATTACGGTCAACGGCAAGCCGCAGATGATTCTGATGGGAGACGAAGGCAACGCCTCGCAGAAAATTACTGCCAAATATATGTTGGTGGATTACAGCCAGCTTGGTAAACAGTAGTTTTAAAGCTGATCAAAGGTCGTCTGAAACGGAGGTTTAAGGTTTCAGACGACCTTTTTACCGACGAATGACTGCTCCATCCAAACCGATACGGCATTGCCTCGTTTTGATTGGTATCCTTCCGCGAAAGGACAAATCGAAAGCCGCGGACTGGGAAGCAGCTGCAAAAGAAAGGTCGTCTGAAACCGAATCATGATTTCAGACGACCTTTTTGCTATTGCCCAAGGGCTATCGGCTTGCGTTCAACCGTTTGTCCGGCCGTGTAAACATAAACACCACCAGCGAAGTCAGCGCGCCCAGCGTGTCGGCGAGCATGTCTTTTTGCGCGTCCCAAATATCGCCTTGCGAACCGAGCACTTCCAACCCCGCTTCGCCGC
Source organism: Neisseria macacae ATCC 33926 (assembly GCF_022749495.1). Lineage (NCBI taxonomy): Bacteria > Pseudomonadati > Pseudomonadota > Betaproteobacteria > Neisseriales > Neisseriaceae > Neisseria > Neisseria macacae. The sequence goes on along the minus strand of NZ_CP094241.1, from coordinate 760,720 downwards.
CGTCAATCACCGCATACTGCCATTCGATGATTTCGTAAGCCGCCGCCACGCTCATGATGAAGAACAAGGAGAAAAACAGGGCAAGCACGGGTCGGCAGAGTTTGCGGCGCAACAGCCATTCCGCCATCGGATAGGCGTAGAAACCGATGATGTAGTGTCCGACGCGGTCGAAATGGTTGCGCCCTTCGCCTAAAAACGGCGCAAGCAGGCGGTTTGCCCAATCGAAGGGGACATCGGCGAAGGTATAGTGTGCGCCGATGGTGTGCATAATCAGCCAGAAGCTCATGAATACATAAGCCAGATTGCTAAAGCGGAACAGGCGGTAAGTGGCGACAAGCGCGATAAATACGATGGAAACAGGGATGATTTCGGCGTACCAAACGGCGCGGTCGGACGGGTTGATGCCCGACCAGACGATAAGTGCGGCAATAAAAACCGTGAGCAGTAAGGGGATAGTGTGCGAAGTTTTTTGCATGATATTTTCGTTTTATAAAGTGAGTATAAGATGGGAAATAGGTTTCAGACGACCTTTAAGCCTTTGACGACGCGCTTATAGCAGGTGTAAACCAATGCCGCGCAAGCCAGCCACATGACGACGTAGAAAACCGCATGGAAGCTGCCCGCCACCGCATACCACACCGCCAGTACGCCGATAAAGAACGCGCGGTCGCTCTTGCCGAAGGGCCCGTCATAACGCCGACCGTTGCCATGCACCTGCCCCAACACGCCGCAAAATTCGGTCATCGCCGCAAGCCATACAAACAGGCCGATTTGTGCGCCGTCAAACGGGGCGATAAAGGCGAAAGGCAGATACAGCGCAGCATCGGCGGCGACATCGGTGATTTCGTTCAGATAACCGCCCAATGCCGACTGCTGACCGAACTCGCGTGCCAGCATTCCGTCCACCGCGTTCAACGCCATGCGGACAAACAGCCACACGGGCAACAGCCAAAACAAGGCAGGAACCTGCGCGCCGAGCGACAGCAACAGCCCGACCGCGACCGACACCGCGCAAGCTGCCAGCGTAACCTGATTGGCGGTTACCCCCTTCTGATAAAGCCGGCGCACCAGCGGGCGCAGCAGGTTTTGGAATTTGGGTTTAAGGGCGTAGATGCTCATGATTATGCCGTCTGAAAATAAACGAAGTGCCGCGATTATAGACGAAATCCGTTATAATCCGTCAACTTTCCCACCACGCGGTTCGCAAACCTCCCGCGTTACCAAAACTAGGATTCACCATGCAAAACCAACAAGCCTTGGTCATCTTTTCCGGCGGCCAGGACTCCACCACCTGCCTGATTCAGGCGATTCAGACCTACGGGCGCGAAAACGTCCAAGCCATCACCTTCCAATACGGACAACGCCACGCCGTCGAGCTGGAGCGCGCCCGCTGGATCGCGCAGGATTTGGGCGTCAAACAAACCGTACTCGACTTGAGCCTGATGCAGCAGATTACGCACAATGCCCTGATGGATGACACCGCCGCCATCGAAACCGCTTCAGACGGCCTGCCCAATACCTTCGTGGACGGACGCAACGCCCTGTTCCTGCTCTACGCCGCCATCTACGCCAAAGGACAAGGCATCAGGCACATCATCGCGGGCGTGTGCGAAACCGACTTCTCCGGCTACCCCGACTGCCGCGACGTGTTCGTCAAATCCATGAACGTTACCCTCAATCTGGCGATGGACTACGCCTTCCAAATCCACACCCCGCTGATGTACCTGACCAAAGCGCAAACTTGGGCGTTGGCAGACGAAATGGGCGCGCTGGACTACATCCGCGAGCAGACCCATACCTGCTACAACGGCATCGTCGGCGGCTGCCACGAATGCCCAAGCTGCGTGTTGCGCGAGCGCGGGCTGACGGAATATTTGGAAAGTAAAAAGGCCGTCTGAAAACGTATTCCGTTTGGAGTGGGAACGTCTGCGGCAAGAGGGCGGTCGAATAATAAGCCGAGAACAACTGTAAGTGCCGTCATGACCGACAAAATCCATCTCTACCACCCGCTCCATACCCTGAAACCTTTTTCAGACGGCATCTGGATTGCCGACGGAAAAGTCATACACGTGAATTTTCCGCTGGGCGTCAAAGTACCGTTCAGTACCCGCATGACCGTCGTGCGCCTGAACGACGGCGGGTTGTGGTGTCATTCGCCGGTTGAACCCGCGCCCGAACTGCTGCGGCAAATCGACGCGCTCGGCGAAGTCCGCCATCTGGTTTCGCCCAACAAAATCCACTACGCCCACATCGCCGCGTGGAAACGGCATTATCCGCAGGCGCTTGCGTGGGCAAGTTCGGGCGTGCGCGAGCGGGCGGCGTCGCAGCATATTGCCGTTTGTTTCGATGCCGACCTCGGTGCCGCCGCGCCGCCGCAATGGGCGGACGATTTGGCGCAAATGCCGTTTGCGGGCAGCGCAGCGATGGAGGAAACCGTGTTTTTCCACCGCGCGAGTCGAACCCTGATACTGGCCGATTTGATTGAAAACTTCGAAACCGCCAAATTTCCCAGCCGCTTTTGGGCGGGCGTGATGAAACTGACGGGTATCGCCGACCCCGACGGCAAAGCCCCTGCCGACTGGCGCGCCACCTTCAAAGACAAAACCGCCGCCCGCGCCTGCCTGAAGCAGATGCTGGACTGGCAGCCCGAAAAAATCATACTGGCGCACGGCCGCTGCTACGAAACCGGCGGCACGGACGAACTGCGCCGCGCGTTCAGATGGCTGGATTGACCAAGCTGCGGCTGTTTTGTTGAAAAATATAGTGGATTAGCTTTAAAAAGCCACAGCAGCGTGCAAAACCACTATGGCTTCCCATACGACCAAAGGTCGTCTGAAAACATGCTTCCGATAAGACGGAATGTTTTCAGACGACCTTTTCTGCTGCCAGCAACATTTCCACATTCCGCTCGGTCGCTTCGGCTATCTCTTCAATGGTAACGTCGCGAATTTCAGCGGCGATGGCGGCGATTTGGCGGATGTTGGCGGGCGTGTTGATTTCGTTTTTCAGCATAAACGGGCTGTCGGTTTCCAAGACGAAATCGGTGTCATTCAAGGTTTTGAGGGTTTCGCGTATTTTTCGTGCGTTCGGGTTGAGCAACAGCGAACCGATGCCGATTTTGAAGCCCAGTTTCGTCAACACGCGCGCTTCTTCCGCGCTGCCTGAAAACGCATGGACAATCCCGCCTTGGGCAAAGCCTGTCTTCCTGACGGCGGCGGCAATGTCGGCGGTGGCTTTGAGATTATGGATAATCACGCGGCGGCGCAGGGTTTGTGCGATGGCAAGCTGGTGTCTGAAGACTTGGATTTGCCGTTCTCGCTGCGGTGGCGTTTGGGTTTTGTCGTAAAAATCCAAGCCGATTTCGCCGACCCATGCCGTCAGACGCGCTTTCAATGCTTGTTCCAAACGCTGGAAATCCGGTTCGGAAACGTCGTCTGAAAACCAAGGATGGATACCGAGCGCGATATGGATGTTGTCCCAAAGCGGGTTTTCAGACGACCTTTGCACCAAATCCGCCACGTCCTGCCAATCCTGCGGCCGGGTCGCGGGAACGATAAACCGCCCTACCCCTGCCTCCTGCGCGGCAGTCAGGATGTGCGTCAGGTTTTCGCGCAGGGCGGGATCGGCGAGGTGGCAATGGGTGTCGGTAAGGTTCATCGATTTCACACTAATTTTAGTCTTACCAATTCTTTGTGAACATCTTCCACCCCCCAGCCTTGCGATACGGCGAGGGTCATGAGCGCGGTGGCGGTTTCGAGGTTGCATTTGCCGCCGTTAATAATGCCCGAATTGCGGAACGCGTTGCCTTGCGCGTAAACGGCGGCGGTTCTGCCTTGTCGGACTTGGCTGATGTTGAGCAGCAGTTTGCCTTGCTGCGTAAAGTCTCGGACGGCGCGGATGAAGCCTTCGTCTGCGGGGGTGTTGCCGTGTCCGTAGCTTTGAAGGATAAGGGCGTGGGCGGGAAGCTGTGCGAGTCCGTCCGCAAGTTCTTGGACGGCAAAGCCGGGAATAAGCGTGCGGACGGCGATTTTTGCCTGCGGATCGGGATAGCGGATTTCAAGGTCGTCTGAAACATCCGCCGCGTCTTGGGACGGGACACAGATATTGTGCCAGCCTTGGGTTTCGTCCCATTCGGCGATAGCGCCGAAATGCGGATTGTCGAAGCCTGCGGCGGTTTCGGTACTGACTTTGCTGCTGCCGACGGCGGGATAAAGTTTGCCGTCAAAGGCGATGACGGTTTGTTTGAGCTTGAGGCTGAAGGCAGCGACGGCGGTGGAGAGGTTGCGCGGGGCATCGCTGTTTTCGGCGGCGTAAGGCCATTGGGAGCCGGTCAGGACGATGGGTTTGCCCAAGCCTTGCAGGGCGAGCGCGAGGAGGTTGGCGGTGTAGGCCATGCTGTCTGTGCCGTGCAGTATCAGGATGCCGTCGCAGAAAGGCAGTTTGGCGGCGATGATGTCCAGCCAGTCGCGCCAGTGTTGCAGGGTAACGGAGGAGGAATCAATCAAAGGATTGCAGACGTGCCACTCGAAGTCGAGGTCGTCTGAAAAAGGGGAAAGGGCTTGGCTGACAAGCGCGGTATCGGGGCGCAGGCCTTCGCTGCTTTGGGTCATGCCTATGGTGCCGCCTGTGTAGAGGACGAAGATTTTTTGTTTCATGGACATCATCGGGTCGTCTGAAAATAATGATGCGGCTTATTTAACTATATTTCGGACAGGCTGGCAATTTGGCGACGCAGACGGTTTTCAGACAACCTTGAAATGAAAAAGCACCCTGAGACTGCCGATATTTGATTTTCCAAGTGGATTTTTATTCACGAAGCGGGAGATTCAAGGCGGACGCCTCAACAAGTTTGGACGCTTGGTGAGGATTGCCAAGGCAGAAGATACCGCTTTGGGGATAAAAAACACGGAAACTATAGTGGATTAAATCTAAATCAGGACAAGGCGACGAAGCCGCAGACAGTACAGATAGTACGGCAAGGCGAGGCAACGCCGTACTGGTTTAAAGTTAATCCACTATATTGAATATCGGCAGCCTTGTCAGGATGCTTGATTTTATTGTTCGCTTTGCGCGGCTTTTTTGGCTGCCTTGGCGGCTTTGCGCTGCGCCCGCTTTTCGCTCAATTTGGTACGGTAGAACTGGAGGCGTTGGCGTTTTTTCCACCAAAACCAAGCCAACACCACTGCCAATATACCCAAAACAGTAAAGATGCCGGATTGCAGGCTGTGCATTTTTGCCATCAGCCAATCGATGTTGTGCGCGCCGTATTCGCCCAAATAAATCCAAACCGGCACGGAAATCAACGCGGCAAGCCCGTCCATCAGAATGAAGCGGGTATAGGAAACTTTGCGGCTGATGCCTGCGGTCACGAAAACGGCGGTACGCAAACCGGGCAGGAAGCGGGCGACGAACAATACCCAGTTGCCGTATTTGTCGAATTTCTCCTGCACCTGCGCGTAACGCTTTGGCGTCATCACGCGGGCAATGGGTTTGAACTTGAGAATTTTCTGCCCCCACACGCGTCCGGCGACAAACATAAATCCGTCGCCCGCCAACACGCCGAGCATACCGACGACAACCATCCAGTGCGAATTGGTGTACCCCAAGCCGGAAATCACGCCGCCTGTCACCAGCGTCAAATCTTCGGGAATCGGTACGCCAAAGCCGCAAATGACCAAAACGAAAAACACAGCTGCATAGCCGTAATGGGAAAAAAGGGCTTCTAAAAAGGCAAACATGGCGTATCCGTCGGTTGTAATGTGAAGGGGAAATTCATTTGAACTGAATGTTGTATTTTACCAAAGATAGGGTCGTCTGAAAGAAATAACAAGGCAGGTTATGAAAATAGGCGTGAACAATATTGGTTGATGTGTTTCAGACGACCTTGAATCCTAAAAAACACAGTGGATTAACCTTAAACCGGCATGGCGTTCACCCGCCTTGCCCTGATTCAAAATTAATCCACTGCACCGCCGTTCCCGCTTGCGTGGAAACGACGGCAGTTCAAAGGTTTGCTAAAAACCTGATTGATTTTTTGACGGCATTACTGCTTGCCGGTGATGGCTGCCGCGATGCGTTCCGCACCTTTTTTCGCCCAGTCCGCCTGACGCGCTTCGACCATGACGCGCACGACCGGCTCAGTACCCGATGCGCGCAAGACAACGCGGCCTTTGCCTTCGAGTTCTTTTTCCACTTCAGCCAATACGTCTTTCGAGGCTTCCTGCCATTTCTGACCTTTTTGGATGCGCACGTTGATCATGGTTTGCGGATACGGCTGCCAATCGGCGCAAACGGTGGCGAGGTCTTGGTTCAGGATTTGCAGCGCCGCCAAAACTTGCAGCGCGGAGATGATGCCGTCGCCGGTGTTGTGTTTGTCCATGCACAAAATATGGCCGCTGGCTTCGCCGCCGATGAGCCAGCCGCGTTGGTTCAGTTGTTCCAACACATAGCGGTCGCCGACTTTGGCGCGGCAGAAATCGACGCCCTGCTCTTTCAGGGCAATTTCCATCGCCATATTGGTCATGACCGTACCGACCACGCCGCCGATGTTGATGCCTTCGCGCGCACGGGCTTTGGCGATGACGTAAATCAGGCTGTCGCCGTCGTACACTTTGCCGTTGCGGTCGACCATCATCAGGCGGTCGCCGTCGCCGTCCAAAGCGATGCCGTAGTCGGCTTCGTTTTGCAATACGGCGGCCTGCAAGGCTTTAGGATGGGTCGCGCCGCATTTTTCGTTGATGTTGTAGCCGTTCGGTTCGTCGCCGATGCTGACGACTTGCGCGCCGAGTTCGTGGAACACTTTGGGCGCAACGTCATAGCCTGCGCCATGCGCGGTATCGACCACCAATTTCAGGCCGCGCAAATCCAAATGGCTGGGGAAGGTGGATTTGCAGAATTCGATGTAGCGGTCGTCCGCGCCGTTGATGCGGCGGGCGCGTCCGAGACGGGCGGACGGCTGGGTTTTCATTTCCTCATCAATTTTGGCTTCGATTTCCAACTCGATTTCATCGCTCAGTTTCACGCCGCCTTCGGCAAAGAATTTGATGCCGTTGTCGGAATACACATTGTGCGACGCGGAAATCATCACACCGGCGGACAAACGCAGCGCACGGGTCAGATAAGCCACGCCCGGCGTAGGCAGCGGGCCGGTTTGGATGACGTTGACACCCGCGGCGGTAAAACCCGCCACCAGAGCGGCTTCAAGCATGTAGCCGGAAATACGCGTGTCTTTACCGATAAGGACGGTCGGCTTCTGCCCGCCGTCATGCTGCACCAACACCTGCCCCGCCGCATAACCGAGTTTCAATACGAAATCGGGAGTAATCGGGAACTGACCGACTTCGCCGCGCACGCCGTCCGTGCCGAAATATTTTTTTGCCATGAGTTTGCTCCGTGAGGATGTTTTTAGAATGGGGTTACCCGTAAATGTCATAACGGGCAGTATAGGGGGTTTTATGCAAAACTGTTGGGATTTATGTTTAGCGTCATTAGATTGCGCCTGAGCGGTATAGTTTCTTATTTTATCAAAATACGGAACAAGTTAACCGGATTAAACAAACAGGTCGTCTGAAACCGTCCAACTCGTTTTCAGACGACCTCTTTATCACCACTTCAGGGGCTGCCGACATTTTATAGTGGATTAACTTAAACCAGTACGGCGTTGCCTCGCCTTAGCTCAAAGAGAACGATTCTCTAAGGTGCTGAAGCACCAAGTGAATCGGTTCCGTACTATCTGTACTGTCTGCGGCTTCGTCGCCTTGTCCTGATTTAAAGTTAATCCACTATATTTTCCAAGTGGTTTTTTGCTTCCAAAACGAAAACTATCGGACGCCGGCAGGCCCTAAGGCGTCCCACACATTCAACGCATCCGCCGTCGCCTTCACATCATGCACGCGCACGATTTGTGCGCCGCGCGCCACGGAAGCCAGCGCTGCCGCCACGCTGCCGTGTACGCGCGCCGCTGCGTCCGCCTCGCCGGTCAGCTCGCCTATCATGCGTTTGCGCGACACGCCGATCAGCAGCGGAAAACCCGTTTCCGCCATCAATTCGGGCAAGTGCCGCATCAGCGCGATATTGTGTTGCAGGTTTTTACCGAAACCGAACCCCGGATCGAGCGTGATGCGTTGCGGAGCGATGCCTGCCGCGATACATTCCGCCGCCCTCTCTTTCAAATACCGCGCCACTTCGCCGACCACATCTTGATATTTCGGATTAATCTGCATGTTTTCGGGCAAACCCTGCATGTGCATCAGGCAAATGCCCGTGTCCGCCTGACGCGCCAGCAATTCGACCGCTCCATCGTCGGTCAACGCCGCTATATCATTAATAATGTCGACACCGCCGAGCACCAACGCTTTTTCCATAATCACCGTGCGGCGCGTGTCCAAACTGACAGGGACACCCCACCCTGCCACTTCCGCCAATACAGGCGCAACCCGCGCCCATTCTTCTTCAGGCGAAACATAATCCGCACCCGGCCGCGTCGATTCGCCACCGATGTCGAGAATATCCGCACCCTCCTTTAGAAGCTGTTCGGCGTGTGCCAAGGCTGTTTGGGCGTTTTGCGAATACACGCCGCCGTCGGAAAAAGAATCGGGCGTCAGGTTGACGATACCCATGATTTTCGGCTTGTCCAAACCGATTTCAAACCTGCCTGCCTGCCAGATGCGCGTGGTCATGATGGTGTTCCGTAAAATAATGAAGACGAAATTATAGGTCGTCTGAAAACATCATGCAGCTTTCAGACGACCCCATTTTACAAATCCTGCCGTTTAATGCAAAAATCAGGTTTTCCGCCACCATCCGTCTGACAAAGGAAGCATCAATGTACCGCCACATCGAATACTACCCTGGCGACCCGATTTTGAGTTTGGTCGAAACCTTCAAAAACGACCCGCGTCCTGAAAAAGTCAATTTGAGCATAGGCATTTATTTCGACGACGAAGGCAAAATGCCCGTGTTGGAATCCGTGAACCGTGCCGAAACCGCCCGCGCCGCCACGCCTGCGCCGTCGCCCTACCTGCCGATGGAAGGTTTGAACACTTACCGCAGCGCGGTGCAGCATTTATTGTTCGGCAAAGACAACCCCGCGCTTGCGCAAGGACGCATCGTTACCGTACAAACTTTGGGCGGCTCGGGCGCGCTCAAAGTCGGAGCGGACTTCCTGCACCGCTGGTTCCCCGCAGCGCGCACCTACGTCAGCGACCCGACTTGGGACAACCATCGCGGCATTTTTGAAGGCGCCGGTTTCGAGGTCGGCACTTATCCTTATTACGACCCCGCCACCGTTGGCGTCAAATTCGACGAAATGACCGCGTTTTTCAACACCCTGCCCGAACACAGCGTCCTAATCCTACACCCCTGCTGCCACAATCCGACCGGCGTGGATATGTCGGAACAGCAATGGGACGAAGTGTTGCAAATCATCAAAACGCGCAAACTGATTCCGTTTATGGACATCGCCTACCAAGGCTTCGGCGGCGATTTGGACAGCGATGCCTACGCCATTCGCAAAGCGGTGGAAATGGAATTGCCGCTGTTCGTCAGCAATTCATTCTCGAAAAACCTGTCGCTCTACGGCGAGCGCGTCGGCGGTTTGAGCGTGGTTTGCCCGAATAAAGAAGAAGCGGAATTGGTGTTCGGACAGCTCAAATTCACCGTCCGCCGCATCTACTCCAGCCCGCCCGCACACGGCGCCTATATCGCCGCCGATGTGATGAACAGCACCGAACTTTACGCCTTGTGGCAAAACGAAGTCTATGTCATGCGCGACCGCATCCGCGCCATGCGGCAGAAACTTTACGACGTATTGACCGTCCAAATCCCTGACCGCGATTTCACTTATTTCATCAAACAGCGCGGCATGTTCAGCTACACAGGATTGAGCGTGGAACAAGTCCGCAGGCTGCGCGACGAATTTGCCGTTTACCTGCTGGATTCGGGCAGGATGTGCGTCGCCGGGCTGAACGCATCGAATATCGCCTATGTTGCCGATGCGTTTGCCGAAGTGCTGAAATAAAGCGCAAAAAGTAAAAGGTCGTCTGAAACCCGATGTAGTTTTATTTGAAGTAAGTCAAAAGGCCGCCCGAAAAATTTTCATCTTTCAGACGGCCTCTCTATAATTGGCGCACCCAACAGGGATCGAACCTGTGACCTCCAGCTTCGGAAACTGACACTCTTCCAACTGAGCTATGGGTGCGAAGAAGGCGTAAGATTAACGCAAATCCCGCCTGTTGGCAAAGCCTATTATGCAGGATGGCGCAAACAAGACAAATTTGAAGAAAAATCCCATAAAATAATCAACAACATACACAACCCACCCCTTAACAGACGGCAAAAAACCGCCGCCTTTGCGTATATTTTCCACAAGAGCGATTGGAAAGCCCTTGTGAATTCAGTATAATCCAGCAAAATATTGTTAACTGCGTTTAACACACCAAACTATAACTCAAAGCACAACCTAACCTAACGGCGAGGCCTACCAAATGAAACAACTCCGCGACTCCAAAGCCCAAGGCTCTGCATTGTTTACCCTTGTGAGCGGTATCGTTATTGCCATTGCAGTCATTTACTTCCTCATCAAATTGGCGGGCAGCGGCTCGTATGCAGACGTTGCCCAATCTTCCGAAACTGCTACCCAAACCCGCATCCAGCCCGTAGGACAGCTTACCTTGGGAGACGGCATTCCGGTAGGCGAACGCAAAGGCGATCAGATTTTCAACAAAATCTGTATCCAGTGTCACGGCGCAGACAAATCCGTCCCCAACGCGCCGAAAATCGAAAACAACGGCGAATGGGCTCCCCGTATCGCACAAGGCTTCGATACCCTTTTCCAACACGCTCTGAACGGCTTTAACGCCATGCCTGCAAAAGGCGGCGCAGCCGATTTGACCGATCAAGAACTCAAACGCGTCATCACTTACATGGCGAACAAGAGCGGCGGTACCTTCCCTGATCCGGATGCCGCAGCACCTGCCGATCAAGCCGCTTCAGGCAATGCAGCCGCCTCAGCACCGGCCGCTGCCGGCTCTGCCCCCGCAGCCAATGCACCTAAAGCCGAAGACAAAGGCGCAGCCGCTCCTGCAGCTTCCGGCGCAGACGGTAAAAAAGTTTTCGAAGCAACCTGTCAGGCATGTCACGGCGGCGCAGTTCCCGGCATTCCCGGCATAGGTAAAAAAGACGAATGGGCTTCACGCATCAAACAAGGTAAAGAAACCCTGCACAAACACGCTCTCGAAGGCTTCAACGCCATGCCTGCAAAAGGCGGCAACGCCGGCCTGAGCGACGATGAAGTCAAAGCAGCGGTCGACTACATGGCAAACCAATCAGGCGCTAAATTCTGATTTGTTCAAAAAACACCATATATCCCATCAAAAACGCACCTTCAAACAAGGTGCGTTTTTTTGCAGCCGTTCGCCATCCTAAAAGATATAGTGGATTAAATTTAAATCAGGACAAGGCTACGAAGCCGCAGACAGTACAGATAGTACAGAACCGATTCACTTGGTGCTTCAGCACCTTAGAGAATCGTTCTCTTTGAGCTAAGGCTAGGCAACGCCGTACCGGTTTAAAGTTAATCCACTATACAAATCGACCAGACCCATCGATTGATTTTGCCTTCTCCTTTCCCTCTTGATACTCAAAGCATTCTAAACAACAAAAATATTTTCAGACGACCTCCTACCCGCTTTGGTAAAATGCACCACACCATAACCCACCCCGTCCACACTCCCGACCAACTGCCCATGGCCAACCAGCGCATCAACCACGAACCCGTCTTCCTGCTTGCTTCCGCCCCTTGGCGCGAGAGCAGTTTGTGGGTGGAAGTGTTCAGCCGCCGTTACGGGCGCGTGGCTTTACTGGCGAGAAGTGCGCGCAAGCGGCAAAGCGAGTTGCGCGGCGTGTTGGTTCCGTTTGTACCTGTCAGCGCATCGTGGTACGGTTCGCAAGAATTGAAAACGCTACACCGCGCAGAGTGGATAGGCGGCTGGCCGCAGCCGCAAGGCAGGGCTTTGTTCAGCGGCTTATATATCAACGAACTGATGCTCAAGCTGACAACCCGAGAAGACCCGATACCCGAGCTTTACGATGCGTTGGAAGCAGTAATGAGGGCGGTATGCGGCGAAAGCGGCCATACCGCCGCGCTGCGACGCTTTGAATGGACTTTACTCAGCCGTTTAGGATTCGCGCCCGATTTGTTCCACGATGGCAACGGCGAAGCAATCCGCGCCGAAGAAACCTACTGGCTGACGCCTGAAAACGCGGTCGTTCCCATCGAAGAAGCCGAACGCTTCAATCCGCGCAATCATGGCGTGGCAGTCGGCGGCGACATCTTAATCCAGCTGCGCGAAGGCGATTTCACCCACCCCGAAAGCCTCGGGCAGTCGCTAAAAATCACGCGCCTGCTGATTGACAACCTCCTGCCCGAAGGCATTAAATCCAGACAGGTTTTGCAACAACTCCAGCAATTCAGTTTCGGCGTTTAACTTTTTCAGACGACCTTTTCCATCAGCAGGTCGTCTGAAAATCCAAAGAAAGGACACATCATGCTCTTAGGTGTAAACATCGACCACATCGCCACCGTCCGCAACGCCCGCGGTACGACCTATCCCAGCCCCGTGGAAGCGGCATTGGTCGCGGAAACGCACGGTGCGGATTTGATTACCATGCACCTGCGCGAAGACCGCCGCCACATCAAAGACGCGGACGTGTTCGCCGTCAAAAACGCCATCCGCACACGCCTGAACCTTGAAATGGCACTGACCGAAGAAATGCTGGAAAACGCGCTCAAAGTCATGCCGGAAGACGTGTGCATCGTGCCTGAAAAACGTCAGGAAATCACGACCGAAGGCGGTTTGGACGTATTGGCGCAACAAGAAAAAATCGCCGAGTTCACCAAAATCCTGACCGACGCTGGCATCCGCGTCTCGCTCTTTATCGATGCCGACAACGAGCAAATCCAAGCCGCCCATGATGTTGGCGCGCCCGTTATCGAGCTGCACACCGGCGCATACGCCGATGCACACAGCCACGCCGAACAAATCAAGCAATTCGAGCGTCTGCAAAACGGCGCGCATTTTGCCAGCGATTTGGGCTTGGTCGTCAACGCCGGACACGGCCTGACCATACACAACGTTACCCCCATCGCCCAAATCCTCGCCATCCGCGAGCTGAACATCGGGCATTCGCTGATTGCCCAAGCCCTCTTCCTCGGCCTGCCCGAAGCCGTCCGCCAGATGAAGGAAACCATGTTCAGAGCAAGAATGCTGCCTTGATAGGCAACACCCACCTTTTCAGACGACCTTCTCTCAACAAGGAGACCACCGCATGATTTACGGCATAGGCACAGACATCGTTTCCCTCAAACGCATCATCCGCCTGAGCAAAAAATTCGGACAGGCGTTTGCCGAGCGCATCCTCACCCCCGAAGAGCTGCTCGAATTCCCGCAAGCGGGCAAACCCGTCAACTACCTCGCCAAACGCTTCGCCGCCAAAGAAGCCTTCGCCAAAGCCGTCGGCACGGGCATACGCGGCGCGGTTTCCTTCCGCAACATTGGCATCGGGCATGACGCATTGGGCAAACCCGAATTCTTCTACGCTCCCGCCCTGTCCAAATGGCTGGAAGAACAAGGCATCAGCCACGTAAGCCTCAGCATGAGCGACGAAGAAGACACCGTGTTGGCATTTGTCGTTGCCGAAAAATAAGACAATACCCATTGGCAGGTCGGATTCGCAAATCCGACCTTTCCGAATTTTCAGACGACCTTTCTCCCCCTACCCCATGACCCAAGACACCCGCCCCCTTATCCGCGTCGTTGCCGGCATCTTGCTCAACCAAGACGGCGACTACCTGCTCAGTTCCCGCCCCGAAGGCAAGCCCTATGCCGGATATTGGGAATTTGCCGGCGGCAAAGTCGAAGCGGGCGAAACCGACTTCCAAGCCCTGCAACGCGAGTTTGAAGAAGAACTCGGCATCCGCATCCTAGCCGCCACGCCTTGGCTGACCAAAATCCATTCCTACGAACACGCCCGCGTCTGCTTGAAATTCCTATGGGTAAACCCCGACCAATGGACGGGCGAACCCCAATCCCGCGAAGGACAGGCATGGTCGTGGCAAAAAGCGGGCGATTTCAACGTCGCCCCCATGCTGCCTGCCAACGGTCCGCTGCTGCGCGCCCTCTCCGTCCCCCGCCAGCTTCAAGGTCGTCTGAAAACCGGTTTGCACGGACAAAACAGCACCGTCGAATACCACATCGCACCCTACTCCCTTGCCGAACCGCACCACACCAACATCCTCATCTCAGAAACCGAACTGCGCAAGCTCGGCAAACTCCCCCAAGCCCAAAGCGTTTGGGTATCAATACACACCCGCGAACAATGGCTGCGCGTGCAAGATGCCGACGTCGTCGTTTGGCAAGTCAACGACGACGCAAGCGCACGACAAGTGCTTGAAATATTAGAACAAGGCGTATCCGTTCCGCTGGTTGTCGCCGCGCCCGAAACACTGGTTTCAAGCTACCGCGACCGCTGGCTCTCGACAGGCGCACACGCCGTCCTGACCGACAACGACACCGAGGTCGTCTGAAATGAACAAAAACCGCAAACTCCTCCTCGCAGGTGTCCTCCTCATCCTCTTCGCCGCCGCCAAACTCCTGCTGCTGGACTGGTGGCAGAAACAACAGCCCCAAGCCCGCGCCGCCGAGTGCGACCTCATCAAAGGCTGCATCCTGCCCGACGGCTCGCACGTCCGCTCCACTCCTATCAGCCACCGCTCCGCCTTCGACATCACCGTCGAAAACACCCCGGCCGAAACACAACAAGTCAGCATCAGCTTCAGCATGAAAGACATGGACATGGGTTTCAACCGCTATATGCTCCAACAACAATCCCCGCGCACCTGGCAAGCGCACCAAATCCACCTGCCCGTCTGCGTCGAAGGCAGACGCGACTACATCGCCGACATCACCATAGGCGGACAGACTTTTCAGACGACCTTTACTGCCCAATAGGCTTTCTACGCGTATTCAAACAAGAAAACTTTTCGTCGAATGGCTCATCACGGATTCAATTTCAATCAGAAACCTGAAAAGAGTGCTTATAACATGAAAGCGATTGTTTAGATGTTTTTCACACTAAACAATCGCTTTCTTCAGGTTTAAACAACATAAAACCATGCCGGTTTATATTTAATTCCCCATCAAGCCAATAAGCTAAAAATCCCATTAAAATCAAAATATCAATTCCATATTCAATATATTGGGATTCCGCCATCAAGCCGTTTATAGTGGATTAAATTTAAATCAGGACAAGGCGACGAAGCCGCAGACAGTACAGATAGTACGGAACCGATTCACTTGGTGCTTCAGCACCTTAGAGAATCGTTCTCTTTGAGCTAAGGCGAGGCAACGCCGTACTGGTTTAAAGTTAATCCACTATACAATCCGCCTCCTTCATTCTTTATCCCCAATCCATCCCCCGCGCCGACAAACGTAAAAGAAACAGATTCGGCACATTATCCAACCATGCCCCAGTCCCTTAAAAACAAATGAAAATATTAAAAAACCACCCACATCGCAATCTAATGCTTCCCAATCTCCCTATTTAAGTTTGCTTATCAATAAAAACAGACAAAGCAGCCCAAGAATATTCAAAAAATATCTTTGAATTCAATATTTATATCAAACCTTCATTATAAAAATAATATAAACACCCCATTTATTAATTATATTAATGTCAACACTCTGATTTTGTGCTATATTGTGACGAAATAACCATTATTCAGAAATTGAGAAGAAAACTATGAAAACCGCCTCCAACTTCATCCGCGACGACATCAAATCCATGTCCGCCTACCGAATTGCCGACTTGCCCGAAGGCTTCATCAAGCTGGATGCAATGGAAAGTCCGTATCATCCGTTTGCCCGTTTCCCAGAGCTGTCAAACGAATGGCTGCGGCTGATTGCCCGAGCGCCGATTCATCTTTACCCCAATCCCGCCGCCAGCGGGCTTCAGGAAACTTTAAGAAAAGCCTTCAACATTCCTGAATCTGCCGCCATCGCTTTAGGAAACGGATCGGACGAGTTAATCCAATTCATGACCCTGCTCGTTGCCCAATCTGGCGCGACCATGCTCGCGGTTGAACCGAGTTTCGTGATGTATCGGCACAATGCCGAGCTGTACGGCATGAATTATGTCGGCGTGCCGCTCAATGAAGATTTCACACTTGATTTGCCCGCCGTTTTATCCGCCATTGACAAACATCAGCCCGCGCTGATTTTCATCGCCTATCCGAACAATCCGACAGGCGTATGTTTCCGCCGCGAAGAAGTCGAAGCCATTATCCGCGCGGCGCGCGGTATCGTCGTTGTCGATGAAGCATACGGCGCATTCAGCCGCGACAGTTTTCTGCCGCAGGCGGGCAGCATCGAAAATCTGGTCGTGATGCGCACCATCAGCAAAATCGGTTTTGCCGGACTGCGCATCGGCTATGCGGCAGGAAGCCCCGCCGTAATGGGCGAGCTGGCGAAAATCCTGCCGCCCTACAATATGAACCAATTAAGCTTGGCGACCGCCAAATTCGCCCTGCAACACCACGACGCGATTCAGACGACCATAGATATTTTGAAAACCGAACGCGAACGCGTTTTCAGCGAATTATCCGCCATAGGTCGTCTGAAAGCCTTCCCCAGCGAAGCGAATTTCATTACCGTGCGCGTTCCCGATGCAGACGCATTGTTTAACACGCTTAAAGAAAACCGCATCCTGATTAAGAAACTCCACGGCACGCATCCGCTTTTGGCGCAGTGCGTCCGCATTACCATCGGCAGTCCCGAGCAAAACGATGCCGTACTGGACATTATCCGCAAGCTTTATGCCTGATTTTTTAAAACCTCACAGAGAGTAAACCTATGACCATCACTCAACTCCACCTTGCCAATTTCCTGCAGCTTGTCGAAGAAGCAGGCTCACTGACCAAACTTGCCCGCAAATGCGGTTACGACAACGCAGCATCCCTGTCCCAACTGAAACGCCGCCTTGAAGAGCAGGCAGAAG
Source organism: Neisseria macacae ATCC 33926 (assembly GCF_022749495.1). NCBI lineage: Bacteria > Pseudomonadati > Pseudomonadota > Betaproteobacteria > Neisseriales > Neisseriaceae > Neisseria > Neisseria macacae. The sequence continues at coordinate 743,668 of NZ_CP094241.1, read as the reverse complement.
ACGAAAAAGCGCGCGGTATCCGCCCCAGCCTTGCCGCCAAACTCGAAGCCGGCATGCACAAACGCAAAGGCTGGTTAAACCGCGACCACAGCAAAGACAAAGAAAAAGCCGCAGCCGCCGAAGCCGCCCGCCAAGAGCGTGCCGCCCAAGCAGCCGCCGCCGCACCGGCATTCCATATGCCCGCAGAAGGCCGCGCAGTCAGCATCACCCGCAACACCAGCGAAACCCAAATCACCCTCAGCCTCAACCTCGACGGCACCGGACAATACCGTTTCGACACCGGCGTACCCTTCCTTGAGCATATGCTTGCCCAAGTCGCCCGCCACGGCATGATCGACCTCGATATCACCTGCAAAGGCGACTTGCACATCGACGACCACCACACCGTCGAAGACATCGGCATCGTACTCGGACAAGCCCTGAAACAAGCCTTGGGCAGCAAAGCCGGCATCCGCCGCTACGGTCATGCCTACGTTCCGCTCGACGAAGCCTTGAGCCGCGTTGTCATCGACCTCTCCGGCCGTCCCGGACTCGTGTACAACATCGACTTCACCCGCGCCCTCATCGGACGTTTTGACGTTGACCTGTTCGAAGAATTTTTTCACGGCGTCGTCAACCACAGCATGATGACCCTGCACATCGACAACCTCAGCGGCCACAATGCCCACCACCAAGCCGAAACCGTATTCAAAGCCTTCGGCCGCGCCCTGCGCATGGCGGCAGAATACGACCCGCGTATGGCAGGACAAACCCCGTCCACCAAAGGCACCTTGAGCGACGAATCCGTTGCCGTTGAACAAGAAGAAGCGCAAAGCGAAGCGTAATCCGCTTTAAAAAAGGTCGTCTGAAAACCGGGAAACAGGTTTTCAGACGACCTTTGCGTTTGCAGCAGGCATTGTTCCAAACAGCAATCGGCAAAAACATCGCAAATGAAAGCAGAAAGCATCCGCCCCGCCCTCTTTCCCGCATCGGCGCGAACCCATCTTAAATCGCAGATATAATGGATTAACTTTAAACCAGGACGGCGTTACCTCGCCTTGCCGTACTATAGTGGATTAAAATAAAAATGAGACAAGGCGGCAACGCCCGCCGTGTACGGTTAGTACATAAGGGCGTTGGCAACGCCGTATCATTGCAATTTTAATCCACTATATCTGTACTGTCTGCGGCTTCGTCGCCTTGTCCTGATTTAAATTTAATCCACTATAATTCCAATAAAAATCCATAGTTCAAATCTCACCCACAGATTCCGCTCTTCAAAAGCATCTCGTCAAACCACGCACCCTGTGTCCCTATCATTACCCACAAACCCCAAAAGGTCGTCTGAAAACAGGCATAACAAATTTTCAGACGACCTCCGATTTGTCAAACCCGCCCGATTTATGGGAAAATCGCACGATTGAATTTAACGAAGGGCGACACCGTGTTAGACAGAGAAGGCTATCGCCCCAATGTCGGTATCATCTTAATCAACAACCGCAACGAAGTCTTTTGGGGCAAGCGTGTGCGCGAACATTCTTGGCAGTTCCCGCAAGGCGGCATCAAGCCGGGCGAAAGCCCTGAAACCGCCATGTACCGCGAGCTGTACGAAGAAGTCGGGCTGCTGCCGCAACACATCAAAATCGTCGGCCGCACGCGCGACTGGCTGCGTTACGACGTGCCGAGCCACTGGGTACGCCGCGAATGGCGCGGTTCGTATCGCGGGCAGAAACAGATTTGGTATCTTTTGCGGCTGGTCGGGCGCGACAGCGACATTAATCTGCGCGCCTGCCACCATCCCGAATTTGACGGCTGGCGTTGGCACCAATATTGGGCTCCCGTTGACGAAGTGATTGATTTCAAACGCGACGTTTACTTGGGGGCATTAAAAGAACTCTCCTCCCGCTTCCTGCGCGGCATGGAAAGCTACGAAGACTTTACCGCGCGCCTGCCTGTTGACAACCGATAAAATAACGAAACGCAACGCTTTCAGGTCGTCTGAAAGCGTTGTTCTTCCTTTCAGACGACCTCTTCCCCTATGACTAAAAACAACCAATACAGCGAATCCAGCATCACCGTCCTCAAAGGCTTGGAGCCGGTCAAAGAACGTCCCGGCATGTACACCCGCACCGACAGCCCGACCCACATCTGCCAAGAAGTCATCGACAACGCGGCGGACGAGGCGTTGGGCGGTTTCGCCACTGAAATCAACGTGCGCATCCACGACGACGGTTCGCTGTCCGTGTGCGACAACGGACGCGGCATTCCCGTCGGGCTGCATCCTGTCGAAGGCGTGCCCGTGGTCGAACTCGTGTTCACCCGTCTGCACGCGGGCGGCAAGTTCAACAAAAAAGACGGCGGCAGCGCGTATGCCTTTTCAGGCGGCCTGCACGGCGTGGGCGTATCCGTCACCAACGCCCTCTCCACCCGCCTTGAGGTCACCGTCAAACGCGAAGGCAAAATCCACCGCATTGTGTTTGCCGGCGGCGATGTGGTCGAACCGTTGGCGGAAGTGGGCAAATGCGCCGTCAAAGACAGCGGCACCGAAGTGCGCGTCTGGCCGGACGGCAAATATTTTGAAAGCCCGAATTACAGCATCCCCGAACTCGAACGCCTGCTGCGCGCCAAAGCCGTGCTGCTGCCGGGCGTGCGCGTTTCCCTGACCCGTCCGGTCAAAGGCGAAGACGAAGCGCATACCCAAACCTGGCACTACCCCGACGGTCTGAAAAGCTATTTGACCGACCTGATTGCCGACGCGCAGGAAGCCGTACCGCTGTTCTCTTGCGAAAACTACATTTCAGACGACCACAACGGTGATTTCAGCATCGGCGAAGGCGCCGCCTTTGCCCTGACCTGGCTGGAAGAAGGCTCGTGCGCCAACGAAAGCTACGTCAACCTCATCCCCACCCCGCTGGGCGGCACGCACGAAGCAGGCTTGAAACAAGCCGTGTTCAACGCCGTCAACAACTTCATCAACCTGCACAACCTCCTACCGCGCGGCGTAAAAGTACAAAGCGACGATGTGTTCAGCAAAACCGCCTTCGTCCTCTCCGCCCGCGTCCTCGACCCGCAATTCCAAGGTCAGACCAAAGACAAGCTGACCAACCGCGACGCGCTGAAACTCGTCGCCACCGTATCGGGCGACCCTTTGGAATTGTGGCTGAACCAAAACGTGGACTTCGGCAAAAAAATCGCCGAACTCGCCATCCGTCAGGCACAGGCGCGGATGCGTTCGGTTAAGAAAATCGAAAAGAAAAAAGGCAGCGGCGTCGCCGTCCTGCCCGGCAAACTGACCGACTGCGAAAGCGAAGACATCCGCGAAAACGAACTCTTCCTCGTCGAAGGCGATTCCGCCGGCGGCTCCGCCAAACTCGCCCGCGACAAAGCCACACAGGCCATCCTGCCCCTGCGCGGCAAAGTGCTCAACAGCTTTGAAGTCCACCCCGACCAACTCTTCGGCAACGCCGAAATCCACGACATTTCCGTCGCCATCGGCGTCGATCCGCACGGCATCAACGACCATCCCGACTTAAGCGGCCTGCGCTACGGCAAAATCGCCATTCTGTCCGATGCCGACGTGGACGGCTCGCATATTCAAGTTTTGCTGCTGACCCTGTTCTACCGACACTTCCCGAAACTGGTCGCCGACGGACACATCTACGTCGCCCAGCCGCCGCTGTTCCGCGTCGACGTCAACGCACAAGGCAAAAGCAAACCCGCTCGCAAATTCTACGCCCTCGACCAAAACGAACTCGACAGTATTTTAGAACGGCTGCAAAAAGAAGGCGTCAAAGAAACTGCCTATTCCATCAGCCGTTTCAAAGGTTTGGGCGAGATGAACCCCGACCAGCTCAAAGACACCACCATGCACCCCGACACCCGCCGCCTGTTGCAGGTACAAATCCCCGAAGGCGCAGATGACGAAACACGCGATATCTTCGTCAAACTGATGGGCAAAGGCGAAGCCGCCGCCCGCCGCGCATGGATGGAACGCGAAGGCGATACGGCGGAATTGGATATTTAAACGGTTTTCATGTCAGAGGCCGTCTGAAAACAAGTAAACGATTTAAACCGCCGTATTTCGAGTTTTCAGACGGCCTCTGATATTGCCATATTTCATATTCAAGTTAAATTACATAGAGAAGCAGTTAAACCCTGCAAAACCGCTCCGACCAACCGACTGATTCATCATTAATTTTCCCAAAAAAGTACTACATCTTTCCGTTATCAAACAATCTGCTGTTTATTCAACGGCGATAATTCTCTAACCTTGTTCTTATCCACCCAAAAGGCAGCCTGAAAGTTAGTTTTAACTTCGCACACTGCTGACACATTCTGACACCCACTTCGTGTATCATCACGTTTTCCCCCAACCCAAAAAGGCAACACCATGAAAAACCTCACCCTCTACACCCACCCCAAATCGCGCGGCATGAGCGTGGTCTGGATGCTCAAAGAATGCGGCGCAACGTTTGACACCGTGCTGATTTCCTACGACGACACAACGAAATCTACCGACCACCTCGCCGTGAAGTCCGCCGACTACCTCGCCGTCAACCCAATGGGCAAAGTGCCCGCGCTCAAAGCAGACGACGCCGTCATCACCGAAACAGCCGCCATCATCACCTTCCTTGCCGAGCAGTTTCCCGAACGCGGTCTGATTCCCGCCGCCGACAGCTTGGCGCGGGGCGAATACTACCGCTGGCTCTGCTTCGCCATCAATTTGGAATACGCCGCGTTTGACCGCTTCTTCCAAGTTCCCAGCGATGCCCTGCGGCGCAAAGGTATCGGCTACGGCGATTTGGATACCGCCTTCGGCGTATTGCGCAACCATCTGGCGCAGCACGACTTTATCGTCGGCAAGCAGTTTTCCGCGCTGGACCTCTACTACACCATGCTGCTGGTGCAGTTCACCCGTGTGAAACCCGTGGAAGGCATCGCCTGCGATGTGTTTGATGCCTACATCGCCCGCCACACCGCCCGCCCCGCCTTTGGCGAAACCATGGCTTGGGTGGAAAAGGAAATGGCGAAAATGGGGATCGCGCAGTAAAGTAAAGGCAGCCTGAAAACGTGTTGGATGCGTTTTCAGGCTGCCTTTTTTGGAAGTGCTTACCGGCTCAAAAGCCATTCGGCCAGCTGCGCGTCTACGGCAAAATCGCCATTCTGTCCGATGCCGACGTGGACGGCTCGCATATTCAAGTTTTACTGCTGACCCTGTTCTACCGCCACTTCCCGAAACTGGTCGCCGACGGACACATCTACGTCGCCCAGCCGCCACTGTTCCGCGTCGATGTCAACGCACAAGGCAAAAGCAAACCCGCCCGCAAATTCTACGCCCTCGACCAAAACGAACTCGACAGCATCTTGGAGCGGCTACAAAAAGAAGGCGTCAAAGAAACCACCTATTCCATCAGCCGTTTCAAAGGCTTGGGCGAGATGAACCCCGACCAGCTCAAAGACACCACCATGCACCCCGACACCCGCCGCCTGTTGCAGGTGCAAATCCCCGAAGGCGCGGATGACGAAACACGCGACATCTTCGTCAAACTGATGGGCAAAGGCGAAGCCGCCGCCCGCCGCGCATGGATGGAACGCGAAGGCGATACGGCGGAATTGGATATTTGATGCCGTTGGTTTGAAAAGCAACAAAGGTCGTCTGAAAGTTTCAGACGACCTTTGTTGCAAACAGCGGCATTATGGTTGCCCGCCGTCGCGGATTTCTAGGCTGTCCACCCTGCTGCGCCGCTCTGCGCCGCAATTCTGGTTGTGTACCAAGATACATTGATAACCGACGCAATAGGTGTGGTAATCCTCAACCTCAATGTTGTAGACCGTGGTGCGGTAGCGGCGGTAATGCCGCTGTCCGTCCTCATCCACATATAGCAGGTTCTCATCGTTCGGCACATCCATCAAATCCCATGTCGGACGATGCCGAGATTCTTCATTCAGCACCATATTATAATTTTCTCCCAGTTCCGACTGCTCCCAGCCGTAGGCCAAATTGGTCTGCTGTATCCAAGCTTGGTCGGTATCACGGTAGGCATACAGCGGGCGGTAATCCTCCACCACGTAATAATCGTTTTCAAGGCCCAGAACCACATCGCCGCGCTCGAGCTGGTCGGCGCGCTTCCACACCGGCTGTTCGTACAGCCGCATTTCATAGGGAGTGTGCTTAAATGCCCACAGGGCTTCGTATCTCGCCCTGCCTTCATCTCCGGCAAACACATATTCGCCATCGTCGTAATCGCAGCCCTTCCAATAGGCACCGAGCTTACCGAATTTGGGATGCTCAAGAATCAGGTTGGTGACCACGCCGTACACGCAGAACGGGTAGTTTGGGGTGGCGACCAAGGTTGCCCCTCCCCCATTTCGGTTAGGGAAACAAGAAAATTTCAGCATTACCACTTCCTTGTCCTCATAACGGAAGGTATTCACCACCCGCTTGGGAACGGCCTTGCCGATGCCGTTTTCAGGGCGAGACATCACCAAATCACCCACCTTCAACTCGTCTATCGGCGTCCAGCCTTCTTCCGTTTCTACCAAGGTGCCCTTCATAAAGCCGCCCATGCCGGAGGTTAGGGCGTTTTCTACGGCGTGTTGTCCATTCAATTTGTTCATATTGTTTCCCGAAATTGTGTTTTTAAAAGTTTCTGATTGGAAAAAATAGCTATGATAAATACCCATTCATTGCCGCTCATTAGGTCGTCTGAAAATTTCAGACGACCTCTGTTGCAAACAGCGGCGTTACGGTTGCCCGCCGTCGCGGATTTCCAGACTGTCCACCCGGCTGCGCCGCTCTGCGCCGCAATTCTGGTTGTGCACCAGGATGCCCGGATAATCGACACAGTAGGTATGGTAATCCTCGACCTCGATGTTGTAGACCGTGGTGCGGTAGCGGCGGTAATGCCGTTGTCCGTTCTCGTCCACATACAGCAGGTTCTCGTCGTTCGGCACGTCCGCCCAATCCAATGTCGGACGGTTCCGCGATTCTTCATTCAGCACCATCTCATAGGTGTTGCCTAAATCCGACTCTTTCCAGCCGTAGGCCAGATTGGTCGGCTGTATCCATGCCTGGTCGGTATCGCGGTAAGCATACAGCGGGCGGTAATCCTCTACTACATAGTAATCCTTATAATCATTTTCATACCCCAACACCACATCGCCGCGCTCAAGCTGGTCGGCGCGCTTCCACACCGGCTGTTCGTACAGCCGCATTTCATAGGGCGTGTGCTTAAATGCCCACAGGGCTTCGTATCTCGCCCTACCTTCATCCCCAGCAAACATGTCTTCGCCGTCGTCGTAATCGCAGCCCTTCCAATAGGCGCCGAGCTTACCGAATTTAGGATGCTCAAGAATCAGGTTGGTGATGACGCCGTACACGTAGAACGGGTGGTTCGGAGTAACGACCAGGGCTCCCGCCCCCCCCCCGTTCCTTTCGGGGAATTGGGAGAAATTCAACATCACCACTTCCTTGTCTTCATAGCTGAAGGTGTTCACCACCCGCTTGGGCACGGCCTCACCGATGCCGTTTTCAGGACGCGACATGACAAGGTCGCCCACCTTCAACTCGTCTATCGGCGTCCAGCCTTCTTCCGTTTCTACCAAAGTGCCCTTTATAAAGCAGCCCATGCCGGAGGATAGGGCGTTTTCTACGGCGTGTTGTCCATTCAATTTGTTCATATTGTTTCCCGAAATTGTGTTTTTAAAAAGTTTCTGATTAAAGGAGATGGCTATATAGACACCTCGTATCACTTGTAAGGTCGTCTGAAAACAGATTTGGTTTTTCAGACGACCTTTTTACATTATGCTGCCAAACATGGTTAAAAAATCATGTAGTAATCTTCAAAAAGCTGAATAGAAGGCATTTCCATATTGTTTCCTTAACGGTTGGTCAATATGCATATTTTAAATGAGAAAATATATTTATGGCTGACAAAGACCGTTTTCTTGATAATAATATTGACCCTGACTCAGAATGAATCGAAAGCATAAAAGGTCGTCTGAAAGCCAATCGTTTCAAACCATCATCTAAGGACATTCATAAATGGTACGCCTTACCTCATCTTTATTATTGCTCATCACCGGTCTTTCACTTACCGCCTGCGGCTCTAGCATTGATTACGACCGCCAAGGATTGGCGCGCAGCAAACAAATGTGGCAGCAGCGGCTGGACAGCCTTCCAATCGGCGCAACTGAAGCGCAACTGCACGACTGGCAAACCAAATACGGATTAAAACTGGCGTTTCAAGAACCTGACCATTATTACAGTTCCAACCTGCCCGAAGGCCATTTCCCCGTAAAAAAACATTGGTCCAAATTCAGCCCTTGCGATGCTTATTTCTTATCTTTGACCATCCAAACCAATGAGCAAAAGCAAGTGGTTAAAAAAGAACTGAAAGCCTTGGGCAGCTGCATATAAACTGTTTATGATTCAGGTCGTCTGAAATTTAAAATCCGTTTTTCAGACGACCTGGATTTCGGATTGAAACTTTATCCATCATCAACATAAACCAACCCTCATCAATAAAGACTACAACATGAATTATCGCGAAATCATTAACGAACTAAATGAAAACCTACATGCATTTCCTGAAGCCGAAACTGTATTTTCCGAAAAGCAGCCATGGTTGAAAGAACATTTTCTGCCTTGTATCAGTATCGACTTAGTGGAAATCAATCCCGAATGGAAAGGCATAACGCTGCATTTGATCAATCCGCAGGAACCGGGCGACGGCTTAATCGGCGAGCTGACGCAGTTCGCCCATAATGAATTTATCGGAATTAACTGGCTTTCATTCCGCTTGACTGAAGACAACCGTTACGAATTCTTGGGTGACGAGCGTTATTTTCTCCGCAGTCCGGCCAACAAACATTTGCTGACCGATCCGTATTTGGAAAAATATTTTGCCGAAAACCTGAAAAACTATGCCGAACAGAAAAAAGCATTTCAAGAAAAAACAGGGGATTACAACGGAGAGCCCTATTTCAGCAAGTATGACGGATTATTTCTGAACAGCTTGGGTGGAGAACGCATTGAAAGTAGCAACTGGTCAACCTCAGACGACATCCCGTCTGCTTACAAAATGACGCAAGACGAAGACGGGAACGTCACCATTACCCACAATGGCAATCGTTTTTACCATATCGCCTCAGCTTGCGGTTATTCCTATTCCCATGGCGCAGACAATATTGTCATGCTGTACGAGCCGATCAGCAGACTTGTTCTATTTACTTACGATTGGACATAAACCATGAGTGAATTAAACGACCAAACCTACGACTCCATTTGCCGGCTTTGCGAACAAGGCGACACGTTGGCGGAAGACGGGCAATACGCCGAAGCACTCGACCTTTATTGGCAGGCGTGGGATTTGTTGCCCGAACCGAAAACCGACTGGGAAGCGGCAACATGGATTCTGGCAGCCATCGGCGATGCGGATTTCTTGAGCGGCGATTTTACCGCCGCGCACGAGCATTTAAGCCACGCCATGTATTGCCCGGACGCAATCGGCAACCCGTTTTTGCATTTGCGTTTAGGACAGGCGCAGTTTGAATTGGGCAATATGGAACGCGCCGCTGACGAGTTGATGCGCGCCTACATGGGTTTGGACGACGAAGCGTGGCTGGACGAAGACCCGAAATATCTGGATTTTTTAGCCACCGTGGCAGAAGGCATTGAAAACCACAGCCGAAAAAACCACTAGTGCAATATAGGCTGCACCCTGTTTTTCAGACGACCCGAACTTCAAACCAGTTATATAGTGGATTAAATTTAAATCAGGACAAGGCGACGAAGCCGCAGACAGTACAGATAGTACGACAAGGCGAGGCAACGCCGTACTGGTTTAAAGTTAATCCACTATAAAAGGTCGTCTGAAAACCGGTCCCACCTAAAACTCAAAAGGAATCCACCATGTACACTTGCACTTCCTGCGGCGAAAAACATGAAGACATGCCGGCGCTCTGCTTTGCCACTCCCGATCCCTATAATCAACTCAGTGAAGAAGAACGCATTGCTTATCAAGCGGAATGTGATTCTGATTTCTGTATCATCCGCTATCCCGACCAAACCGACCGTTTTATCCGCGCGGTGCTGCTTATTCCGATTATCGGGCATGAGGAAACGCTGGAATACGGCGTGTGGGTATCCGTCAGCGAAAAGAGTTTTAACGACTATCAAAGCGACTTTCACGACAATCCGGAAAACGTCGTTTATTTCGGCAGGATATGCAACTGGCTGCCCCCTTACGAATCCGACACCTTCGGCCTGCACTGCAATGTCGTTACCCAGTCCGACAACCGACGTCCCCTGCTGCAACTGCATCAAGGCAGCGAACATCCGCTGGTACACGACTTTTATCACGGCATAGAATATGCCGAAGCGCAGGCAAGGATAGAGGCGGCATTCGGTGCAGACTATTAAGGACCGAATGGCAAACCGCCCTCTATTGAACGAAACCATGTCCGACGGCTCCCGCCTGTTCCTGCAACTGCCGCAAACCTGCCCGCCGTCGAGCCTGCTGCGGCAAATTGTCTGCCGCTTAGGCGGACCCCTACCGCCTTCGTTTCTAATGAAATAACAGGCGAAACGTGGATAGATTTCGGTTACAAGGGCTGGAAGTTCAGTATTCACAATCCATATAGTGAATATTGTTTTTTTGCCGAAAACAGCGAATGCCCCGAAGCTATATTGCAATCTATGATTCAGGTCGTCTGAAATCCAAAGTCCGGTTTTCAGACGACCTCAAATAAGGATCAACATGAAATACAAAGACCTACGCGACTTCATCGCCATGCTCGAGCAGCAGGGTAAACTCAAACGCGTCGCGCATCCCATTTCCCCGCATTTGGAAATGACCGAAATCGCTGACCGCGTGCTGCGCGCCGAAGGGCCGGCGTTGCTGTTTGAACACCCGATTAAGCCCGACGGTACGCGCTACGATTATCCCGTGTTGGCAAACCTGTTCGGCACGCCCGAACGCGTGGCGATGGGCATGGGCGCGGACAGCGTGTCCAAGCTGCGCGAAATCGGGCAGACGCTGGCGTATCTGAAAGAACCCGAACCGCCCAAAGGCATCAAAGACGCGTTTTCCAAGCTGCCGCTGTTGAAAGACATTTGGAGCATGGCGCCGAACGTGGTGAAAAATGCGCCGTGTCAGGAAGTCGTGTGGGAAGATGAAGACGTTGATTTATATAAACTTCCGATTCAGCATTGCTGGCCGGAAGACGTTGCGCCGCTGGTAACTTGGGGCTTAACCGTAACACGCGGGCCGCACAAAAAACGCCAAAATTTAGGCATTTACCGCCAGCAACTCATCGGCAAAAACAAACTGATTATGCGTTGGCTGTCGCATCGCGGCGGCGCGCTGGATTATCAGGAATTCCGCAAACTCAATCCCGATACGCCGTATCCCGTCGCCGTCGTGCTCGGTTGCGACCCCGCCACCATTTTGGGTGCGGTAACGCCCGTTCCCGATACTTTGAGTGAATACCAGTTTGCCGGACTGCTGCGCGGTTCGCGGACGGAGCTGGTGAAATGTATCGGCAACGATTTACAAGTGCCCGCCCGTGCCGAAATCGTGCTGGAAGGCGTGATTCATCCAAACGAAACCGCGTTGGAAGGTCCATACGGCGACCACACGGGCTATTACAACGAGCAGGATCATTTCCCCGTATTCACGGTCGAACGCATCACCATGCGCGAAAACCCGATTTACCACTCCACCTACACGGGCAAACCGCCCGATGAACCCGCCGTTTTGGGCGTGGCATTGAACGAAGTGTTCGTACCGCTCTTGCAAAAGCAGTTCCCCGAAATCACCGATTTCTACCTGCCGCCCGAAGGCTGCTCCTACCGCATGGCGGTGGTCAGCATGAAAAAACAATACGCCGGACACGCCAAGCGCGTGATGATGGGTTGCTGGTCGTTCCTGCGCCAATTTATGTACACCAAATTCATCATCGTGGTCGATGACGATGTGAACGTGCGCGACTGGAAAGAAGTCATCTGGGCCGTAACCACGCGCATGGACCCCGTGCGCGACACCGTTTTAGTGGAAAACACGCCCATCGATTATCTGGACTTCGCCAGCCCCGTCAGCGGACTCGGCGGCAAAATGGGCTTAGATGCAACCAACAAATGGCCGGGCGAAACCGACCGCGAATGGGGACGTGTGATCAAAAAAGACCCTGCGGTTACGGCTAAGATTGATGAGATTTGGAGGGAGTTGGGTTTGTAAAAACAGGCATTTCAGACAGCCTGCACCTTTTGGAAGGTCGTCTGAAAGCAGCGTTTCAACAAAATTTCCAAACAATATTAGGTATTTTTGAGTATGGAAACACGAAAAACAGCCCGCCTAATCCTCCGCTCTTGGACGCTGACCGATGCTGAATCGGTGTACGAACAAGCCCGCAACCCTAAAATCGGAGCGATGTGCGGCTGGCCTCCTCATACCAGCGTGGAGGAAAGCCGCGAAATTATTGAACACGTCCTCCGCAAGCCGCATAGTTTTGCCATTTGCTTGGAAGATAATCAAGCGATAGGCAGCATCGGCCTACTTTTTCAAAACGACAGCAATCTGCCGATGAGCGACCGTGAAGCGGAAATAGGTTATTGGCTGGGCGAGGATTTTTGGGGAAAGGGTTATGCAACCGAAGCGGTGCAATCGGTGGTTGCCTATGCTTTTGAGGAATTGTCTCTGGAGCGGCTTTGGGCTGTGGCTTATCAGGAAAATACCCCTTCGCAACGCATGCTGGAAAAATGCGGATTTTATCCTCATCACACTGAAGAACACTTCTTTTCCAAGCCGACGGGTGAGACGCATAGGGCGGTAATATATGCGCTGGAGAAAGAGTAGTCGTCGGAATGTACTCGTAAAGCAACATATCTTGCTTGTTTTAAACCACATTAAGCACTAAAAGGGTCGTCTGAAATCAAGTTTTCAGACGACCCTTTTAGCCGATAAAACTTTACAATAACTTATCTAATTATTGCATGTTGCCGATACACCCCTGATTTAAAACTCATTCACTCTGAAGCAATCGCCCCGCCACCAGATACCCAAATCCCACTGCCGATATTTCGAACAGCATTTTTTTGGCTATATAAAGCATTACTTTACAGATTTTTTGATATAATTTTGACTATCCGTTTAGATAACCCGTTGATACCACTCTCTGCGTGTTTTCAGACGGCCTATCAAAAATATAACTTGTTTTCCAAATAAAAGGCCGCCCGCTCTATGCACGAAACTTTTTCCCTCGCACCCATCGTTATCGTCCTCCTCGTTTCCGTCATTACGGTGATTTATTGCCGTAAATTCAACATTCCTTCCATGCTCGGTTATCTTTTGGTCGGCTTTATCGCCGGTCCGGGTATGTTGAAGCTGATTCCGCAAGGCCATGCTACTGATTATCTGGGCGAAATCGGTATCGTATTCCTGATGTTCAGTATCGGTCTCGAATTCTCCCTACCCAAGCTCAAAGCCATGCGCCGCTTGGTGTTCGGTTTGGGCGGTTTGCAGGTCATTGTGACCATGTTGTCGATTATCGGCATTTTGATGTTGATGGGCGTCAGCTTTAATTGGGCGTTTGCCGCAGCAGGGGCGATGACCATGTCGTCCACGGCAATCGTCAGCCGCATCCTGTCCGAAAAAACCGAATTAGGACAGCCGCACGGTCAAATGGCAATGGGTGTCTTGTTGATGCAGGATATTGCCGTTGTGCCGCTGATGATCCTGATCCCTGCATTGGGGGGAAATGGCGAAGAAGGCAGCCTGTGGGCGGCGCTTGGTCTTGCCGGATTGAAAATGCTGGTCACGCTGGGCGTATTATTCGTCGTCGGCAGCAAGGTGATGTCGCGCTGGTTCAGAATGGTCGCCAAACGCAAGTCGTCTGAATTGTTCATGATCAACGTCTTGCTGGTAACCTTAGGCGTAGCTTATCTGACCGAACTTGAAGGCTTGTCGATGGCATTGGGCGCATTCGTCGCCGGTATGCTGCTTTCGGAAACGGAATACCGTTTCCAAGTGGAAGACGACATCCGCCCGTTCCGCGATATTCTGCTCGGCTTCTTCTTTATCACGGTCGGCATGAAACTGGATATCCAGGCTTTAATCGGCGGCTGGCAGCAGATTCTGATTTTGCTGGCAATCCTGCTGGTATTGAAAGCATTGGTCGTCTTTTTCATCGCTTTGCATATGAAGCATCCGATTGCAGACAGCTTGAAAACAGCCCTCTATTTGGCACAAGGCGGCGAATTTGGTTTTGTGATGTTAAACATCTCCAGCAAAATCAATATGGTGTCGCCAGAGCTGGAACAGGCGGCTACGGCAGCGATTCTGTTGTCCATGATTATCGCCCCATTTATCTTGGGCAGCAGCGATGCCATCGTCAGCCGTTTTGTCAAATCAAGCTGGGATATGAAGGCATTGGATTTGCACAGCATGTTGGTAGAAACCATGAGCAAATCCGACCACGTCCTGATTATCGGTTTCGGACGCGGCGGTCAGACCGTCGGACGCGTCTTGGCTCAGGAAAACATCCCCTACTTCGCCCTCGACCTTGATATCGGCAGGGTTCAGGTGGCACGCAATGCGGGCGAGCCGGTTTCGTTCGGCGATGCCAAGCGGCGGGAAGTCTTGGAAGCCGCAGGTTTGGAACGCGCCAAAATGGTGGTCATTACCCTGAACAATATGCACGAAACCCAGCATGTTCTCGACAATATCATGTCACTGCATCCGAGTATGCCCGTGTATGTTCGGGCGACCAATGACGATTACGTTAAAATCTTCACAGATATGGGCGCAGAAGAAGCAGTATCCGATACCAAAGAAACCAGCTTAGTGCTGGCAAGCTACGCCATGTTGGGCAATGGCGCGACATACAGCCATGTTTATCAGACCATTACCAACATCCGACACAGCCGCTACGCCTCTCTGGAAGGCTTGTTTGTCGGCAGCGATGATGAAAACGGATTCGGTGAAGAAGGCAAATCCATATGCCGCCACGCCTTCCCTCTGACAGGCGAAGCCTACGCCATCGGCAAGACCATCCGTGATTTGCCTTTGGATAACGCCGGCATCAAACTTCTATTTATCCGCCGTAACACAAGCAGGATAGAAAACCCCGACTTGGATTTCCAGCTTCAACCAAATGATATTTTGGTCGTCGCAGGCAGACAGGAGGAAATTATTTCTTTTGAAAACTGGAGTTTGCAAGGAAATACCTAATACACTGAAAAATAAAGCTTGCGCGGCGGATGCTTTTTTGATTTAATAGCGTCTTCGCAAATGCAGCGACAAGGGTGATTAGCTCAGTTGGTAGAGCGTCTGCCTTACAAGCAGAATGTCGGCGGTTCGACTCCGTCATCACCCACCAAGTTTCCTTTCATTGTTGCAAAACAATGATGCGCGGTGGTAGCTCAGTTGGTTAGAGTACCGGCCTGTCACGCCGGGGGTCGCGGGTTCGAGCCCCGTCCGCCGCGCCAAATTTCAAAAATACTGACATCGTCGGTATTTTTTATTTTAGGGTGATTAGCTCAGTTGGTAGAGCGTCTGCCTTACAAGCAGAATGTCGGCGGTTCGACTCCGTCATCACCCACCAAGTTTCCTTTCATTGTTGCAAAACAATGATGCGCGGTGGTAGCTCAGTTGGTTAGAGTACCGGCCTGTCACGCCGGGGGTCGCGGGTTCGAGCCCCGTCCGCCGCGCCAAATTTTAAAAATACCGGCTTTTGCCGGTATTTTTTTGCGCGTAAGAAACGAACGTAGAAAAAGAGCGGTATTTAGTTTTTCAGACGACGTGCATTAGGAAGGTCGTCTGAAAAGCTTCAATCAGCGTTCTCATCGCGTTTATCATACTTTCTCAGGAAAATCACTGTCCAAATCAAGCTGATTAAAATACTGCCAAAAAAGGCAATCTCAAAGAAAACAACCAAATCCCCGAGGCAGCCGACTCCGCAATTTCCGCTATTACTGCTCAGAAAATCATTAATATAAGCGACAACATAAAGAATTGCCACAAACTCAGGAATAGCCATCAACCAAATACCTAAAACATTCAACCATTTCATCAGCGTCTTACAACCTCTTTTTTAGCATTTAGGCAGTATATATGACGGTATGACAGAAGACAATGCACCAGCGATGGCCACATACAGGCTGAACAGCCCGAATGCCGAAAAAGAAAAGTCCTGCGAAATCATCTGAACGAGGATGAAAGAGGAGAAAATCCAATAATAAAATGCCGTCAAACCCGCCGCCTTTATCTTATCTTTCCTATTGCATTTCAAATTCAACTTCTCGGCAGTATAACCGACAAAATAGCCGGGAATACAAGAGGTCAGCAAGACCAGTCCCACAACCAATAAAGAAAGTGGAAAAGTAAATATTAAAAATAAAAATACCCCTCCCAGTAAGTTAGAAATATCTGTTCTCGGAATAAGGGAAAGAAACAAAATCAGCCAAAAAGCAACGATAAACAGTGGCAACCCCCATATCAAATTGGTGCGCGTATAAGCCCGATAAGGGTTGAAATCTTCTTCTGGTAAATGTTCCATAATCTTTCTTTGTAAACTGCGCAAATGGCATTTACTCTAAACTCTTATCCCACGCGCTACAAGATTCCTATCCCTTTTCTTTTTTAAAAGGTCGTCTGAAAACAACAAGCCTAGGTAAAATCGCCGTTTACTCCTACAAAAACCCCTCTTCCCGCAAAAATTTCTCCAACTTCTCCGCAAATGCCTTATACCCCGCCGCGTTGGCGTGTATTTGGTCGGATTTCAACTTTTCATCACTCAAAATCTCAGACCATGCGCCGCCGAACAAGGGAATTTTGTATTGTTCGGCAAGCTCCTGATAAAGCGGATGATCGCTCAAATGACCGAACAATGCGCCGACGCTCAGGTGCGGTACGCCCACTAAGACGGCGGGGATGTTTTCCTTCTGCACGCCTTCGATGATTTTGGCGATATTGGCACGGGTTTCAGCTTCGGGAAATTTACGCAAGAAGTCGTTGCCGCCTATGCTGATAATCACAAGCTTGGGTTGGCGTTGCAACAGCGCGGGCAGGCGCGACAGGGCTTGTGCGGAGGTATCGCCGGAAATGCCGCCATTGATGATGTCCCAACCGGTCAGCTTTTGCAGTTGCGCAGGATAGGATTCGTCAGGGTCTGCGCCGTAGCCGTAGGTGAGCGAATCGCCCAAAGCAAGTACGGTACTGCCTGCGGCAATTTTCGTCTGCTTCTTGCCGGATTTACTGCCGCAAGCTGCAAGCAGCAAAACGCTTGCGTAAGTAAGGAATGTTCTTCGTGTGAGCATATTTTGTTTCTGATTCTTGAAAGTATCACGGAAGCTGCCGCGTTAATTTTGTACATCTTGATCTTGAAGATGGAAAGTGATAGGCATCCTAAATTCCATCCATACAGGTTTGCCATCTTTAACGTTAGGTAAAAAGATGCCTCCCATTGCCCCTTTCCTTGCCGCATTATCCAACATGTTATAACCTGATCTTTTTATCACTTTGATGCTCTCCAATTTACCCTCCGGCGAAACTACGCCCCCCAATATAACCTCACCCTCATCCCCATTTTCCCATGCTACAGGAGGATAAGGAATGTTCACCCGTCGATATAAACCGCCTTCATAGTTGTCATTTTCCCCATAAAGCAAGTAAATATGTTCCGCATAAGACGGAACGTTTTGACACACGCTCCGCACCTCGCCGTTTGCATCGGTTTGATCAGAGCAAGTTTGAGCAGGTTTATATCGCTTCGGACGCTTCTGCGCCAATGCGGCTTTGCACAATGCCGTTCCTGCCGACTGATCACGGCACACTGCGCCATCAACCCTGCCTTTTTTATTAATGACGGACAACACCGGCAACACGCCGCCCTTACGCCCATCAGGCGTCGGAATAACCACCACTTGCGGGTTTGCTGCCTGCGGACGTTTTAAGATTTTTTCAACAGGCGGCAGTTTTTTTCCCGGCATGGTGGAACCTGCGGCCAGAAGAGTGGGCAGCATCAAGAGTGTTAAAACGGATGGTTTGAACAGGTTCATTTTTTGTTTTCTTTATGTTTGATGATTTATCTTGTGGGGTTATTAAAAAGATTATGACATAGAAAATAGGGAAAACCTGAATTTCAAAGGACAAAATCTGCCTCAAGGTCGTCTGAAAACAGTTATTTCTGAAACCGGCAAAGCAAGTTGCCTCAAAACCCGTTTTCAGACGACCTCTGCCCATTTCGGGCGGCATTCTAAAACTTCTTGATAAACCGGACAGCTTTCAATATGCGCGCCGGGCAGGTAGCCGGTACTCATTAAAAATTCGCCGACGATTTCGCCGCCGACAAATTTGAAATGTTTTTTAAACAGCTTCACCCACTCGGCTTTATCGAGCGGATGGTGCGCATCGAGCCAGTGTTTGAACGAGCCGCATTCCTGCTGCAACTTTTTAATTTGCCGTGCGTTGTAAATGGCGGCATTGATTTTCAGACGGTTGCGGACGATGCCTGCGTCGGCAAGCAGGCGTTCGATGTCAGCTTCGTCGAATGCGGCGACAGCGTCGATGTCGAAATCTTTAAATGCAGCCCGAAACGCCTGCTGCTTCTTCAGCATCAACGTCCAGCTCAAACCCGCCTGATTGATTTCCAACACCAGCCGTCCGAACAACTCATTGTCGTCTGAAATCGGAAAACCGTATTGCTTATCGTGGTAATGTTTGTTGGGGTTGTCCGTATCGTTTGGGAGGGCGGCAACAAATTCGCAGTAATTCATGTTCTATCGGTCAAGCGCAACAAAGGTCGTCTGAAAACCTAAAACGGGGTTTCAGACGACCTTTCACAATCGAAACGCGGCAATATACCTGCCGCGCAAGTTTAAATCAATCCACTTCGCCCGCGTATTGCTCGGCGGTCAGCAGGCTGTCGTAGTCGGCTGGATTGGCAGGTTTGATTTTGAAGAACCAGCCTGCGCCGTATGGGTCGCTGTTGGCAGTTTCCGGCGCGCTGGGCAAATCTTCGTTGACGGCAACGACTTCGCCTGCAATCGGCGCGTACACGTCGGACGCGGCTTTCACAGACTCAACCACACCGGCTTGTTCTTCGGCGGCAAGGTTCGCGCCGACTTCGGGCAGCTCGACGAACACGATGTCGCCCAACAGCTCTTGCGCGTGGTGGGTAATGCCGACGGTGATGGTACCGTCTTCTTCAAGGCGCAGCCATTCGTGGCTGGCAACGTATTTCAGTTCGGCTGGGATGTTGTTGCTCATGGTTTGATTCTCCATTGGTTTTTTGGCTTAAAGAATGAAGCCTTCGGATATGATCGACAGGCTGTTTTACGTTTGTTTTCAGACGACCTTTACTTTAACAAAGCTCGTCTGAAACCGCATCAATCAAACTGTTTCTGTCCGTTGCGCACAAACGGCAGCTTCAATACGCGCACGTCCACTTCCTTGCCGCGCATCAGCACTTTGGCGGTATCGCCGTCAAAATCTTTCGGAACGCGGGCGATGGCGATGGATTGTTTCAGGCTGGGCGAGAATACGCCGCTGGTGGTTTCGCCTTTGCCTTTGTCGGTCAACACTTCCATATGCGCGCGCAGGATGCCGCCTTTGTCGAGCAGCAAACCGACTTGTTTGACGGCAACGCCTTTTTCTTTCAATGCCAACAAGGCGGCTTTGCCGACGAAATCGCGGTTTTCGTCTTTCAAATCAACCGTCCACCCCATGCCTGCTTCGAGCGGGCTTGTATCGTCGTCCATATCGTTGCCGTAGAGATTCATGCCGGCTTCCATGCGCAGGGTATCGCGCGCGCCGAGGCCGCAGGGCTGTACGCCGGCTTGTTGTAGGGCTTTGAAGAATGCGACGGCTTCGGTGCCGGGCAGGATGACTTCGACGCCGTCTTCGCCGGTGTAACCGGTGCGGGCGACAAACCAGTCGTTGCCCAAATCCGCGCCTTGGAACGGTTTCAGGTTGTGGACGACATCCGTCCATTCGGGTTTGACGGTCAGGAGTTTTTCAATGGCTTTAGGACCTTGCACGGCAAGCATACCGAGGTCGTAGCGCGGGTTGAAGGCGACGCCGAATTCTTGTCCGACTTTGTGGAACTGGGCGGTGTCTTTCTCGCGGGTCGCACCGTTGGACACGATGCGGTATTGGGTTTCGGCTTCGTTGGTGCGGTAAACGATCAAGTCGTCAATCACGCCGCCGTTGTCGTTGAGCAACGCGGAATACAGGGCTTTGCCGACGAAGGCGAGTTTGGCAACGTCGTTGGCAATCAGTTTGCGGAAAAAGGCTTTGGCGTTCGCTCCGGCGACGTCGGTAACGAGCATGTGGGATACGTCGAACATACCTGCGTCGGTGCGCACAGCTTCGTGTTCGGCGATTTGCGAACCATAATGGATGGGCAGCTCCCAGCCGGCAAAATCGACCAGCTTCGCGCCTGCATCTTGATGGGCTTGGTGGAACGGGGTGGTTTTCAGGGCAGTCATTCTCAGCTTCTCCGGATTTATTGTTCAGATGCCGTCCGCACAAGATGCGCGGAAGACCCTATCTGTCCTTGAACCTGAGATTTTCGGCATACCCGCTTGATGGCAAACCAGTCTGCTCACTGCTTTGCGCGGTTGTCTGAATGGTGGTTCAGACGGCCTTCTCCCCTTCGGTGGGTGCGATTGCACCGCTCTCCAGATGTTTTATTTCAATGTGCAGTCCCTGTTGCCTGAGCGATTTAAGGGCATCTGCGCCTTCGGCGGCTACATGTAACCTGATGTAGCTCTCTCCTGCACATGCCCCGATTATGGCTTGAAAAGGCGGTTTGGGCAAGCCGTCTTTTATATGGCTGCCATTCGTTTTGCCCAAATTGGCTAAAGCCTGTTTGCAGATATGAAATTAAATCAATTTGTTTGCATCCATACTTTTTAACACAGATTATTTTCAAAAATACTTTTTCATTGGTTGATTGTATGTTAAGTAAATGTTATTTGTTATATACTCTGCCTAACTGGTCAATCTGAGCGTTCACACGAACGCTATCCGACTAATTTCCATCTTATACAGCAACAGGGAGCAAACTAAATGACACCGATAACCTTGGATAAAACCGACCTTAAAATCTTACAAGTCCTACAAGAAAACGGCAGATTGACCAATGTCGAATTATCCGAGCGGATCGCGCTTTCCCCCTCCCCCTGCTTGCGCCGCCTGAAGCAATTGGAAGACGCGGGCATCATTCGCCAATATGCCGCCCTACTCTCCCCCGCAGCCGTCCATTTGGGCTTGCAGGCGTTTATCCGCGTTTCCATCAGCAAGGCAAAAGATGCGCGTGAAGACTTTGCGCAATCGGTGCAAGAATGGCCCGAAGTATTGAGCTGCTTCGCCCTCACTGGCGAAACCGACTACCTGCTCCATGCGTTTTTTACCGATATGAACTCGTTTTCCCATTTCGTTTTGGACACGCTCCTGTCTCATCACGGCGTACAAGACGCGCAGTCCAGCTTCGTGTTGAAAGAAATCAAAAACACAACCGCCCTGCCGCTGGGACACCTCATCCCCGATTAAAGGCAAAACGCAAAGGTCGTCTGAAAACTTAAACCCTGTATTTCTCAGCGTTTTCATTTTCAGACGACCTTTTTCCGTCCTAACGGCGATATCCTGAGAACAGAGAATTTCATGCTATACTTGAGAACTATTTTTAATTAAATCAAATCCTAATTCCCGCATGACTACCCCTGACTCCGCCACCGTAACCGACCACACCCGCCAATGGCTCGAAAAAGCCGTCATCGGACTCAACCTCTGCCCCTTCGCCAAAGCGCCGCACGTCAAAAACCTCGTGCGCATCAGCGTCAGCCAGGCCCGCCATCTGGACGGTTTCCTCGAAGACTTAGACCGCGAATTGCAGCTTTTGGGCGACACGCCCGCCGACGAGCTGGAAACCACCCTGCTTGTCCACCCGACCCTTTTTCCCGACTTCGACACCTTCAACCAAATGCTCGACATTGCCGATGCCGCCGTTGTGGACAACGGTTTGGAAGGTATTGTCCAAATCGCCCCGTTTCATCCCGATTTCCAATTTGAAGGCACGGATTCAGACGACATCGGCAACTACACCAACCGCTCACCCTACCCCACCCTGCACCTCATCCGCGAAGACAGCATTGCCAAAGCCGCACAAGCCTTCCCCGACGCCTCCGCCATTTTCGAGCGCAACATCGCCCTACTTGAAAAAATAGGACACGAAGGCTGGGACAAGCTCGATATTCCCCGCTGCCCGTTTGATCACGGCAAAACCAAAGCATCCGAATAAGATTTCCAACAAAACAACATGATTCGCTACTTACTCATCTTTTGCGGCGCAGTTTCCTTTCTCTTAGGCATCATCGGCATTTTTCTGCCGATTATGCCCACCACCCCCTTCATCATCCTTGCCGCCGCCTGCTGGGCAAGAGCCTCGCCCCGTTTCCACCGCTGGCTGCACCAACACCGCTATTTCGGCCCCATGATACAAAACTGGGAAAACAACGGCGCCGTCCCGCGCAAAGCCAAAATCTTCGCCATCAGCATGATGAGCCTGTCCTGCATCTTCATGTTTTGGCGCTTTCCCGAAAAATGGTGGATAGGCGCGGCGTCCACATTGGGCTGCGGCTGCGTCGCTGTCTGGATGTGGCTGCGTCCCGAACCCTGAGTCGTATCCAAAGCACAAGGTCGTCTGAAAACGCAGTTTCCGTTCCGAAACCGTATTTTCAGACGACCTTTTGTCATTTCAAACCATCGGTTTTAAAATATCCGCAACACAAACTGCCAAAAGGAAAACCGCCATGGCACAATTCTTCGCCATCCACCCCGACAACCCGCAGGAACGCCTGATCAAACAAGCCGCCGACATCGTCCGCAGCGGCGGGGTCATCGTGTACCCCACCGACTCCTGCTACGCGCTCGGCTGCAAACTCGGCGACAAAGCCGCGATGGAACGCATCCTCGCCATCCGCAAAATCGACTTGAAACACCACCTGACCCTCATGTGCGCCGATTTGAGCGAATTGGGCACTTACGCCAAAGTCGACAACGCCCAATTCCGCCAGCTCAAAGCCGCCACCCCCGGCAGCTACACCTTCATCCTGCAAGCGACCAAAGAAGTGCCCAACCGCACGCTGCACCCGAAACGCAAAACCATAGGCCTGCGCGTTCCCGACAACAACATCGCCTTAAGCCTGTTGCAGGAATTGGGCGAGCCGCTACTCAGTTGCACCCTGATGCTGCCTGAAGACGACGAGCCGCTGACCGACCCTTACGAAATCCGCGACCGCCTCGAACACAGCGTCGATTTGGTGATTGACGGCGGCTGGTGCGGCACCGAGCCGACCACCGTCATCGACATGACCGACGGCACCGAACTCATCCGCCAAGGCAAAGGCGACACCGCCCTATTCGGTCTGTAAACCCCAAAAACTATAGTGGATTAAATTTAAATCAGGACAAGGCGGCGAAGCCGCAGACAGTACAGATAGTACGACAAGGCGAAGCAACGCCGTACTGGTTTAAAGTTAATCCACTATAAAAGGTCGTCTGAAAACCCGAATCAGTTTTCAGACGACCTTTTGACATTGCCCTAGCCGAAAACAATCGGCTTATTCGAAAATCAACGATGCTGCGGGTTGTAGCGGTTTTCCAAGCGCAGGAACACCCAGCCCAAGAAAGTCGTCATCAAGAGATAAATCAGCGCAACGGTATAGAGCGGTTCTTCATAAACGGAATAGCGGCCGCTAATCGTACTTTGTACATAAGCCAGCTCCGCCACGGCGATAACGGACAACAGCGAGCTGTCTTTCAAAAGCGTAATAAATTCGCTGGCAAGCGGCGGCAGCATACGGCGCAACGCCTGCGGAAGAATCACATAGCGCATCGCCTGCGGATAAGTCAGCCCCAGCGAACGCGCCGCTTCCATCTGACCGCGGTCGATGGACTGGATGCCCGCGCGGAAAATCTCGCAGATATACGCGCCGGAGTTGGCAATCAAAGCAAGCGAACCGGCAATCAGCGCGCCGTAAGAGCGTCGGATTTCCACCGCCTCGTCGCCGTTGATCAGCAAACCGTCGGTAGGATGGACGAAAAACGGGAACCAGACGTAAGACCAAATCACAATCTGCACAAATAGCGGCGTACCACGGAACAGCGTTACATACAGCAGCGAAACCTTACGCAAAACCCAAGCCAGCGCGCGCATGGGCGCACCCGCTTTTTCCAGATGAATCAAGCGCGCCAGCGCGAGCAGTAGACCCAATACGGAGCCACCCGCCGTCGCCACTACGGTCAAGCCCAGCGTCGTCAGCGCGCCGTAGAAAAACATCCAGCGGTATTCGTAAATAATGTCAAACCGAAAATCCATACTCGTCCGCCTGTCTAAAACTCCGGGAAACGGTTTGCGGCAGCCGCCCGATTCCCGAACATTGGAAAAATGAAACTCGATATTTTACAAGAAAATACATTCTTTGAATGCCTTTTTGTTAAATTAATCGGGTTGCCGTCCGTTTTTTACATTTCCCCACCCGTCGCGCCTATCAGCTTATTATCACTCCGAAACCTGTTTTCCTCTGAAAAAACAACGCCAAACAATTCCGATATGCCGCCGTAAAATTGACCGTCCCGACAAAAAAGCGGATAATCCGCCCATCCTTAAAACACCTTTTCAGACGACCTTTCCCCGTGATTCAAAAGGTCGTCTGAAACCTTTTATAAAGCACAAACATGAAAGCACCCGAACTCCTCCTTCCCGCCGGCGGCCTCGAACGTATGCGTGCCGCCTACGACTACGGCGCAGACGCCGTTTATGCCGGCAGCCCGCGTTACTCCCTGCGCGCCCGCAACAACGAATTTGCCAAACTCGACGTCCTTGAGCAAGGCATTAAAGAAGCGCACGAGCGCAACAAAAAATTCTTTTTGACCGTCAACACCCTGCCGCACAATTCCAAGCTCAAAACCTTCGTCGCCGACATGGAGCCGCTGATTGCCATGAAACCCGACGCGCTGATTATGGCGGATCCGGGTTTGATTATGACCGTGCGCGAAAAATGGCCGGAGATGCCGATCCACCTGTCCGTACAAGCCAACACCACCAACTACTGGGGCGTGAAATTCTGGCAGAACATCGGCGTCGAACGCATCATCCTGTCGCGCGAATTGAGCATGGAAGAAATCGCCGAAATCCGCCAAGAATGCCCCGACATCGAACTCGAAGTCTTCATCCACGGCGCATTGTGCATCGCCTACTCAGGCCGTTGCCTATTGTCGGGCTATTTCAACCACCGCGACCCCAACCAAGGCACCTGCACCAATTCCTGCCGCTGGGATTACAAAGTCCACAACGCCACTGAAAGCGATGCGGGCGACGCCCAGCTTCTGCAAGGTTTCAACTTTGAAAAAGCCCAAGAAGAAGCCAACCAAAACTTCGAAGGCATCAACGGTCAGAAACGCCACCCCTACGCCGACAAAGTTTTCCTGATTGAAGAGTCCAACCGTCCCGGCGAGATGATGCCGATTATGGAAGACGAACACGGCACCTACATCATGAATTCCAAAGACCTGCGCGGTATTGAAGTCGTCGAGAAACTCGCCAAAATCGGTGTGGACAGCCTCAAAGTCGAAGGCCGCACCAAGTCGCTCTACTACGTCGCCCGCGTCGCCCAGTCCTACCGCAAAGCGATTGACGATGCCGTCGCAGGCCGTCCGTTCGACTACAGTTTGCTGAGCGAACTCGAAGGCCTCGCCAACCGCGGCTACACCAGCGGCTTCCTCGAACGCCACCAAACCCAAGACTATCAAAACTACCTCAGCGGCCATTCCACCGCCAAACAAAGCCAATACGTCGGCCACGTTACCGAAATCGACGCCGAAGGCTGGGCAACGGTGGAAGTTAAAAACCGCTTCGCCGTCGGCGACACCTTGGAAATCATCCACCCCGAAGGCAACCAAACCATTACGCTGGAACAAATGACCCGCAAAGGCGCAGCCGTCGAAGTCGCCCCGGGCAACGGCATCCAAGTCAAAATCCCGAATATGCAGGGCAAAGAAAAAGCCTTGCTGGCGCGGGTTATCAAATAATCAAAAGGTCGTCTGAAAATTTTCAGACGACCTTTTGTCTTTTGTTAAGGAATTGTATGAACGAAGAAACCAAACAGGCGGCTCAGACCATAGGTCGTCTAAAACGGAAAGCCAGCGATGAAGAAAGGCTGCAAGGCTGGCGTGAAACCTGCGCCGAACAAGGCTTAAGCGGCGAATTTATCCTGACTGCGAAGCTCAACGGCGCGGCTTATACCGAGGAAGAAGCCCGCATGGTAGCGGAGCTTTTCGGCAAATAAACTGACAATTTATTATTTTAAAATTACAAATCATATCAAAACTTGACAAATTTACCGATTTTGATTATAGTCGTATATGAGTTAACATTGCCGATTTGACACAGCTTGCGGGCATAAACAGCTAAAGCGTATTTTCATTTTCTGCTGTTTTTATTCCTTTCTTTATATTCAAGCCCGTTGTGTACAGCATCGGGCTTCTTTTTTTCCGGAAGTATCAGGAAGTATTTATGATTATTTTGGACAACGTTTCCAAACATTACCAAACGCGCGACAAAACCCGTTTTGCCGCCGTCGAGCCGACCAGCCTCGAAATCCAAGACGGCGAAATCTTCGGTCTGATGGGCTATTCCGGCGCGGGCAAATCCACCCTGTTGCGCCTGATTAACCTGTTGGAACGTCCCGACAGCGGCAAGGTCAATGTGTGCGGACAAGAGCTGACCGCGCTCGATGCCGCAGCATTGCGTCAGGCGCGGCAGAATATCGGCATGGTGTTTCAGCAGTTCAATCTTTTGAGCAACCGCACCGTTGCCGACAATGTTGCCTTTCCTTTGGAAATCGCCGGATGGTCGTCTGAAAAAATCAAAGAACGCGTTAAAGAATGCCTTGAAATCGTCGGCCTGACCGAACGCGCCGACCACTACCCCGCCCAGCTTTCCGGCGGACAAAAACAGCGCGTCGGCATCGCCCGCGCGCTCGCACCCAAACCCCAAGTCATCCTCGCCGACGAACCCACTTCCGCCCTCGACCCCGCCACCACGCGCAGCGTCTTGGAATGTTTGGAAGACATCAACAAACGCTTCAACGTCACCATCGTCATCGTAACCCACGAAATGAGCGTCATCCGCCGCCTATGCGACCGCGCCGCCCTCTTGGATAAAGGAAAAGTAGTAGAAATCGTCGAAGTACGCGGCAACCAAATCCACGCCCAATCCGAAATCGGGCGCGAACTGATTCGGGAGGACTGATATGGCAGACTTAACATTCGAACAAGCCGTTTCCACCATCGTCGGCATGAAAGACGAAATCGTCCGCGCTTTGGGTGAAACCTTCGTTATGGTCGGACTGTCCACCACGATTGCCGTCATCTTCGGCACCCTCTTGGGCGTCCTGCTTTTCGTAACTTCCAACCGCCAGCTGCATTACAACAAGCCGGTAAATTTCCTGCTCGACAACTTAGTCAACCTGATGCGTGCCTTCCCCTTCGTCATCCTGATGATTGCCATGATACCCGCCACCCGCGCCATCGTCGGCAGCACCATCGGCCCGATTGCCGCCTCACTGGTATTGAGCGTGTCCGGCCTGTTTTACTTTGCCCGACTGGTGGAACAAAACCTGCGCGAAGTCCCCAAAGGCGTGATTGAAGCCGCCACCGCCATGGGCGCATCGCCGCTTGCCATCGTCCGCAAAGTCCTCTTGAACGAAGCGCGCGCGGGCATGGTTTCCAGCATCACCGTCCTCGCCATCGGCCTGCTCTCATACAGCGCGGCGGCAGGCATGATAGGCGGCGGCGGCTTGGGCGACCTCGCCATCCGCTACGGCTACTACCGCTACCAAACCGAAGTCATCATCTTCATCGTCGCCATCCTCGTGCTGCTCGTTATCCTGATACAAAGCATCGGCAACGCGTTGGCGCGGAAATTGGACAAACGTTAAACCTCACAAACGTAAACAAGGTCGTCTGAAAATACACCTGATGCATTTTCAGACGACCTTTTGAGTGAAAAATACAACATGAAATCCGCCAAAAAAATTCTAATTGCCGTTTATTTAGTCAATATCGGCAATATCCTTTGGTACTTTATCGGCCCCATGAACCATATGCCGAAAATATTGTATATAGGCCTGAGTATCGGCATCTTTCTTGCCCAACTCGTCATCTTGGAAAAATTAGAACACCCGCCCTCCGACGTCAACGCGCGCAACAGCAAAATGATGCGTAACGATATGGGTTTCTTCATTTTATTGTGTGTCGGGCTATTGGCTGTCTTTATGATATGGTCCCTTATCGCTTCTCCTGTCTCCATCTGGGGCATCCTTTCATTTGACGATATGGTTTCCATAGGGGAAATGAACGGATCAATTGGCACGATGGACATCGATGAAATGGGCGAAATCAGCGAGCCGGATGAAAGTGCCATGATGGCTGAAGACTATGATGATGGAATGGACGGACACGCCGTAATCGACGGAACAGATGAAATGTATGAAAGTGCCGATACCGCCTTTGATATTTCTCCGTTCGCCACCTCGTTGGATTGGCTCAAGCTCATCTCAGCCCTGACTTTTAAAGCGGGATTGATTTGGCTGTGTTACCGTTCCGCCAAAGGCCTGTACCTCACCATAAAAAACCGTCCCGTTTCCCATAAATGGATTTAAAATCCCAACTGTCCCGACGGCAGAGGCCGTCTGAAAAATCGACTTAACACTTACCAGGAGTAAAACATGCAGACAAACACCTTCTTCAAAACCCTTTCCGCCGCCGCGCTCGCCTTGATACTGGCAGCCTGCGGCGGTCAAAAAGACAGCACATCCGCCGCATCCGCCGCATCACCTGCCGCCGACAATGGCGCAAAAAAAGAAATCGTCTTCGGTACGACCGTCGGCGACTTCGGCGACATGGTCAAAGACCAAATCAAACCTGCGCTGGAGAAAAAAGGTTATACCGTCAAACTGCTTGAATTCGCCGACTACGTCCGCCCCAACCTCGCTTTGGCAGAAGGCGAACTGGACATCAATATTTTCCAGCACAAGCCTTATCTGGACGACTTCAAAAAAGAACACAAATTAGACATCACCGAAGCCTTCCAAGTACCGACCGCGCCTTT
The DNA here is from genome assembly GCF_022749495.1 of Neisseria macacae ATCC 33926. Taxonomy (NCBI): domain Bacteria; kingdom Pseudomonadati; phylum Pseudomonadota; class Betaproteobacteria; order Neisseriales; family Neisseriaceae; genus Neisseria; species Neisseria macacae. The sequence continues at coordinate 714,514 of NZ_CP094241.1, read as the reverse complement.
GGGCCTGTATCCGGGCAAACTGAAATCGCTGGACGAAGTCAAAGACGGCAGCAGTGTTTCCGCGCCTAACGACCCGTCCAACTTCGCCCGCGCGCTGGTCATGTTGAACGAATTGGGCTGGGTTAAGTTGAAAGACGGTGTTAATCCGCTGACTGCTTCCAAAGCCGATATCGCCGAAAATCCGAAAAACATCAAAATCATAGAGCTTGAAGCCGCACAACTGCCGCGCAGCCGCGCCGACGTCGATTTCGCCATCGTTAACGGCAACTACGCCATGAGCAGCGGCATGAAGCTGACCGAAGCCCTGTTCCAAGAACCGAGCTTCGCCTACGTCAACTGGGCAGCCGTCAAAACCGCCGACAAAGACAGCCAATGGCTCAAAGACGTAACCGAAGCCTACAACTCCGACGAGTTCAAAGCCTACGCGCGCCAACGCTTCGCAGGTTACAAATACCCTGCCGCCTGGGGTGAAAACGCCGCAGCCGGCGCAAAAGCCGAAGCCGCTTCCACCGCTTCGGCAGCAAGTGCCACAGCAGCCTCCGCGGCAAGCACCGGTGCTTCCGCAGCGAAATAAGCACTAAGCCCTAAAGCAAAAAGGTCGTCTGAAACCCAAATCAGGTTTCAGACGACCTTTTTGCTGCATTTTGCCACATACGGCAGCCAAATCTTACAACTGTGATGACTCGTCTTTTATTTTTCCTCGTAAACGCAAGGTTTGTCTTACCGGATGCGAATAGATGTCTTTTTCTGCCGTCAGTTCCAACTCCAGTTCCGTCAGCTTTTGCAAATACTCGGAAGCTTTTACCGTCGGCTCTTTTGATAATTCTTCGAACTGCTTTTTCGCCTCATCAAACCGCCCCAACTTGCGCAACATTTCTCCGCGCACAAACTTCATAGTGGTCAGTTTTTCAATATGCTGGTTGCCATCTTTCAAATTTAAATCAGCATAATGCAGGACTTTTTCCAGATCTTGCCGCTGACTGCCCAGCCAACTGGCCTGCAAAAATATCCATGCCATTTGTTCCGTATTTTGGTTTTCGCCCGCCAGCTCCAGCATCACCCCTAACAACCTTTGCGCTGAGGCCTTTTCAGCCACCTGCTTGAGATAAGCCTCGCTCTGGATGACTTTTTCATACTTATCCAATTCTTGTTGCGTAAAGTCGTCCTTAAACATGACAAACTTATTGCTCGGACAAACCGGAATGGGGGCAGGCGCCATAACCATGCCTACCGGCTCCAAATCAGTCTTCATATCGATCGAAAAACCCGACATTACCATAACCGATGTGAATTTTTCGCCGCCTATCGGACAAGTATGCTCGACCGGACGCGTAGTCAGCGCATGGGCATGCGTACAAACAGCAAGTGACAAGACGAAGGCTGAAAGTTTGATTTTCATGAGGGATTCCTTAATATTTCCGTATTTAAAATGACATAAATCTTGTTCTACCCGCTGAAAGTTTAATCTTATAGTCAAATAGGATAATTTTAATCAAAAATGAATCATTTCCGCAAACAATAAAGGCTTGCGCCAAACTTTAAGCCTGACTGCAAGCCTCATACTTTTCACATACCAATTAAACGCTTCATACTTCTGCCGATTTGCCGGTCACTTTTTCAAATGCTTGAATCAGCCTTCCAATTACGGCATCTTCGCCAAATTCGTTCAAGCAATCCGCGCGTAATTTTTCCGCTGAAAACTTTCCTCGTTCTTCATACATCCGAATCAGCGCATCACTCAGGGCTTCTATATTTTCAGTCGGAATCAGATAACCATTGTTTTCATTGACGATCGACTGTGGCCCGCCGCACATCGTCGCAATGACCGGCAGGCCTTGTGACAGCGCTTCGATAAACACTACGCCGAACGTTTCCACACGGCTGGCGAGTACAAAAGCATTGCTATGGCGCATCAAGTCCAAGACCTCATCCGTCTTCAACGCGCCCAAAAAGGTGACGGCATGACCGATGTCCAATTCGTCGACCAAGCGGCGCAGATTTTCCGCCTCCGCGCCATTGCCGCCGATTTTGAGTTTGAGGAAGGGATACTTTTCCAAAGCCTTGGCAAAGGCGGGAAGCAATAAGTCATGCCCTTTCAGATGGCGCAAGTGGGAAACGGAGCAAAACGTGAAATCCTGATGGGACTTATCGAAAGGCTCGAACGGACGCGCAAAGTTATCGCCCAAAATATTCGGCAGATATTCCCAGTCCAAACCGTATTTCTCGCGCAGCAATGCACAAAAATCCTTGCTGACCGCAAAACGCGCCTGACAATGTCGGGCGGATTCTTTCATACTGGGCCATTGGTTCGGACGGACCAGGTTGCGGGCAATCGCGCTGCTGTGTTCGGTAATCACATAAGGAATACCGTATTTCTTAGAAATTTCATGCGCCAAAACGCCACCGAAATTCATCGTATGCGCATGGAGGACGTCCGGCTTGCCGTTTTCCACCACATACCGCTTGAACGCCTTCATCCCCGCCCTTACCCAACGGATACGGTCGATATCGACGACGGGGCAATGCGGGAAAAAATACATGCTGTCGTAAACATAAGTATTCAAACCGCCCTGCCGGTGATGCCGCATTCCATAAGGTCCGGTCAAAACACTTTTCCACTCCGTCCGCAACGAGCGGAACAAAGGTGCAATGACCCCTACTTTCAAGCCTTTGCGCTGCAAAGCTTGAGCTTGCAAACGGAAGAAAATCCCGTCCACATCCGTTTCGGATTTCGGATACCACGATGGAAGAACGACAACATGCATTTTTTACTCCTTACGCCAACCCTGCCAAAGACAATCTGCATCATTGCCCACAAAGTCAAAAAATATAAAAAAAAACAATAATTTAGTTATATTACAAACAACCGCAGGTTTTCAAGTGATTATAAATAACAGCATTACAACTCAAAGCATGAATTAAAACATATATATGACAAAGTACCCAAACCGCAAGTTAAAAAAACCTCTCCTTTTTCTCAACCGCCTGATTTAAATCAAAATAATATATGATATATAACAACACTTTTAAAACCACATCCATCAAACCATCTCATCACACGCATCACCTTTTCCCGTTTCAGACGACCCATAGGCTAAACAACGGCAAGACTATGTTGTTTAATCCCCCCTCGCCCGATAAAACATGTTCATCAGCACCACAAGCCGACTGGTACATCAACCGTCATTTCCTTGAAGCAAAACAATAAAAAGGTCGTCTGAAATCTCGTATTTGATTTTTCAGACGACCTCTCAGGCATAGCGAAAAGGCTATGCGTATGCCGAAACCTTTTCAGACGACCTCATCAAACAGCAAACATGATCTTTGCCATTTTAAGCTGTCGTTACAGTCAATCAGGCATCTACCGGCTTCCAGTCCGCGCCTTTTACCGGCGGCAGCCACGATTGCGTACCGCTGGCGGAAAATTCCCACAGGATGTCGGGGAAGCCGTAATGGTCGGCGCGCGTCGGGTCGAGTTGCGTTTCGATTTCGGCTTCGCGGCCTTCGCGGATTTGTGTGGCGATGTGCGGATTGATCATGACGGTTTTGCCCAATGCGATAAATTCCGCCCAGCCGGTTTCATAAGCGGCCAAAATTTGATCGGCAGTAAACAGGTTGCCCACGCCGATAAGGGGCAGCTTGCCGTTGATGCGGTCATGGATGAACTGCATACGGGTTTGCTCCGTATCGCCGCCGCGGCGGATTTTCTTATCAAATTCCCACAAGGAAACGTGCAGGTATTGCAGCGGCTTTTGCACCAGCGCGTCAATCAGTGCGCCGGTTTCGGTCATGGTCAGCCCGTCTTCGCCTGCCTCTTCGGGCGAGAAGCGGTAGCCGATGATGAAGTCGTTGCGTTGGTGTTTGTTGCGGACGGCGGCAACGGCATCGACGACGGCGAGCGGAAAGCGCATTCTGTTTGCCAAGCTGCCGCCCCATTGATCGCTGCGGCGGTTGCTTTGGGCGGAGTAAAACTGTTGGATTAAATAGCCGTTCGCGCCGTGAATTTCCACGCCGTCAAAGCCTGCGCGAATCGCCAAATCGGCAGCTTGGGCGAAGGAGGCGATGAGTTCTTCCACTTCTGCAGCACTCGCTTCACGCGCACCTTCTTCTTCGCTGGCGGACGCGCTGATTTTGTCGCGGCGGTTGAGTTCCGCCATCGCTTTAGAGCCGCCGTGATGGATTTGCAAAATCGCTTTCGCACCTTGTTTTTGAATGATTTGGGCGGTTTCTTTCAGGCTGTCGAGGCAGTGTTCGCCCGTAGCTTCAGGCTGTCCGCGAAAAGCTTTGCCGCCGTCTTGAACCAAAGTGGCGGCGGAGATAAAGAGCCCCATATCACCTGCGCGGTTGCCGAGGAACGTGCGCTCTTGGTCGCTGATTAAACCGTCGGCGTGCGAACCGAAATGGGTCATGGGCGCAACGGCGAGGCGGTTTTTGACGGTTACGCCGTTGTTCAGCGTGAAGGGTTGGAAAAGCGGGGCGTATTTGGAATTCATTTTGTTCTGTCGAAAATTAATAACATCGACAGAATTGGGACAAATAGGGAATTATCAAGAACGAGGTCGTCTGAAAACACGGTTTCGGAGAAATGGAATGTTTTCAGACGACCTTTCGGCGATACACCTAACAACGATTACCAGAGGTAGGTTACGCTGGCACCGCCGCCCGCACCGCCTTTCGCCGCGCCGACTGCCGAGCCTTTAACCAGCCATTTGCCGCTGGCGGATACTTTGGAAATACCTACGGCGTAGCCGCTTTTACCGCGCCAGATACCGCTTGCGACGGAAACCGCACCTTGTCCCGGCTGATATGCCTGTCCGAGGCTGCCGACTGCGATTGCAGCGGCGGAGCCTGAATCGGCGCGCTCTTCAAGTTTGTCCATACGGACTTTGGCTTCGTTGCGCAAAGCGGCGATTTGGGTCTGGTGATTGCTCTCGGCTGCGGCAAGGCTGCTTTGGGTTTGGCGGGCAAGGCTCTTCACTTGGGCAACGTTGACCGCATCCGTATCCTCCTTACCCGCAGCAACATTAGTAATCTGGCGGCTGTTTTGTTCGCTGCCGACAGATACCGCGCCCAAAGTCGATACCCATGCCTTACCCGTTTCCGTACTTGCCGCGCCGGTGGCAAAGTCATGGCCTGCAACGCCTGCCGCAGTATCGGCAACGCTGTCCGTACCGATTGCCACGGAGTTTTGCTGACGCGCTTCCGCTTTGTAGCCCAAAGCAGCAGATTTTTCCTCAAATGCGGCAGCACCTGCGCCCAAAGCCGTTCCGCCCGATTTCCGTACCCGTGCGCGCGTGCCTGCGGCAAGACCGTTGAGCGCAGTGGATGAAGATTCCACGCCCAATGCCACGCTGTTGGTTTCTTCGGCAACCGCGCGCGTACCGACTGCAACCGCCTGATAACCGTTTGCCTCGGCAGCAGATGCCAGCGCAACCGCCTGCGTACCGTTGACTTTTGCCCTATCCCCGACAGCAGTGGAACTGAGTGCATTGGCTTCGCTGCCGCGTCCAAACGCAACCGCATCAATATCGGCAGCCTTCGCGCTTTCGCCGACCGCGATAGAACGCAAACCCGTTGCCTGCGACATCAAACCGACCGCCACCGACTGCCCACCGGAAGCCTTCGATGCGCCGCCGACGGCAATATCGTTGGTTCCTTTTGCATTCGCCCTGAAACCGACGGCAACCGTCCGCAATGCTTCCGCCTTAGCCTCGCTGCCAAATGCCGACGCGCTCAAACCCGAAGCGTTTGAATCATAGCCGGCAGCAACAGACTTATAACCCGCCGCAGCCGATTTATCGCCCAACGCAGTCGCATTCTCCCCCGCCTTCGATTCTTTGCCCAATGCGACAGAACCGTTTTTGTGCATCGTCCCTGTCGCAATACCTTCCGCAACACAAACATTTGCAAAAACAAGGGACAACACCAAACACAGCGGTTTGACGGATAAGTTTAGTTTCATCTTTTCATTCTCCAAATTTGAATTTTTAACAATACTAACTAATCCCAAATAATTATATTTAATTATTTAGAATTAGTTATATTGTATAGTATTATTACAATATTATTAATTATATGTAATTAATATTTGATTTGAATCATCTGAAGAAAATGATAAGCAAGGTTTATATAGTGGATTAAATTTAAATCAGGACAAGGCGACGAAGCCGCAGACAGTACAGATAGTACGGAACCGATTCACTTGGTGCTTCAGCACCTTAGAGAATCGTTCTCTTTGAGCTAAGGCGAGGCAACGCCGTACTGGTTTAAAGTTAATCCACTATAGAACGTACGCAACCCATTCAGATCGATAGAACCCAATCATCCAAAAAGGTCGTCTGAAAACATGGTTTCGGAGAAACGGAATGTTTTCAGACGACCTTTTATAGTGGCAAAAAAAAGGCGATACCTTTCAGTACCGCCAAAGCTGCTTTGGTGATGAAACCGGTTATTTCGAGGCGCAGCGGAAGCCTAGGTTGTGCAAGACGTATTTGGATTGCAGGCTGGTGCGTATGCCGTAGCGCAGGAAGGCGGCGTAATTCGATGGGTCGCTGGAACCTACGGATGCGCCGCTGCAAAACATTTGCGTATCGGCATTGCCAGACGAGAGCAGGCTGCTGTTGAAGTCTTCCGTCCATTCCCAAATCAAGCCGTGCATATCGTAAATGCCCCAGTAGTTGGGTTTGCTTTTGCCGACATCGCGCAAGCCGTTTCTGCCGCCGTCTGCATACCAGTCAAGAATGGTACGGTTGTAGCCCGGTTCGGCAGAACCGTTTTTCTGTGTGGCGGAGGCAAGTCCGGCAAATTCCCATTGGTCTATGGTCGGCAGGCGTTTGCCTTGCGCAGTACAGTAGGCATTGGCGGCAAACCAAGATACGTTGGTTACCGGATGTTTCAGTTCGTTGGGTTTGGGCGCGTAGCTGTTGCTGCCGGTTTTAACCCAGTGTTTGAGGTAGGCAGGTTCGGCTTGTTTGGAGCTGACTTTGCCTTTTTGCCACTGCGGGTGTTTTTTGACAAACTCTGCAAATTCGGCATTGGTAACAGGATATTTGTCGATTTGGAAGGGTTTGACTTTAATGAGGCTTGTTTCTTTCTTCAGATAGAGCGGGCGGTAGCTGCCGCCTTCAACTTTTGCCATTTCGGCCGCCGCTGCACTGCCGCTTGCGACAAGGGTAAAGAAGGCGAGGAGTGGTATGAGTTTCATAACGGGCTTTCTCATCTGAATACGGAGTATTAGGCTCTGATTATATAGCGAAACCGGATAAAAATCCTTAAAAGCCGTCTGAATTATTGTGCTTTGGGCTTGTCGGTTCGTGCATATAGTGGATTAACTTTAAACCAATACGGCGTTGCCTCGCCTTAGCTCAAAGAGAACGATTCTCTAAGGTGCTGAAGCACCAAGTGAATCGGTTCCGTGCTATCTGTACTGTCTGCAGCTTCGTCGCCTTGTCCTGATTTAAATTTAATCCACTATACTTGAAACTGGTTTTTCAGACGACCTTCGATACTTGATAGGTCGTCTGAAAAACCAATCTTTCGATTGATTGTGGAAGAAAGCCACTGTTGTCCTTGCATCAGCCGGAACAGCAGTGGCTTTTTTCTGTCTCTACGCCGAGATGACTGGATTAGTAGCCGCCTTTACCTGCAGATGCTGCGGAAGCAGGCGCTGCTGCGGAAGATGCAGGGGCAGCCGGAGCTGAAGCGGCAGGGGCTGAAGCTGCACCGCTACCTGCATAGGCTTTGTCTTCCAGTTTTTTGGTCATGATTTCAGCGTTCTCTGCGCCCTCTACTTTCAATTGACCCAACGCGCCTTTGTTGAACGCACGGAAGATAGAGTGGTCAACCAAAGTATAGCTGCCCGGAATATCGGCTTTAAATTCGATAATCGCTGCACCCCCGGCAGGGATCAGGGTACTTTGTACGTTTTCGTTGATCAGTTTGCCGCCTTCTACGTAAACTTTATCGAAGATTTCACCGATAACGTGGAAGGAAGAAACGAGGTTCGGACCACCGTTACCAACGTACATACGGACGGTTTCGCCTGCTTTAGCTTTCAGAGCATTGTCGCCGGCGATAGCGCCTACGTGACCGTTAAATACAACGTATTCAGGTTGTTCGGCGATGGCTTTGTCCATATCGAACGGTTGCAGGCCTTGCGCACCTTTTTTACCTTTGGTGTAGAAGTCGCCTTGTACGATGTAGAACTCTTTGTCCACTTTAGGCAGACCTTCTTTAGGTTCAACCAAAATCAGACCGTACATACCGTTGGCGATGTGCATACCGACAGGGGCAACGGCACAGTGATAGATGTACAGACCGGGTTGCAGGGCTTTGAAGCTGAATGTAGAAGTACGGCCCGGAGCAGTGAAGCTGGCTTCTGCACCACCGCCTTGACCGGTAGCAGCGTGGAAGTCAACGTTGTGCGGTACGGTAGAAGACGGGTTGTTAGAGAATTCGACTTCTACGGTATCGCCTTCGCGTACGCGGATCATGCGGCCCGGAACGTCGCCGTTAAATGTCCAGTAGTGGTATTCCACGCCATCATCCATTTTCATGGTTTTTTCGACGGTTTCCATTTTCACGCGGACACGTGCAGGATGGTCGCGGTCGATGGCAGGCGGAACTTCAGGAGCGTGGGTAGTTACCGCGTCGATAACAGGCAGCTCGGCAGCGGGGGTTTCGGCAGCAGCTTGAGCACCGGAAGCAGGAGCCTCGGAAGCTGCAGGAGCGGAAGCGGAAGCGGTTTGCTCGGCAGGTTTTTGGGCAGCTTGCTCACCACAGGCGGCTAAAGCAAAAACTGAAGCAATGATTGCAGCTAAAGCTTGGCGTTTCATAGTTGTCATTTCCTTTAATAACTATTTTAAGAAGGTCAGGGTATATTTTTTCAACCTTTGTCATCCGCGGCATACCGCTTTCGGCTCTCTCAAACTGCCTTATTCTGGGTCGTCTGAAAGGCATCTCTTGTGAACTTTTGTAGGATTATGTAGGTGGTTTTACCGCTATATCTTGACCTAAATCAATTAATTCATCAAAGATGAACTTTTACTACCTATTTTACTACTTAATAACTAGATAAAACTACATCAAATCGTCTATTATTGTTCACATGTTTTATCCAATTCTTTACAAAAATGCCATCGTATTTTTGATAATAAGAATTATTATTGACTATATATCTGTTTTTTAAAGATTGTTGTTAAGAGAATATTTCTTTTGCCTGAAAAGAGTGCTACAATCTTTAACATTCATATAGTATGAATTTATAAGCAACCACTTTTTACCAAAATAAGGAGTTCTGAAATGGGACAGTACAAGAAGCTATGGTACTTGCTGTTTGCCGTCCTGGCAGTCTGCTTTACCATTCTTGGCTACATGGGCAGCGAGGTTTATAAAAAAGCCCCGCCTTACCCTGAGAAAGTCGTTTCGGCATCAGGCACGCAGCTGATGACTAAAGACGATATTTTGGCAGGTCAATCAGCCTGGCAAACCACCGGCGGTATGGAAGTCGGTTCCGTATTGGGACACGGCGCATACCAGGCTCCGGACTGGACAGCCGACTGGCTGCACCGCGAGCTTGTCGCATGGTTGGATTTGACTGCGCAAGAGACTTACGGCAAAAAATTCAACGAAGTTTCTCCTGAAGAACAAGCCGTACTGAAAACCCGCCTTGCCGACGAATACCGCAACCAAAGCCGTATTAAAGAAGACGGCAGCGTCGTTATCAGCGATACCCGTGTCAAAGCCATTGAGAGCATCCTGCCTTACTACCACGGCGTATACAGCGATGATCCCGCCCTTCAGACGACCCGCGAACACTTCGCAATGAAAAACAACACATTGCCAAGTAAAGAAGCGCGTGAAAAACTGTTCAACTTCTTCTTCTGGACTTCATGGTCTGCTTCGACCAACCGTCCTGACGAGAACTTCACTTACACCAACAACTGGCCGCACGAGCCTCTGATCAACAACGTACCGACTACTGAAAACTACATGTGGTCGTTTACCAGCGTTGTATTGCTCTTGATGGGTATCGGCCTGCTGATGTGGGGTTACTCCTTCCTGACCAAACACGAAGAAGTAGAAGTTCCGACTGAAGACCCGATTTCCAAAGTACAGCTGACTCCTTCCCAAAAAGCATTGGGCAAATACGTCTTCCTGACAGTCGCCCTGTTTGTGGTACAAGTGTTGCTGGGCGGTCTGACCGCACACTACACCGTCGAAGGTCAAGGTTTCTACGGCATTGACGAAGCACTCGGCTTCGAAATGTCCGACTGGTTCCCTTACGCATTGACCCGTACTTGGCACATCCAATCCGCCATCTTCTGGATTGCAACCGGCTTCCTGACAGCAGGTCTGTTCCTGGCTCCGATTGTTAACGGAGGCAAAGATCCCAAGTTCCAACGCGCCGGCGTGAACTTCCTGTACATCGCCCTGTTTATCGTAGTCGGCGGTTCTTACGCAGGTAACTTCTTCGCCCTGACCCACGTCATTCCGCCTAAATTCAACTTCTGGTTCGGACACCAAGGTTACGAATACCTCGATTTGGGCCGTTTCTGGCAACTCCTGCTGATGGTCGGCCTGCTGTTGTGGCTGTTCCTGATGTTGCGCTGCACCATCTCCGCCTTTAAAGAAAAAGGCGTGGACAAAAACCTGCTGGCAATCTTCGTTGCCTCCATGGTCGGTGTCGGCGTGTTCTACGCGCCCGGTCTGTTCTACGGCGAAAAATCCCCGATTGCCGTGATGGAATACTGGCGCTGGTGGGTGGTTCACCTGTGGGTAGAAGGCTTCTTCGAAGTATTCGCTACCGCAGCCTTCGCCTTCATCTTCTACAACATGGGCTTCGTCCGCCGCAGTACCGCAACCGCATCCACTCTGGCCGCCGCCGCCATCTTCATGTTGGGCGGTATCCCGGGCACGCTGCACCACCTGTACTTCTCCGGTTCTACCTCCGCCTCTATGGCAATCGGTGCCTGCTTCTCCGCATTGGAAGTCGTACCGCTGGTATTGCTGGGTCGTGAAGCTTACGAACACTGGTCTTACCAACACCTATCCGAATGGGCGAAACGCCTGCGTTGGCCGCTGATGTGCTTCGTAGCAGTTGCCTTCTGGAACATGATCGGTGCCGGCGTATTCGGCTTCCTGATTAACCCGCCGATTTCCCTGTTCTACATCCAAGGCCTGAACACTACCGCAGTTCACGCACACGCAGCCTTGTTCGGTGTGTACGGTTTCTTGGCACTGGGCTTCGTATTGCTGGTTGCCCGCTACCTGAAACCAAACGCAAAATTCGACGACAAACTCATGACTTGGGGCTTCTGGCTGCTCAACGGCGGCTTGGTCGGCATGATCGCCATCAGCCTGCTGCCTGTCGGCGCGATTCAAGCATACGCCTCCATCACTCATGGTCTGTGGTATGCCCGTAGCGAAGAATTCCTGCAAATGGAAATCCTCGACACCCTGCGCTGGGTACGCACAGCAGCCGACTTGATCTTCATCGGCGGTGCAGTCTGCGTAGCCATCCAAGCAACCAAAATCGTATTCAGCCGCGATAAATAAATCATAGCTTGAATACCCCGCAAAAGGTCGTCTGAACATTTTCAGACGACCTTTTTTGATGCCTGCCTACTTTCATTTCAGCAACAGCCCATCCCCGTTTAACCTCCATACGCACCAAATACCCTTCTTTACCCATCCATCCCTACCCTACTCCCCGCCCCTCATCCAACAAATTGAATCCCTCCCCATCCCGCGACAACCGCCTCCCCGTTTTCCCTATTTTTCAGACGACCCCAATGCCGTTTAGAAAACAAGGTCGTCTGAAACCGAAAACAAACAAAACACAGACAACAAAAAACCGCACATCGAAGCGCGGTCGGTTTTAAAACAGTTTTTGTCGGAACGGAAAGCGAAGGGCTTTTCAGACGACCTCTGAATATTTAGGGGTCGTCTGAAAATTTAATTAATAATCAGGATGGCGTGAACAACCTGAATATTTAATGACACATTTATCAGAATATTCACTACACGCAGCCAAGGCTTTTTGTTCTGCTTTCTCTAAATTATCATCACTTTTTACACCAGCCCCACCATTGCCAACAACGCCTCCAATGGCAACTGCACTACAAGAATTACGGACTTCCGTCATCCTACGACAACCTTTGCCATCGCTGGCAATAGGATTCTTCCCTCCTCCAGCTTTAATGCAATTTGCCAAAGCTTCTTTATTGGCGGAACGATAGCCTTCAGTATTATTTTCAGAATAACCTATTGCTGCATTTGCAGGATTTACGTAAATTGCTCCCCAACGGTTCGGCACTTTATACACCCGTCGAGAAGACGAACTGCCACCTCCCCAACCGCACGCGCTGCCATCGACAGTTTGGCAATAACCGTCAGTCGGATTCCCTCCCAAAGGGTTGCCCAAGGCAGTAAAACTATTCAATGCCATCAATATCAAAAATATCTTCTTCATCTTTATACCTCTTAATCTTTTCCACTATTCGTTTCTCTCAAAACCTTGCCGCATAACTCGGCACCGCTTTCGACCCCATCACTGCAAAATAAGTTTTCAGACGACCTTTTAGCATTTAGAGGTCGTCTGAAAATTCATTTAGTAACGAAGGTAATCAGGATGGCGGGAACAGCCTGCATAGCGGATAACACATTCATCAGAATGTTTACTACATCCTTTTAACGCAAGTTCTTTAGCAACTTCCACATCATCATTTCCAACAATACCAAACCCTCCTTTACCTTCTTCTTTACCGCCTATTGCAATAGCCGCACAGGTATTACGGTATTCATGTTTCAATCTACACCCTTTCCCATCATGGGCAATCGGATTTTTGCCTCCCCCAGCCTTAATACAACTTTCCAAAGCCTCTTTGTTGGCAGATTGGTAACCTTTAGTATTGTTTTCAGAATAACCAACAGCTCGATTGGCTGGATTAAAATAAATCGCTCCCCAACGATTAGGGATATTGATGACCCGACGTGCCTGTCCTCCTGACTGATTATTACCGCTACACCCCGCCAAGTCCGGTCTTTGAATACAAGGATTCATTACAGGATCGTTAATCGCATTCAATCCGTCGGCTAAAACAAAGGGGCTAATCTGCATTGCCAACAACATCAAAAATATCTTCTTCATCTTTATACCTCTTAATCTTTTCCGCTATTCGTTTCTCTCAAAACCCTGCCGTATAAACCGACATCGCTTTCGACTCTATCGTTACAAAATAAGTTTTCAGACGACCTCTGAACATTTGGGGTCGTCTGAAAAATAAAATCACTTAATAACGATAATCAGGATGGCGCGAACAGCCTGAATAGCGGACAGTACATTTAAATGATTGCCCTGCCTCACATGCGGAAATCGCCTTTTGCTCTGCCTCAGCAATAGAATCGGCATTTTTTGCAGCAGCCCTATATCTTCCTCCATCTCCTCCCAATACAATCGCTCCACACCTATTCTGAAATTCAGTCATTAAGCTACAGCCTTCCCCATTGCGATCCAATGGATTCTTACCGCCTCCTGCCTTAATGCAATTTGCCAATGCCTCTTTATTGGCTGAACGGTAGCCTGAGGTATTGTTTTCAGAATAACCTATTGCTTGATTTGCAGCATTGTAATAAATCGCCCCCCAACGGCTCGGGATATTAATCACCCTACCTCCCTGTTCCATCGGTCGGTTATTACCCGCGCATCCCGGCAAATCGGGATGATAGACACAAGGATTGCTCATTTCGTTTGCGTTCGCGAAACTGCTTAAAATCATGGCAGCCACTAATATATGCTTCATCGGTTTATTCCTTATTTTTGAACATCAATCATATTCTTACTTTACCCTGTTCCCTAAGCAACCCAGTCAAAATCAGATGGGCTGTTTTCTCTTTATCGTCTATCGCCACACAATAAAGTTTCAGACGACCCTTAATCCTTCGGGGGTCGTCTGAAAAATAAAATCACTTAATAGCGGTAATCAGGATGACGAGAACAGCCAGAGTAACGGATAACACATTCATTGGAATGTTTGCTGCATCCTTTCAGCGCAAGTTCTTTGGCAATTTCCACATCATCATCTCCAGCGGTTCCAGTTCCTCCTTTACCTTCTTCTTTACCACCAACTGCAATAGCAGCACAGATATTACGGTATTCGTGTTTCAACCGACAGCCTTTTCCGTCACGGGCAATAGGATTTTTTCCACCTCCAGCTTTAATACAGCTTTCCAATGCTTCCTTATTAGCCGAACGATAACCTTCGGTATTATTCTCAGAATAGCCTACCGCACGATTGACCGGATTAAAATAAATCGCCCCCCAACGGTTCGGGATATTAATTACCCTACCTCCCTGTCCCATCGGTCGGTTATTGCCCGCGCATCCCGGCAAATCGGGATGATAGACACAAGGATTGCTCATTTCGTTTGCGTTCGCGAAACTGCTTAAAATCATGGCAGCCACTAATAATATATGCTTCATCGGTTTATTCCTTATTTTTGGACATCAATCATATTCTTACTTTACCCTGTTCCCCAAGCAACCCAGTCAAAATCAGACGGACTGTTCCCACTTTATAGTTCATCGCCACACAATAAAGTTTCAGACGACCCCTAGTCCTTCAGGGGTCGTCTGAAAAAACAAATCAATCGACAATGCTGCCGTATTGCTTTGTGAAACTTACAAAACGCCTTGATGGGCGGTATCGTGTCCCAAAGCGGTCAGGAATTGCGACATGCTGTATGTTTCGCCTGAGGCGGCAAACTTGAACGCATCTACGGTATCGCCGCCATCTGAGGAGTGGACGGCATCCAAGACGGTCAGGGTGTCGTCGCTGCCTTTGAGTTTGACCACCCAGTTCTCTTTGTTGTTTCCTGCTTTATTGATTTCCAAATCGATGTCTTTCAGCGTCAGATTGCCTGAGAACAATACGGTATTGTCCTCGCCGCTTGCGTTCAGTGACAATTTGTCATGCCCGCTGCCTTTGCCGAAGGTAATCGTATTGGCATAGCTGCCGCCGGAAATGGTGTCATTGCCTGCGCCGGCATCAATGGTGCTGTCGTGTCCGACTTTGACGGTATCGTCGCCGCTGCCGCCGATAAAGGTGGTTTTGCCGCCGTAGTTGCCTGAAACGCTGACGGTGTCGCCGTTGTCGGTGCCGTGAATAATGCGGTTGGAACCTTCGTACAGCCGTTGCTCAAAGGTATCGCTGTCGTCATTCAGGTATTGAATAATCGTGCCGTCTTTGCGGACATGGGATACTTTCAAACCGAAATGTTCGATGATTTGTTCCGTGCTGTATGTGCCGTTGTCGAATTGGAACTCGGATATGGCGCCTTGCGAACCCATTTGGTTTTTAATCGTCAATACGTCATTGCTGCCTTTGATGGAAACGGTCCATGTGTTGCCGTTCAGACGGGGGTTGATGGTGTAGTCAAACGGATCGGGCGTGTAGTCGATGCCGGTTTTGTCGTAGCCCGGGGTCACGGAAATATTCAAGTCATCCAATGTCAAGCCGCCGGTAAATTTTACGGCGTTACTGATGGAGGTGGGATTGAATTCTTCGTCGATATCGAAACCGAAGTCGAAAATGGTGTCGTGTCCGTATCCTTTGCCGAAGACATAGGTATCGCGCCCGTCTCCGCCTTCCAGATAATCGTCGCCTGCGCCGCCGTCGAGGTAATCGGCTCCGACCCGCGCATACAGTTTGTCATTGCCGTTTCCGCCGTACAGTTTGTCGTCTGAAGACCATTCGTTGCCCCAGTAGGTCGTGCCTTCGTCTCGGATAATGTCGTCACCGTCCATGCCGTAGATCACGTCCCTGCCGTCTGTGCCGGAGCTTAATTCGTCATTAAACTTGCTGCCGACAATCACATCGTCGTTCGGTGTGCCTTCATTTTTGATGCCTTGGTCGGCTTTTCCGGTGTTGACGGCTTTGAGCAGGGTTTCGGCTGTATAGTTTTCGCCGAGGAATTGGAATTGGTTGATGGAAATATGCCCTTTGGCGTCAACTTGGTTTTGAATGGTGGCAGAGCCGTTGGCGGATGTGATTTCCCAGTTTTTGCTGCCGTCGGCATTGTCGATGACGTTTACTTTGATGTCGCTGACACGGAGGTCGTCTGAAAACTTCAGGGTATTGTTGCCTTGATTGTCGATAATCGTATCGTCGCTGCCGTAAATATAGGTGTCGTTGCCTGTTCCGCCTTTCAACATATCTTTGCCTGCTCCTCCGATTAAAGTGTCGTCGCCTGCGTCGCCGTTGATGGTGTCGTTGCCATCGCCGCCGTCCAAGTAGTCATTGCCGTCGCCGCCGTTAATGTTGTCGTTGCCGCCCATGCCGTAAACGGTATCGTTGCCGCGGCCGCTATTGAGTCGGTTGTGTCCGCTGTTGCCGGTCAGGGTGTTATTGCTGTTGTTGCCTGCCGCGTAGATATTGGCGTTGCCGGTCAGGGTAACGTTTTCAACATGGGTTGAAGCGGTATAAGAAACGCTGCTGATCACGGTATCATTGCCTTCGCCGCTATTCTCAACGACAACATCTTTTGCGTTATCCACATAGTAAGTATCGTCTCCGATGCCGCCGCGCATCATGTCCGCGCCTGCTTTACCGTCGATGACGTCGTTGCCGACGGTGCCGTTCAGCGCGTCGTTTCCATCCGTGCCTTCAATACGTTCGCCTGCATTGTCGCGTATTTCTACTTGCGCTTGGGTGGCTTTGATGAATTGGTTGAGGTTTAATGTGCCGTTTGCGAAAACAAACCGTTGGACGGAAGGCATATTGCTGCCTTCTTGGTATTGATTGGAAATGGTCAGGACGGATTGGGTGTGTTTCACTGCGATACGCCAGTCCTGTCCGCCTTCTGCATTGCGCACGGCGGTAACCGTCAGATCGTCTGCGCTGAGGCCGTCTAAAAAGCGGATGCTGTTGCTGCCTTGGCGGTCGATTACTGTATCATTGCCGCTTTTTTCGCCGAACAAATAGGTATCGTTGCCTTCACCCCCTTGCAATACGTCGTTTCCTGCCGCGCCGTCCAGGATATCGTTGCCTTCATCGCCGAACAGTTGGTCGTCGCCTTCTCCCCCGTTGATGTTGTCGTGACCTGCGCCCCCGTAAACCGTATCATTGCCGCGCCCGCTATACAGGCGGTTGTTGCCGCTGTTGCCGACCAATACGTTGTCTGAATTGTTGCCCGCGCCATAAATATTATCCGAACCGGTCAAAACCAAGTTTTCAACATTGTTCGGCAAGGTGTAGCTGACATTGCTATAAACGGTATCCTGTCCTTCATTTGCCTTTTCCACAATGTTGTCTGCGGTATGGGTGGCATAATAGACATCATTGCCCTTGGTTCCTTGAAAAACCTTGGGTTCGGATGACTTTTCCAAAGATGCGGAGTGTGCGGCGGCTTCTTCAGAAACGATTGCGCGAAAGACTTGTTTTGTATCCATGATATTATTTTTTCCGTGAGCTGACGGTTGCCTATCCGGAGAGATGGGATAAATAACCAGATTGGGGGGATCGTAATTTATTGATTGAATCGTTACACGCAGTCGAACTGCGTGGCTTCCTTAGACTGCTTTATCCTCAACAAGTTCTAACTCTTTCTCAAAACATTATTTAATCGGAATTTATATTTCAATTGATTAATTTGTTTATCATTTATGCCGAATTGAATTCAAATCAAGATTAAGCGGTGGGCAACGCCGTACTGCGCCAATCCAATCCGCTATAAAACGAAAAGGTCGTCTGAAAACCTAATGGATGAGGTTTTCAGACGACCTTTTATTTACAACGGGAAATTACAGCGAACGGGCAACTTCGACGATGTCGAAGCATTCCAGTTGGTCGCCTTCCATAATTTCGTTGTAGCCTTTGATCATCAAGCCGCACTCGAAGCCCATGCGGACTTCTTTGACGTCGTCTTTGTAGCGTTTCAAAGAAGACAGTTCGCCGGTGTGGATGACCACGTTGTTGCGGATGAGGCGGATATGGGAATCACGTTTGACCACGCCGTCGGTAACCATACAGCCTGCGATGTTGCCGACTTTGGATACGCTGATGACCTGACGGATTTCGACCATACCGGTAACCTGCTCTTTCTCTTCCGGCGCCAGCATGCCGCTCATGGCTGCTTTGACGTCGTCAATGGCATCGTAAATGATGTTGTAGTAGCGGATTTCCACGTTTTCATTTTCGGCAAGTTTGCGCGAAGAAGCGTCTGCACGCACGTTAAAGCCGATGATGAACGCGCCTGAAGCGATGGCAAGGTTGACGTCCGATTCGGTAATACCGCCCACGCCGCTGTGCAATACGTTCACTTTCACTTCGTCTGTGGACAGTTTTTTCAGGCTGCCCGCCAAAGCTTCGTAAGAACCTTGTACGTCTGCTTTGATGATGACCGACAAGGATTGGGCTTGGTTTTCGCCCATGTTGTTGAACATATTTTCCAGCTTCGCCGCCTGCTGTTTGGCAAGGCGCACGTCGCGGTATTTGCCTTGGCGGAAGAGCGCGATTTCGCGGGCTTTTTTCTCGTCTGCCAACACCATTGCGTCTTCGCCGGCATTCGGCACGTCGGACAAGCCGAGGATTTCGACCGGAATGGACGGGCCGGCTTCGTTGACGGCTTTACCGTTTTCATCGACCATCGCGCGGATTTTACCGAACGCGGTGCCGGCAAGCAGCATATCGCCTTTTTTCAGCGTACCGCTTTGCACCAAGAGGGTGGCGACCGCGCCGCGGCCTTTGTCCAAACGTGCCTCAACGATGATGCCTTTGGCGGGTGCATCGACAGGGGCGGTCAGTTCCAAAACTTCGGCTTCAAGCAATACGGCTTCGAGCAACGCGTCGATATTGATGCCTTTTTTGGCGGAAACGTCGATAAATTGTACATCGCCGCCCCATTCGTCCGGCACGACTTCGTGTGCGGTCAACTCTTGGCGGATGCGCTCGGGGTTGGCAGCTTCTTTATCGATTTTGTTGACGGCAACCACCATCGGTACGCCCGCTGCTTTAGCGTGGGCAATGGCTTCGATGGTTTGCGGCATCACGCCGTCGTCAGCTGCGACCACGAGAATCACGATGTCGGTTGCTTTCGCACCGCGCGCGCGCATGGCGGTAAACGCTTCGTGACCCGGGGTATCTAAGAAGGTAATCACGCCGCGCGGGGTTTCAACGTGGTATGCGCCGATGTGCTGGGTAATGCCACCCGCTTCGCCTTGTACCACTTTGGCGCGGCGGATGTAGTCCAACAGCGAGGTTTTACCGTGGTCGACGTGACCCATGACGGTAACCACCGGCGGACGTGGCAGCGCTTCGGCTTCCACAGCTTCCACGCCTTCATCCAAGAATGCTTCGGGATCGTCGGCGGCGGCAGGTTTGCCGATGTGGCCGAGTTCTTCCACCACAATCAGGGCGGTGTCTTGGTCGATGGATTGGTTGATGGTGACCATCATGCCCATTTTCATCAGGGCTTTGACCACTTCCACGCCTTTGACTGCCATTTTGTGCGCCAAATCGGCAACGGTAATGGTTTCAGGAACCAAGACTTCGTGTACGACAGGTTCGGTCGGCGCTTGGAAGGCGTGTTGGTTCGGCTCGAGTTTGAGTTTCTTACCTTTTTTACCGCTGCGTACGCGCTCGTCGTCGCCGTTGCGCGCATTGCGGTCGCGTCCGCCTTTACCGCCTTTGCCTTTGGCGTTTCGGCCTTGGTTGTCATCGTCGCGGTTGTGGCGGTCTTCTTTTTTCGCACGGGCAGGATTAGCGGCTTTGCCTTCTGCGGGCGCGGCTTTGGCTTTTTCGGCAGGCTTGCGCTGCTCGGCAGCTTTGGCTTCGGCTGCGGGCTTGGCTTGCTGATCCGCCTGTTGTTTCATGGCTTCGCGGCGCGCCTGACGCTCTTGTTTTTCTTTCAACAAGGCTTCTTGATGGGCGCGTAAAGCGGCGGCGCGGCGTGCTTCTTCGTCGCGTTGCGCTTGCTCTTCCGCGCTGACCACAGGTTGCGGAGCGGCAGGGGCAGCGGGTTTGGCTGCTTTTTTCGCGTCTTTGCCTTTATTGCCTTTGTCTTGTTTAGGCTTGGCTTTGCCTTCGGCAGGTTTTTCAGACGACCTTTGGGCAGGTTTGTCTTCAGCCTGAACTGCTTGTGCAGCAGGTTCTGCCGGTTTGTCGTCGGCTTTGCTTTCAGCTGCTTTCACTTCGGCAGGTTTTTCAGCCGCTTCAACAGGTTTTGCTTCTTCCGCTTTGGCTTTCGGCTCGGCTTTTGCCGCTTTGGCAGCCTTCAACTTCGCAGCTTCCGCTTCGGCTTTCGCACGCGCTTCGGCACGGGCGGCGGCCTCAGCTTCGGCTTTTGCCTGTTCTGTGGCTTGGTCTTTCGCTTCTGTCTGCTCGGCTTTTTGCGCTTCAGCTACTGCTTTGGCTTTAGCTTCGGCGGCAAGCTCTTCCGGCGAAGGAATCGTTACGGAACGGCCGCGTTTGCGTTCGACTTTGACGCCGCTGACAGTGCTGACTTCGGTTTTTTTGCGGCGGATGCTGATGGTTCCGCCGTCATTGCCGTTTTTCTTTTTCAGATAGGCGTTCAGCAGTTGTTTGTCGTCCAGCGTCAGGGAATCGCTGCCGCTGTTTTTATTGACGCCGGCTTCTTTCAGTTGTTTCAGCAAATCATCGACGGGGCGTTTCAGTTCGGCGGCAAATTGTTCTACGGTTGTGTTACTCATCTGTACCCCCATTAGTTCTCTTCAGTAAACCAGTGTTCGCGGGCGGCAAGAATCACTTTTTTCGCCGCTTCTTCATCTACACCGGTTATTTCAATCAGTTCGTCAACGGCCAGTTCCGCCAGATCGTCGCGGGTGGTTACGCCGGCTTCCGCCAGTTTGCGGAGCATATCGGAATCTACGCCGTCCAGATTGCGCATGTCGTCTGAAACTTCTTCCAGCTTCTCTTCGGACGCAATCGCCATGGTCAGAATCGCATCGCGCGCGCGGTTGCGCAGGGTTTCGACGATTTCTTCGTCAAAGCCTTCGATGGCGAGCAATTCGGCAGCCGGAACGTAAGCAACTTCTTCCAGCGTGGCAAAACCTTCTTCTACCAAAATATCGGCGGTTTCGTCGTCGATGTTCAGATGCGCGGTGAAGAGGTCGCGGATGGCTGCGTCTTCGGCAGCAGTGCGTTCGTCCGCTTCTTCGACAGTCATGATGTTCAACTGCCAACCTGTCAAATCAGATGCCAAGCGCACGTTTTGACCGCCGCGGCCGATAGCAAGCGCAAGCTGGTCTTCGGCGACAATCACGTCAACCGCGTGTTTGTCTTCGTCAATCACGATACGGCTGACTTCGGCAGGAGACAGTGCGTTCATCACGAACTCGGCAGTTTCAGACGACCACAGCACCACATCAATGCGCTCGCCTGCCAATTCGTTGCTGACGGCGTTCACACGGGAGCCGCGCACGCCGATACAAGTGCCTTGCGGATCGATGCGTTGGTCGTTGGCTTTGACCGCCACTTTCGCACGTTGGCCCGGATCGCGCGCCACTTCGCGGATTTCCAACAAACCGTCTGCAATTTCAGGTACTTCCATTTCGTACAGTTTTGCGAGGAAATCGCCCGAAGTACGGCTGAGGATGACTTGTTTGCGGCCAGTGTTGCCGATTTCGTCCACACGCAAAAACAGCGCGCGGATACGGTCGCCGCCGCGGAAGTTTTCACGCGGAATCATTTGTTCGCGCGGAATCAGCGCGTCCAGCTTGCCCGGAACGACTTCGACGATGATGCCGTGGCGCTCTACGCGTTTTACCGTACCTGAAACGATGTCTTCCTTAACGGCCAAGAATTCGTTCAGATTTTGCTCGCGCTCGGCATCGCGGATGCGTTGCAGGATGATTTGTTTGGCAGTTTGCGCGGCTTGGCGGCCAAAGCCTTCGTTCGGCAGCGTTTCTTCGTAGTAGTCGCCGATTTGAATGTCGGTACCCGGAATTTCTTCTTGGATTTCTTCGATGGTTTTTTCCAGGTCGGGATAGGTGTAATCCTCGTCGGCAACAATCAGCCAGCGGCGGTAAGTATGGTATTCGCCGGTATCGCGGTCGATTTCGACGCGCACGTCCATATGCTCGCGGTCGGCTTTTTTCTTGGCTGCGGTAGAAAGAGCAAATTCCAATGCTTGGAATACCACTTCCGCTTCAACGTTTTTCTCGCTTGCCAACGCTTCGGCAAGTTGCAACATTTCGCGACTCATTTTTTAGAATCTCCAATATCAAGTTTTAAAATTTAAATTCGGGGCGCAGGCGGGCTTTATCGATATTATCCAAGCCGATTTGCGCGGTTTTGCCGTCGAAAGAGAGCGTTACGGTATCGTTTTCACAACCCTCGATGCGGCCGATAAAATTCTTTTGTCCGTCAACCGGCAGGCGGGTTTTGATTTTTGCCTGTTGTCCTGCAAAGCGCACGAAATCGGCGGCTTTTTTCAGAGGCCGGTCAAGGCCGGGGCTGGAAATTTCCAGATTTTTATAATCGATGTCTTCCACCATGAACACGCGGCTCAAATGATTGCTGACAGTCGCGCAGTCTTCGACGGTGATACCGCCTTCCTTATCGATGAACACGCGCAGCGTGCCTTGCGCAGTCAGCTCGAAATCGACCAGTTCGTAGCCCAAACCCGGCAGGGTTTTTTCGAGAATTGTTTGAATATCCATGAATCTCCCGGAGTACATAAACAAAAAAATGGCCCCGTGGCCATTTTTCGTCAAAATTGAAAAATTGGCTTATTATAACCGCTTTCCACTCAAAAGAAAAGCGTTGATTTATCGCGGCTTTTTTCAGACGACCTCATAGAATGGATACGCCTGGCAGCATAAAACCAAGCTTAAAATTGTTGACAAAAACGGTCGTCTGAAAAATCGCCATTAAACCTTACCCATTGATAATAATCATTTTATTTCCAATCTTTCTTTTTCAGACGACCCCATTTTCCTGCCATACGGCTTGCACGAAGCACGCCGTCATTCTAAAATCCAAAGCTGTTATCATCGAAACAAAAAGGCCTCGCCATGTCCGCCCGCCCCATCTACAACTTTTCCGCAGGTCCCGCCGTCCTGCCCGAAGCCGTATTGCGTACCGCACAACAAGAAATGCTCGACTACAACGGCACAGGCTTCCCCGTCATGGCGATGAGCCACCGCTCGGAAATGTTTCTCAGCATCCTCCATCATGCCGAACAAGACCTGCGCACGCTGCTGAACATTCCTTCCAACTACAAAATCCTGTTCCTGCAAGGCGGCGCGACCACGCAATTCAACATGGTCGCCATGAACCTGGCGCATGGCTTTCCGTCTGCCGACGCAGTGGTAACGGGCAACTGGAGCCGCATTGCTTACGAACAAATGAGCCGCCTGACCGATGCCGAAATCCGACTGGCGGCACACGGCGGCGAACAATTCGACTACACCGCCCTGCCGCCCGTCGAAACTTGGGACATAGACAAAAACTCCGCCTTCGTCCACTTCGCCATCAACGAAACCGTCAACGGTCTGCAATACCAAACCGTTCCCAAACTTTCAGACGACCTGCCGCCGCTCGTTTGCGATATGTCCAGCGAAATCCTCTCGCGCGAATTTGACGTTTCCGACTACGGGCTGATTTACGCGGGCGCACAAAAAAATATCGGTCCTGCCGGCACAACCGTCGTCATCACCCGAGAAGACCTGCTCGACCGCTGCCCCGACAGCATTCCCGACGTTTTCAACTACCGTTCCCACATCAACCGCGACGGCATGTACAACACCCCGTCAACCTACGCCATTTATATGTCAGGTTTAGTGTTCCGCTGGCTGCTGACACAAGGCGGCGTGAAGAAAATCGAAGCCGTCAACAACATCAAAGCCCAAACGCTTTACGACGCCATCGACAACAGCGGCGGCTTCTACATCAACCGAATCCGCCCCGATGCCCGCTCCAAAATGAACGTCGTCTTCCAAACCGCCTCCGCCGAACTCGACCGCCGCTTCGTCCTCGAAGCCGAACTGCAAGGCCTGTGCCTGCTTAAAGGCTACAAAACCGTCGGCGGCATGCGCGCCAGCATCTACAACGCCATGCCGCTCGAAGGCGTACAGGCATTGGCGGACTTTATGAGCGATTTCCAACGGCGTTACGGCTAAGACAAAATGCGCCTTTAAAAGCACAGCCGATTCAACACAAATCTCAAGCGCGGATGAATGCGTACCGTAATCAGGTATAGTGGATTAAATTTAAATCAGGACAAGGCAACGAAGCCGCAGACAGTACAGATAGTACGGAACCGATTCACTTGGTGCTTCAGCACCTTAGAGAATCGTTCTCTTTGAACTAAGGCGAGGCAACGCCGTACTGGTTTAAAGTTAATCCACTATAAATCAACGATATTCTGTTAATGCCCGCTCCCTGAAAAACCCAAAAGGTCGTCTGAAAACCTTAAATCAGGATTTTCAGACGACCTTTCTTTATCCGGCGCGGCAAATGTTTGCCCAACTTAGTCCAAGCTACCGCCGAAACCTACATCCCGCCGTAATTCGGTCCGCTTGCGCCTTCGGGGCAAATCCAAGTGATGTTTTGCGTCGGATCTTTGATGTCGCAGGTTTTACAGTGGACGCAGTTGGCGGCGTTGATTTGCAGGCGCGGGCTGCCGTTTTCTTCGACGATTTCGTACACACCAGCCGGACAATAGCGCGTTTCGGGCGAGGCGTATTCTTTGTAGTTCACGTCTATCATCGTTTGCGGATTTTTCAGCACCAAATGGTCGGGCTGATTTTCTTCGTGCGCGAGATTGGCGAGGAAGACACTGCTTAAGCGGTCGAAGGTCAACACACCGTCGGGTTTCGGGTAATCAATCGGCTTGCACGCGGCGGCTTTTTTGAGCTGCTCGTTGTCTTTGCCGTGATGTTTCAAGGTCCACGGGGCCTTGCCTCTGAAAATCATCTGGTCGATGCCGGTATAGATTGAACCGAGGTAAACGCCCCATTTGAATGACGGACGCACATTACGCGCGGCGTAAAGCTCTTGATACAGCCAGCTTTGTTCGAAACGTTGCTGATAATCCGCCGCTTCTTTGCCGCTGTCGAAACCCTCCGCTTCTTCAAGGTTTTCCAACAAGGGGAACACGGCTTCTGCGGCGAGCATGGCGGATTTCATCGCGGTATGAATGCCTTTGATGCGCGGCATATTGAGGAAACCCGCCGCATCGCCGATTAAAACGCCACCCTTGAATGAGAGCTTCGGCAGGCTTTGCAGACCACCTTCAATCAGCGAACGCGCGCCGTAAGCAATGCGGCGGCCGCCTTCGAAGGTTTTGCGGATTTCGGGATGGGTTTTGAAACGTTGGAACTCTTCAAACGGCGACAGATAAGGGTTTTGATAGTCCAAACCGACCACGAAACCGACGGCGACTTTGTTGTCGTCGAAATGGTAAACAAACGCGCCGCCGTAGGTTTGACTGTCCAGCGGCCAGCCCGCGCTGTGTATCACCAAGCCGGGCTGATGTTTTTCAGACGACACTTCCCAAATCTCTTTGATGCCCAAGCCGTAAGTTTGCGGCTGGCTGTTTTGGTCGAGTTTGAAGCGTTCGATGACTTGTTTGGAAAGCGAACCGCGGCAGCCTTCGGCAAACAGGGTTTGCTGCGCCCAAAGCTCCATGCCTGGCTGGAAACTGTCGGTCGGCTCGCCGTCTTTGCCTACGCCCATATTACCGGTCGCAATGCCTTTGACCGAACCGTCTTCGTGATACAGCACTTCGGCGGCGGCAAAGCCCGGATAGATTTCCACACCCATATTTTCCGCCTGCTCCGCCAACCAGCGCACGACTTCGCCCAAGCTGACGATGTAGTTGCCGTGATTGTCGAAATTAGGAGTAACCGGCAGATTGAACGCCTTTTTCTCAGTCAGGAACAACACTTTGTCCTGCGTTACCGCACGCGTCAGCGGCGCGCCTTTTTCTTTCCAGTCGGGAATCAGCTCATTCAGCGCAATCGGATCGATGACCGCACCCGCCAGCGAATGCGCGCCCGCCTCAGACCCCTTCTCCACCACGCAAACGCTGATTTCGCGCCCGTTTTTTTCGGCAAGCTGCTTGAGTTTGATGGCGGCGGACAAACCCGACGGGCCTGCGCCGACAATCACGACATCGTACTGCATACTGTCGCGGGTGATGGATTCTGTCATGGCGGTTCCTGTATGTTTATTATAGTGGATTAACTTTAAACCAGTACGGCGTTGCCTCGCCTTGCCGTACTATCTGTACTGTCTGCGGCTTCGTCGCCTTGTCCTGATTTAAATTTAATCCACTATATTGAATTGAAAACCCGCGATTATACAACGGGAACATATAGTTACCAAATACATCAAAGGTCGTCTGAAAACCATATTTTCGGTTTTCAGACGACCTTTTCATCTTTGCAGCTATTTGGTTTTAAACCAGGCAAACCACACCAATACAATCACAAAGCCAAAATAGGCGATGCTCCAGTACGGCAGTGCAATACCCAGCAGATAGTCCGGTACGGCACAATCGCCAAAGCCACGCACAATCGGTTCAAACCAGTCAAACAGCGGCCAATCCTTCAAACGGAAAGTCCACGGCGCACCGCAGGACGGCGCACTGCCCGGCGGCAGGCTTTGCAGCCACAATTGATAGGCCGCAACACCCGCACCATAAACCGCAGGCACACTGACCAACAAGGCGCTGAACAGTCTGCCAATCTTAGAAGCCTGACGGAAAAATGCTGCCGCCAAAGCCACCAATCCGACCGCCAAAACCGACAAGCGCTGCAAAATACACAAAACGCAAGGGTCCATTCCTAAAACATATTGTGAGACGAACGAACCGCAGGCAGCCAAGATCGATAAGACAACCAGAAAAAAGATAGTTTTTCTAAAAAAATTCATAACCTTAAACTTTCCAATTATTCAGACGACCTCTTATGAGTTTCAAAACAACCGCTGTATCAGATGCGCATCGGCATAACGATGTATTTGAAGTTCGGGTTGTTCGGCACGGTAAACAAGGTCGAGCGGTTGGCATCGCCGAAGGCAAGCTGCATATCGTCGGAATGGATGTTGCGCAATACGTCCATCAGATAGCCGATGTTGAAGCCGACTTCGAGTTCGCCGCCTTGATAGGCGATTTCGAGTTCTTCGCGTGCTTCTTCCTGCTCGTTGTTGCTGCACACGACGCTCAAGAGGCCGGGTTGCAGGAACAGGCGCGCGCCGCGGAATTTTTCGTTGGCAAGGATGGCGGCGCGTTCAAGTGCGCCCAAAAGTTGGGTACGGGAAACGAGGAAGATTTTGTCGTTGTCCAGCGGGATGACGCGGTTGAAATCGGGGAATTTGCCGTCGATGACTTTGCTGACGATGGTCGTACCGTTGCATTGGAAGCGCACTTGGTTGTTGAGCAGCTCGACGCTGATGGGTTCGGACGGGTTGTTCAGTAGTTTAAAGAGTTCTAAAACGGTTTTGCGTGGCAGGATGACTTCGGTTTTGGGCAATTCGGCTTCGATTTGGCTGGCGGCGTAGGCAAGGCGGTGGCCGTCGGTGGCGACGAGGCGCAGTTGGTTGCCTTCAACCTGCATCAGCAAGCCGTTGAGGTAGTAGCGGATGTCTTGTACTGCCATGCTGTATTGGACTTGAGACAGCATGGTTTTGAAAGTCTCCTGCGACAGGGAAAACGCTGCGCTGATGTCTTCGCCGACGCTCATCAGCGGGAAGTCTTCGGCAGGCAGGGTTTGCAGGGCGAAACGTGATTTGCCTGCACGCAGGGTCAGACGGTTGTCCGCCCAGTCGAGCGAAACGATGGCGCTGTCGGGCAAGGCGCGCAGGATGTCTTGGAATTTTTTGGCGTTGGTGGTGATGCGGAAATCGCCTGCCTGACTTTCCGGACCAGCTGTGTTGATTTGGATTTCCAAGTCGGTCGCCAAGAGCTTGGTTTGACCGTCTTTGCTTTCGAGCAGGACGTTGGAGAGGATGGGCAGGGTATGGCGGCGTTCGACGATACCGGTAACGGCTTGCAGCGGCTTGAGCAGACTGTCGCGGTCGGCTTGTAAAATCAGCATGGTCAATTCCTTTTGAATCGGTTATTTCGGGTGTTTTTGAATCGGGTTCGGCGTGCGGGATGAATAATGCGCCGCCGTTAAAATCAAAGTGTATTTGCGTTTTCAGACGACCTTTTAAGATAGGGGTCGTCTGAAAACCGGTTCTGGCTCAATTTTGAATCAGAATCAGGAGTTTTTCGTAATCTTGCGCCAACTCGGGATCTTCTTCGCGCAGTTTTGCTACGGCTTTCACGCCGTGCATGACGGTCGTGTGGTCGCGTCCACCGAAAGCGTCGCCGATGGACGGCAGGCTGAGGGTGGTCAGCTCTTTGGTCAGGCTCATGGCGACTTGACGCGGACGGGCAATGTTGCGCGTGCGCTTTTTGCCGAGTATATCGCTGATTTTAATACGGTAATATTTGGCAGTCGCGTCGATAATGGTGTCGGCAGTAATGATTTTGTGTTTTTCGGCAATGATGTCCTGCAAAGCCGTACGCGCCAAATCCATGTCGATAATGGGGCGGTTCATAAAGCGGCTGCTGGCGCTGACGCGGTTGAACGCGCCTTCCAGTTCGCGCACGTTGGAACGAATCAGGTTGGCAACAAACAATGCGGCTTCGTCTTCAATGCTGATGCCTGCCGCTTCTGCCTTTTTCTGCAAAATCGCCACGCGCATTTCCAGCTCGGGCGGCTCGAGTTCCAAAGTCAAACCCCATGAAAAACGCGATTTGAGGCGGTCGTCCATGCCTTCGATTTTGGCAGGCAACACGTCGCAAGTGAGGATGAGCTGTTTTTTCTCGTTATGGAAATGGTTGTACAAATAGAAGAATTCTTCCATCGTACGGTCTTTGCCTTTGATGAACTGGATGTCGTCGATAATCAGCAGATCGTATTGTTTGTATTGCTGCTTGAACACATCGTAAGTGTTGTTGCGCACCGCCTTCATAAAGCTGCGGATATAGTCGTCTGAATGCATATAGCGCACTTTGGCATCAGGACGGTTTTTCAGCAGTTCGTTGCCGATGGCCTGCACCAAGTGGGTTTTACCCAAACCCGTGCTGCCGTACAGGAAAAACGGGTTGTAGCCCTGCCCCGGGTTCTCTGCAATGGCTTGGGCGGCGGCGGCGGCAAGGCGGTTGCCCTTACCTTCTACCAAGGTATCGAATGTGTAGTCGCGCGACAGATTGGTCTGCTCGTAACGCGCTTCTTCCGCATCGCGTTGCGCTTCCGTTTTGGCTTTGGCAACGGCTTTGGATTCTGCGGGCGCGGCGGCAGGCTGTTTGCTTTCGTGCGGCAGGTTTTTCATGCGCTGCGCCAAAATATCCGCCGCCGTTTTCGCAACGGAGGGTCTGTCTGAGTTTTCAGACGACGTCCCGTCCGAAAAAGATTCTTGCGCGTCCGCTTTCGGCATTTCTTCCGTCAACGCAGCATGTTCAGGCGCAACCGCCCCCGCATTTTCCGACATTTCATAATGCTGCCCCGCGCCCGTCTTAAACGCAAAAGCCGCCTGTTGCGGAGCCAATTCCGCACGCACCACTTCAATTTTGGCGGCAAACTGGCTTTTGAGCATATTGCAGGCAAACTGGTTTTTACCGTAAACCACCCACACGCCGTTTTCCTCGCCCACGGTCAAGGGCGCAATCCATTGCGCGAACTGCCCGGCAGGCAAAATATCGTGAAGTCGGCGGAGGCACTGCGGCCAAAATTCTGCTAGCGTCATGAATAAGCTCGAGTCGTGGAAATCGTTGGAAAGAAACGGAGAGAAACCGTCGGAAATTGCAGCCTTTGAAAATGCGGTTTCAGCCCGACGGAAAAAGTGTCGCAAATACCGCACAAACCTTATCCGCCAAACCGGACGCCGTCTGAAAATACAATTAAATTATTTTTGGAAAATCATCACGATAAATCCGCATCAACATTTTCAGACGACCTATCGCCCGACAAAGGGACAGGAAATGCCGATTATACCCACTCCGCCAAACTTTATCCACAACCCGCCGGAAATTTTATCCACAAAGCACCACGCGAATCCGCAAACCGAATCACCCCGCGCGCCATATCCATTTACTCAACCGAGATTGACAAAAGATGAAAATTAGAGTGTAATTCACAGTTTATTTATCTACCGATTTTTTAGGAAACATCATGAAACGCACTTATCAACCTTCCGTTACCAAACGCAAACGTACCCACGGCTTCCTGGTCCGCTCCAAAACCCGCGGTGGCCGCGCAGTATTGGCAGCCCGTCGCGCCAAAGGCCGCAAACGCTTGGCAGTGTAATTTTGGACTACCGCTTCGGAAAGCAGTACCGCTTATTAAAAACGGATGATTTTTCATCCGTTTTTGCGTTCAAAAACCGGCGCAGCCGCGATTTGCTGCAAGTTTCCCAATCTGCCGACAACGGATTGAACCATCCGCGGCTCGGCTTGGTCGTCAGCAAAAAAACAGCGAAACGCGCGCATGAACGCAACTACATGAAGCGCGTCATCCGAGATTGGTTCAGACTGAACAAAAACAGCCTGCCGCCGCATGATTTCGTCGTACGCGTCCGCCTGGCATTCAACCGGCAAAATGCCGCCGAAGCCCGAAACCAATTGGTGCAACTTATGCGCAAACGCTGATGAATACCCTGTTGTCCAAATTCATCCTCGCGCTGATCCGTTTTTACCAATACGCCGTCAGCCCGCTGATACCGCCGCGCTGCCGCTATACCCCGACCTGTTCGCAATATGCGGTCGAGGCAGTCAAAAAATACGGCGCATTCAAAGGTGGCTGGCTCGCCCTCAAACGCATCGCCCGCTGCCACCCCTTCGGCGGACACGGACACGACCCCGTCCCGTAATCCGAATCATTCGGATAACTTGATTTCCTTTAATTTCCCGTCGGTTTCTATATAATGCCGTCTGAAGCAGTTTTCATCTCCATTACATACCCGTCAATTCCAGGAATCTCTTATGGATTTTAAAAGATTTATAGCATTTTTTGCCATTTCGCTGGCAATCTATGCCGGCTGGGAACATTTCTTCCCCAGCCCCAAACCCAATCCGGCACAACAAGCCGCGCAGCAACAGCAGCAGCAAACCGCCGCAACCGCTGCCACTGAAGCCGCACTCGCCCCCGCAACGCCGATTACCGTAACAACCGACACGGTCAAAGCCATCATCGACGAAAAAAGCGGCGACCTGCGTCAAATGACCCTGCTCAAATACAAAGCAAATGGCGACGAAAACAAACCCTTCACCCTGTTTAACGACAGCAAAGAATACACCTACGTTGCCCAGTCCGAGCTTTTGGACGCACAAGGCAACAACATCCTGAAAGGCGTCAACTTTACCGCAGCGCAAAAACAATACAGCCTCAACGGCGACAAAGTCGAAGTCCGCCTGAGCGCGCCGGAAACAAACGGACTGAAAATCGACAAAGTCTATACCTTTACCAAAGACAGCTACCTCGTCAACGTCCGTTTCGACATCACCAACACCAGCGGCAAGCCTGCCAACCTGAGCGCGGACTACCGCATCGTACGCGACCGCAGCGAACCGGAAGGCCAAGGCTACTTTACCCGCTCTTTCGTCGGCCCGGTGGTTTACACCCCTGAAGGCAAATTCCAAAAAGTCAACTTCTCCGACTTGGACGACGATGCCAAATCAGGCAAAAACGAAGCCGAATACGCCCGCAAAACCCAAACCGGCTGGCTCGGCATGATTGAACACCACTTCATGTCCACCTGGATTCTCCAACCCAAAGGCGGACAAAGCGTTTGCGCCGCAGGCGACTGCCGTATCGACATCAAACGTCGCAACGACAACCTGTACAGCACCAGCGTCAGCGTTCCCCTTGCCGCCATCCAAAACGGCGCGAAATCCGAAGCCTCCATCAACCTCTACGCCGGCCCGCAGACCACATCCGTCATCGCAAACATCGCCGACAACCTGCAACTGGCAAAAGACTACGGCAAAGTACACTGGTTCGCCTCCCCCCTCTTCTGGCTCCTGAACCAACTGCACAACATTATCGGCAACTGGGGCTGGGCAATCATCGTTTTGACCATTATCGTCAAAGCCGTACTCTACCCGCTGACCAACGCCTCTTACCGCTCGATGGCTAAAATGCGCGCCGCCGCGCCCAAACTGCAAGCCATCAAAGAAAAATACGGTGACGACCGTATGGCACAACAGCAAGCCATGATGCAGCTTTACAAAGACGAGAAAATCAACCCGCTGGGCGGCTGCCTGCCCATGCTGTTGCAAATCCCCGTCTTCATCGGCTTGTACTGGGCATTGTTCGCCTCCGTAGAATTGCGTCAGGCACCTTGGCTGGGTTGGATTACCGACCTTAGCCGCTCCGACCCCTACTACATCCTGCCCGTAATTATGGCGGTAACCATGTTTGCCCAAACATTCCTCAACCCGCCGCCGACCGACCCGATGCAGGCAAAAATGATGAAAGTCATGCCGCTGATTTTCTCAGCCATGTTCTTCTTCTTCCCTGCCGGTCTGGTATTGTACTGGGTAGTCAACAACCTCCTGACCATCGCCCAACAATGGCACATCAACCGTAGCATCGACAAACAACGCGCCCAAGGCGAAGTTGTTTCCTAACGGCGGTTTGACATACTAAAAAGGTCGTCTGAAAACTTAATTTCAGACGACCTTTTACATTTCCAACCTATTTCACAAACTTCAACACCTTACCGGATTTTGCCGGCGCATCGGTTTCTTGTTTGTTTTCAGTTTCCTGTTCCGGTTGTTCTTTATCGGAAGGCTCATAGGGTTCGACTTCAAATCCCATGCCTTCGCCGCTTTCTCGGGCAAACAGGCTGACAACGTGTCCGACCGGAATCCAAATATCGTGCGCTACGCCGCCAAAGCGGGCCGAAAAGCTGATCCAATCGTTGTCGATATTCAGATTATGGCTGGCAGTCGGTCCGATATTGAGGACAATCTCGTTTTCGCGAACATACTGCATGGGGACGCGGGTATGTTCGTTTACCCATGCGACAATGTGCGGCGTTTGATTGTTGTCCGTACACCATTCGTACAAAGCGCGAATCAGATAAGGCTTGGTAGATGTCGTCATGATGAATCCTTTCGGCCTTTAACGGCGCATTGCCTTCTCAGCGGGGGTCATGGCTTCGATAAAGGCTTCGCGTTGGAAGATACGTTCGGCGTATTTCAGCAATGGTGCGGCGGATTTGCCGAGTTTGATGTCGTAATGGTCGAGGCGCCACAGCAATGGGGACAACGCCACGTCAATCATTGAGAAATCATCGCCGAGAATGTATTTGTTTTTGGTGAACGCAGGCGCAAGCATGGTCAGACCGTTGCCGATGGCTTCGCGCGCTTTCGCCATTTCTTTATTGGTGGAATTCGGGTTTTCCAATACATGCACCAGGCTGAACAGCTCTTTTTCCATGCGGAACAAAACCAATCGTCCGCGGCCGCGCATCACGGGGTCGCCGGGCATCAGTTGCGGATGGGGAAAGCGTTCGTCTATGTATTCATTGATGATATTGGATTCATAGAGGATCAAATCACGTTCAACCAAAACGGGGACTTGGTTATACGGATTCATTACGGCAAGATCTTCGGGCTTATTGAAAATATCAACGTCTTTGATTTCAAAATCCATGCCTTTTTCGTACAGGACGAAGCGACAGCGTTGGCTGAACGGGCATGTAATGCCTGAATATAATATCATCATGGTATTGGGCTCCTATAAGCATCCCAGACAATCTACTGCCTGAAATTGCAGAATAAAACAATCGCAAAATTATACGCGATTGCATCCAACAATTCCACAAAAAGCACATATCCTTTTGTTTATCAAGCTATTTTCAATAAAATTCGAATTTCTAAAAAACGATATCCAAACTCAAATTCTTTGCTTTTCCGAGGCGTTTCGATTTTTACAGCAAATTTAAACCGCGGCGGGACATTACCGACGTTTTTACTGCACACCGGCTTGTTTCCGACAAGCCGCCAAAAAGGTCGTCTGAAAACCGTTTTTTTCAGTTTTCAGACGACCTCTCGAGCCGACCGCCCTACTTCGGCGTATAACGGCCCGCCATCGCTTTATACACCATGTTTTCGTATTTCAGCGTCTCGTACCGCTGGTTCAGCACGTTTTGGGCGGAGCTGTATTCGCTGTTCAGCGCTTCGAGCCAGTCTTTCAGCTCGTTTTTGCCGTGTTGGTAGCGCACTTGGTAGTAGCGGCTGTTTTTCTTGTCTAAGGCGTAACGCTGCTCTTGGTTGTTAAGTGCGGCTTGGGCGTTTTGGTAGGCGAGGTAGTTGGTGTTGACTTCGTTCAGCGCGGTGGTCAGGGCTTTTTCAAAGTCGAGTTTGGCGCTGTCGAAATTGGCTTGGGCGGTTTTGTCTTTCCACTTCATGGTCTGCCAGTTGAGGAACGGCAGGTTGATGGTGGCGGAGCCGCCCAGTAGCGGGATATTGAACGCGCTTTTGGCTTTTTCAGACGACGTGCTCAAGCTCGCGCCCAATGTAATCGAGGGATACCAACTGCGTTTTTGCGCCTCGACGGACTGGAGCGAGGATTGCAGGCGGTATTCGGCGGCACGCAGGTCGGGGCGATTCGCCAACACGGTAATCGGTACGTCGAGGTTCACGCCTTTGACGGGCAGCAGGCGGTATTGAGCGGGGTCGGCGGCGATGGCTTCGTTCGGTTTGAGGTTGAGCAGGTTGCGTAAAACCTGTTTTTGCGTGTCGAGGCTGTTTTTCAGGGAAATCAGGTTGTTTTGCGCACTCAAGAGCGATTGTTTCGCCTGCGTCGGCTGGCTGGAATCGGCTCTGCCGTAGCGGAACTTGGCTTCGGCAATGCGGTTGATTTCCTGATATTGCTTGAGGGATTTCTGCGCCAATTCAATGGCTTCGTTGAGGTAGGCAATATTGAAATAGGCATCGGCGACATTGTTGATCAAAGTCAGGCGCGTGTTCGCCATATCCTGCTGCGTAGCTTGGTATTCCCATACTTGCGCGTCGGCGGTGGCACTGAGTTTGCGCCACAAATCCAATTCGTAGCTCAAGCCGAGCTGGCTGCTGAAGGTGTTGCCGTGGCTGCCGGTTTTCAGGTTTTTGGATGTGGACGCACTCAACGAGCCGCTGAACGACGGCACCAAATCCGCCCCCAAAATATTCGCCTGATACAGGGCTTTATTGACGCTGATGGCCGCCTGTTTCAAATCGATATTGTTTTCCAAAGCCTGCGACATCAGGGCGTTGAGCTGCGGGCTTTGATAGATTTCCCACCAGTTGCCGTTCACGTCGTAGCGTTCGGCGGTTTCCGCCGCGCTCATGACCTGCCCCGTCGATTCGAGCGTGAGGTTTTTGTCGGTGCTGTGGACGGCGCACGCGCTTAAGGCAAGGGCGAGCGACAGGGATAAGGCCGTCTGAAAAAAAGGTTTTGTCTGCATGTTGTGTCTTTCGGTTTAAGGTTTCAGACGACCTGAAAAGTTTGGAGGTCGTCTGAACAATCTCATCGGCTGCGTTTATTTATCGGCTAAAAACGCTTTTCGCTGTTCCGTAAAATGCCACCACGGCTTCGGTTCGTTCCCCTGCATAAAATCAACCAGCGACAGGAAAATATCGATCATGCAGGGATCGTGTCGGGTTGCGGTCAGGCTGCACAGGCGGTCGTACATTTCATAAGCGTCCTGCCCCGCCAAATCCTGCGGCTGCGTGATGCCGAGCAAAGCCAAATCCTCCGCCACGGTTTTGCCGACATTGGGCAGGTCGGTCAATGTATTCAGCTTGCTTCGTTGTACTTTGTCGGGGTTCATGTTTCAGCCTTTGATTTGGAGGTCGTCTGAAAACCAGCAATCGGATGGATCAACTTGTTTTCGCGGGCAAAGCCCACGCTACTTTCCGCTCTTCCACCTTAAATGCACCATTGCCGTCGAACGTATTTCATACAAAGTCGAAGTGGTCTTCTCAAACTCATCAGACAATCCGTGTTCGTGGGCGGAGAACGGCGGGGAATCATTCCAAGAACCCATGCCGCCGAAAACGTGGCTTTGTTCGCAGGCAAGCTCCAAACGTTCTTCAAAAGGCAGGGATTCGTTTTCAAGCGTCCGCGCCGCCTTGTCGAAAAAAGCCCTTTTCCAATGCAGTTCGCCAATGGCTTCCGCAAGGGCGGAAATATCGGTTAAAGCCTGATGGAAACGGCGCACCAGTTCTTGCTCGGTCATTTGACTTGTTCTAAGTTCTTCAAACAATTTTTCAGAAGACGTTTTAATTGTTTGGCAGTTTGCGGATGCATCGGCTCTTGCAGTTTACGCTCCAACCGATCGGCTTCGTGTTCGAGTTCATGCTTATACCTGACTCTGGAGCGTTGCTGTCTCTCCAATATTTGCAACTGTTGCCGCCACAAATCCTGCTGCAATTTCTGCCATTCTTTGGTTTTATGTTTCGACGGAAGCGGAATTCTATCGGACAGCTCCACACATGGTTTGGAACACTGCGAACAACGGGGCGAACTGCTGTCTTGGGGGCGGAAATAGCGTTTCGGACGGCGCACGGCGGTGCGGCAGGAAAAACAAACGTAATTCGTATTACTCATTTCAATAAAATTCAATTAAATCAATTATTCATGTACCTTTCGCCGTTGAATCCGTTTTTCAGACGACCTTTTCCCATTCAAAAAGGTCGTCTGAAATCATGAAATCCTGACCACGACGCCGCAATGCTGTTCGGCGGCGGCTTGGTAGAACGCGGCGAGTTCTTTAAACCGCTGCGCCAATTCCGCGCGGGTTTCGGCAAAGGCTTTTTCATCGCCCCAAATATCGGGGTAGATTTGGTTGTTTTGAAAATCTGCTGCAGCTTTACCGTCGAGCAGCGCGGCGAAATCGGCTTGGTTCAGGGCTTGGGCCACTTCGGCGGTTTCGGTATCGTCGATCCAGCCGGTGTGTTCGCCCGCTTCTTCATCCTGCCGCAGGATGTTGCCGATAATGGCTTTGCTCAACGGGTTTGCCGCGTCGGCATCGTCCGAGCCTTTGCCGGTCAGGACGAAATGCAGCGCGTCCCATAGTTTGCCTGCGCTGCATTCGGATACGGCGGCAGGCGTGCCGGAGGAGGCTTTGATTTGTTCGATGCCGCTTTGCGGATAGGCTGTGTATGTTGCGTAAACGTCCATAGGTTTCCTTGTATTGAAGGCTGAAGATGCCTGTTTCGGGAGGGGTCGTCTGAAATATAGTGGATTAACTTTAAACCAGTACGGCGTTGCCTCGCCTTGTCCTGATTTAGTTAATCTACTATATGTTGCGGATTCAGACGACGCTCGGGCTGTTTTCGCAATGTATTGTGTGAATCGTGTATTCGGTGTTGCGTCGGGTTCTGACCCGACTTTTGCTTTTTCAGACGACCCCTTAGGTTTGGAGGTCGTCTGAAAACTTAATCCTTAGACAAGGCATCAATCGGATTGAGCTTGGAGGCTTTGTTGGCGGGCATAAAACCGAACGCCACGCCGATGGCTGTCGAGCAGACAACCGCGCCGATGACGGAGCCTATGGAAATTTCCATCGGAAATTCGGTGACGAATTGGTTGAACACGAGGCTGATGGCTGTGGACAGCCCTACTCCGACCAAGCCGCCGATGATACAGATTAAGACCGCTTCAATCAGGAATTGTTGCAGGATGTTGTTTCGCCGCGCGCCAATCGCCATGCGCACGCCGATTTCTTTGGTGCGCTCGGTTACGGACACCAGCATGATGTTCATCACGCCGATACCGCCGACCACTAATGAAATCAAGGCGATGGAGGAAATCAGCAGCTTCATCGTACCGGTGGTGGTTTCAACCATCTGCTTGATGCTGTCGCTGTTGTTCATGAAAAAATCTTCCGTGCCGTGCCGCGTTTTGAGCAGCTCGGTCAGCCCTTTTTCGGCGACTTGGGTGTTGGCATCGTCTTTGATTTTGACGGTAATCGAGTTGGTGTGGCTCTCGCCGGTAATTTGGTGCATCACGGTCGTATAGGGCGACCAGAGCATCAATACGTCGGCGTTGCCAAAGGAGTTTTCCTCTTTTTTCATCACGCCGATGACGGTCAGCGGGCGTTTGTTGAAGAGGACGGTTTTACCCAACGGATTGACGTCCGCGCCGAAGAGTTTTTCTTTGGTGTTTTGGTCGATCACCACGACTTGCGCGTCTTCTTTCACATCGGTCTCGTCAAACAGACGGCCTGATTCCAGCTTCAGCCCGAGCACGTCGAAATATTGTTCGCCCACGCCGTAAAGCGAGGCGGACAAGTCAGTATTGCGGTAGGTCAGCGTGCCGCCGGAGGTGGTCTGCGGCGTGGCGGAAGCGACGTAGCTTTGTTTGGCGATAACTTTTGCGTCGTCAATGGTGAGGGTTTTAATCCTGCCGCTGCGCCTGTCGCCGAAACCGCGTCCGGGGAAAATACTGATGGTGTTCGTCCCCATCGCGCTGATGTCTGCGAGGATTTTTTTCTCAGAACCGTTGCCCAAAGCGACGACGGACACGACCGAGGCGATGCCGATGATGATGCCGAGCATGGTCAGAAGCGAGCGCATTTTGTGCGCCATAATCGCCTGCACCGACATTTTGAAGGCTTCGACGAATTGGTCGTAATAAAACAGCCACGAAGATTTTTCTTTGATGCGTTCTATTTTGCTTTCGGGGATTTCGGGATTTTTTGAACTGTCGGAGATGATTTCGCCGTCGCGGATTTCGATGATGCGATTGGCGATGGCGGCGATACCGGGATCGTGCGTAACCATAATCACGGTATGCCCTTCTTTATGCAGCTTTTGGATGATTTCGATTACGTTTTTGCCGCTGGCGGTATCGAGCGCGCCGGTCGGTTCGTCGGCGAAGATGATTTCGCCGCCGTTCATCAGGGCGCGGGCGATGGAGACGCGCTGCTGCTGACCGCCGGAAAGTTCGCTGGGTTTGTTGCCTTCTTTGCCTTCCAAACCCAAATCTTGCAACAGTTTCTCCGCACGCGTCGAACGCTCTTTGCCGCCCATGCCCATATACACGGCAGGCAGGGCGACGTTGTCCCGCGCCGTCAGCGAACCCAAAAGGTTGTAGCGTTGGAAAATAAAGCCGAAGCGTTCGCGCCGCAATGCCGCCAATTCGTCCGGCTCCATTTTGGCGGTTTCGATGCCGTCGATTTGATACGAACCCGAAGTCGCGCTATCCAAGCAGCCGAGGATGTTCATCAGCGTGGATTTGCCCGAACCGGACTGCCCGATGATGGCGACGAAATCGCCTTTCTCTATCGACAGGCTGACATCTTTCAAAACATGAACGCGGTTCGCGCCGCTGCCGAAGTAGCGGTTGATGTTTTTACATTCGATTAAGCTCATAAGTGTGTCCGACCGATAATGATGTATGGAATGGAAAGGTCGTCTGAAAGGGGGATTTTGCTCAGAAACAAAACTTTCAGACGACCTATTGCCTATTTATCTCGGCGGACCGCCCTGCATGGCGCGTTGCGCCGCTTCAGCCTGCTCCGCCGCGCTCATTTCCGACATCACCACCTTGTCGCCTTCTTTCAAACCGCTTTTCACTTCGGTGTTCATACTGTCTTTCAGACCGACCGTAATCTCGCGTTCCGAAGCTTTACCGTCCGCGCCCAAAACGCTGACAAACGATTTGCCGTCGTGTTTTTTAATCGTCAGCGTCGGCACGAGCAAAACGTTTTTCACGCCGTTGATTTCAATCGTGTTCTGCGTCGTCATACCGATGGAAAGTTTGCCGTCGGGATTAGGCACCAAAGCGCGGGCGTAGTAGTAAATCGCATTGGAAGTCGTGTCCGTACTGGTGGTATAGCTGCCCAGCGACATCGTGGTCAAGCCCGGGTCGACGCTGTCGAGCTTCGCCTTAATCGGCGTATCCGGTTCGGACAGAATCGTAAACGAAATATCCTGCCCCGCTTTGACCTTGGTAATATCGCCTTCGGCAATCTGCATTTTGTTCAACATCGTATCCAGATTCGCCAACTGGATAATCGTCGGCGTGGACTGCACCGCGTTCACGGTCTGCCCTTCTTCCACCGGAATCGCCACCACCGTACCGTCCATCGTCGCGGTAATGCGGGTATAGCCCAATTCCGATTCGGCGGTATTAATGGAAATTTTGGTTTGCTTGATGGAAGCCTTCAGCTCGGCAACGTTTGCCTTAGCCGCAGCCAGCGCATCCTTCGCGCTTTCCAAATCCTCTTTGGACGTCGCGTTTTCCTTCCACAAAGCCGCCTCGCGCTTGTATTTCTTCTCCGCGCTGTTCAGCGCAATTTCGGCAGAAACCAACTTCGCCTGATACGTTTCCAGCTTGGATTTTTCCGTATTCAGCGTGTTCACCTGAGTGGTCGAATTGATTTCCGCAATCAAATCGCCCTTTTTGACCTGCTGTCCGAGCTTGACGTACAGCTTCTTAATCTGCCCAGAAGCCTGCGCGCCCACCGACACCAGATTCGACGGCGAAATCTCGCCCGTGGCGGATACCGTCTGACTAATGTCGCCGCGTTTGACCGTTTCCGTGATGTAAGAAGTTTGCGGTTCGGGCTGGAAATAAGACCACGCAGCAAACCCAAGCACCGCAGCAACCGTTATTCCAACCGTCCATTTATTAATAATTTTTGCCATAACTGACTTTCTGATTCATCCATTTCATCTGTTCAATCCGGCACCCGATTCATGTCGCATAATCCCAACACTTATCCGCCGAAAACGCTGAAAACGGGCAGATTTTACTGTAAACATCCACCCCAGCCAAGACAATAACCGACTAAACTAAAATTTAACTTATTGTTTTAAATAGAAATAATCAAAACCCTTTTCCAGAATATTTCAACGTATTTACATATTTTCCCAATCTCAATATTTATCCAAACATTCAAAACAAGAGAAAAGAACTATAATTCAACATCTATCAAACCCAACAACGGCCGCCTCCCCGAACCTTTCAGACGACCCGGCATGATAAATATAACAACACAATGACACTTACTATGAAAAACAAATCACAAGGTTTTACTCTCCCCGAGCTACTCGTTGTCGTCCTGATCATCGCGATTTTAGCGACGATCGGCTATCCCTCTTACCAACGCTACGTCCGCAAAACACGCTTGGAAAGCGTCCGCTCCGAGCTGCTGATCAACGCCCAAAACCTCGAGCGTTACTACGCCCAGCATGCGACCGTAAAAGCCGAAGCAGGCAATCCCGCCTTGCCCCCCTTGGTTCAAAACCAATATTTCAATATCTCCATCTTCAACTTCGAAGGCCCGGACGACAACGATAAAAAAATCGTAAACTCCGCCTCCTCAAGATACATCCTCGAAGCCAAACCCACAGACGAATACAAGTCCACCGAGACCTGCTCCGTTTACCTCAACAGCGACGGCATCTTCTGGGCAAGCAATTCCAAAAATAATGAAGACTGCCCGGGCTTCGAACCCATCAGCCAAGAATAATTTGAACCCGCTGCCGCGATTTATCATAAAGGTCGTCTGAAAATTTTCAGACGACCTTTATTCTATTATCAACACCAAATCACGCCGTTCAATGCAATTTATGAACTGATACCGACCGCACCACTCTTATCAACATCCCCATTTTTACCCACAACGGTCGATATCATGCTGACTTACACCCGCAGCGTCCGGCTGGATGCGCCGCTCGAACCGATATTCCGCTACTGCACTTCCCGACACGGGTTTGCCTGTCAATTTCCGTTTGACGTGCAATGGCTGTCGGAAAAGGAATACTGGGCGCGTGGAGATATTTTGGATTTCAGATACAGAGTTTGCGGGATTTGGTTGCGGCATCGTGCCGAAATCATTTCGCTTGAGCCGAACCAATCGTTTACCGACCTGATGCTGAAAGGGATTTACCGCTCCTTCCGCCATACGCATGAATTCAGATTTTCCGGAGGGCGTACCTGTGTGACGGATACGGTGGAATTTACTTTCGGGCTGGGAAAAACGATTGACCGGCTAATCGGACTACCGACTTTGCGTCGGACATTTGAAAAACGCCACTGTTTATTAAAAGAGTGGGCTGCCCGATGGAATGGTCATGTTGAAAAAACGCAGCAAATTGAATAAGTAATATAATACTTCATGGACAACAGGTAGCAG
Source organism: Neisseria macacae ATCC 33926 (assembly GCF_022749495.1). Classification (NCBI taxonomy): domain Bacteria; kingdom Pseudomonadati; phylum Pseudomonadota; class Betaproteobacteria; order Neisseriales; family Neisseriaceae; genus Neisseria; species Neisseria macacae. The sequence goes on along the minus strand of NZ_CP094241.1, from coordinate 672,365 downwards.
TCAGACAGTGATCACAGACACCATGAAACAACCCGGCAAAGGAAGTAAGCCATCCTAGTATTTCTACATTTAAATATTAAAATTTTTAAAAAACAAAAGATTGGAATTGTAATGAAAAAATTGTTTTTTGTATTGTTGGGACTGACTAGCCTTAACGTTTATGCAGCTGATCCCACTTATGATGCAACCAGAGGCGCATTGCAAAACAATTCGGCATTATGTCAGTATGGCTACAATCCCAACTGTGCGTCGTCTCGTCAGCACCAACGAAAACAGCCTACGGAAATTGTTAATATCAATGTTCCATCAAAATATGGTGCACTGGCAGTTAACCTTAAAACGGGCATTTCGGGCGGCGCACTCGATATGGATTCCCGAGCTGCTGCAGAGAGAGAAGCCATCAGAACCTGTGAACGGGAAGGAAGCAATAAACCTTGCGTAATAGCTGCTTCAGTCAGGAATGGCTGCATTGCCGTTGCCCAAGGTAATAAAGGAAAAATATTAAAGACATTTTACGGAATGAAAGAACCCGGACTTGCAGAAACTGAAGCCTTAAGGAAATGTCGTGCAGCCGGTGTTTCTGGATGTAAGATTGTTGTCTCAGAAGGCTGCTCAATGCCGAAATTCTAATAGACCAAATGCCGTCTGAAATTTCAGACGGCATTTTATAAAAAATCGGCTTTATACCCGTCTTTATCTTATGCCTGCTGTTCAAAAGAACTGTGCCGCTGTTTATCAAAGACTGGCATGAGCGTGTAAAAGCATCCTTTAAAAAGCGCGGCATTCATACCGAAGTCTGATTGGTTCTGAAAAAACGCGTTCAATATTTCAGACGACCCTTGTTTAGCGAAAAAACAGGTCGTCTGAATGTTCAGACGACCTTCTTTATTTCCGTTACATCACAAAACGGCTGCCGGATAGGAACCGATGACTTTGACAAACGATGCGCGTTCGCTCAAGAGCCGCAGTGCGTTTTGGACTTTTTCGTCGTTTTGATGTCCTTCGATGTCGATGAAGAACAGGTATTCCCACAGCGCGGATTTGCTCGGGCGGCTTTCGAACTTGGTCATTGAAATGCCTGATTCGGTAAACGGCTGCAACAGCGCGGCGACGGCGCCGGCTCGGTTGGGCGCGGAGACTGCCAGCGAGGTTTTGTCTTTGCCGCTGCTGCCTGTATCTTGATGCCCCATGACCAAGAAGCGCGTGGTGTTGTTCGGCTCGTCTTCGATGCATTCGGCGACATAGTTCAAATGATAAATATCGGCCGCGGTACGCCCTGCGATGGCGGCGATACTGGGGTCGTCTGATTCTGCCACCAGCCTTGCCGCCTCTCCGTTGCTGGAAACGGCGATGCGTTCGGCGTTGGGCAGGTTGCGTCCGAGCCAGTCGTTGCATTGCGCCAGCGCTTGAGCATGTGCGATGACTTTTGTGATGCCGCCCAATTCGTGCGTGCCTTTACGCAAGAGGTTGTGATGGATACGGACAATGACTTCGCCGCAGGCTTTCAATGCGGTTACCGCCAATAAATCTAAGGTGCGTCCGACCGAACCTTCGGTCGAGTTTTCAACCGGTGCGACCAAATAATCTGCCTGCCGCGTTTCGACTTGTCGGAAACACTGGTCTATGGTTTGAAATGCGGCGGTATGGGCGGCATGGCCGAAATGTTTGATAGCTGCCTGCTGGGTAAACGTTCCCTGCGGACCGAGGTAGGCAATCGTCAGCGGACGCTCCACCGCCAAGCATTCGCTCATCACTTCGCGAAACAGCCTTGCGATGGATTCGTCAGGCAACGGGCCTTTGTTCAAACTCTGAATCCGCCTCAATACCGCGACTTCGCGCTCGGGACGGTACACCGCGCCCGTTCCTTTCAATTCGCCGATGGCGTGCGCATGGCCTGCGCGCTCGTTCAACAGGCGCAAAATCTCGGCATCGATTTCATCGATGGCATTGCGGTGCGGCAAAAGCTGTTCGTCAATGGATAAGGACATATCGACAAGCCCCTTGTGATTCATTCATCAATATAAACAATCATTCTAACATCAAACAGGTCGTCTGAAAGCTGAATACGTTTTCAGACGACCTGTTTTATAGTGGATTAACTTTAAACCAGTACGGCGTTGCCTCGCCTTAGCTCAAAGAGAACGATTCTCTAAGGTGCTGAAGCACCAAGTGAATCGGTTCCGTACTATCTGTACTGTCTGCGGCTTCGTCGCCTTGTCCTGATTTAAATTTAATCCACTATAGAATCCCTCCGTCCTTTCTCGAACACAGCCTTTACCGGCATTATTTTGCCGTCCGTTTGGCGCGTATCCGGCGTATATTTTGGGGATTTGGTACAGGGGTCGTCTGAAAATGTAAAGACAGCGTCCCTGCAATGCAAAAAAGCGCAAAAGCATAGGAAAACAAGCTATCAAAAAACTCAAAATGCGTGTTAAGATTAGCCATCACTATCCGCCGCACCCGTTTATTTCGGGTTTGCGCAGCGCATACAATCACGAAAAGGAAATCCCATGAGTCGCGTATTACTCGTAGATGACGACGCTTTGCTGACTGAATTGCTCACCGAATACCTTACCGCCGAAGGATTGAACGTCCACAGCGTTCCGGACGGCGAAGCCGGTGTACACGAAATCCTGACCGGCCAGTACGATGTCGTCGTATTAGACTCCATGATGCCGAAAATGAACGGTTTGGACGTATTGAAAAACGTCCGCTCCCAAAGCACCGTTCCCATCATCATGCTGACCGCTAAAGGCGACGACATCGACCGCATCATCGGATTGGAAATGGGTGCGGACGACTATGTTCCGAAACCTTGCACCCCGCGCGAACTGTTGGCACGCATCAACGCCATCCTGCGCCGTGCGCAACAAAGCGGCGAGCCGAACAACGCGCCAAACAGCATTTCCGTCAGCGACGTCGTCCTGTACCCCGCCAAACGTCAGGCGACCATCAAAGACACTCCGCTCGAACTGACCAGTACCGAGTTCAACCTGCTCGAAGTCCTGATGCGCCACGCCGGACAAGTTGTCAGCAAAGAAACTTTGTCCATCGAAGCGCTTGACCGCAAACTGGCAAAATTCGACCGCAGCATCGACGTCCATATCTCCAGCATCCGCCACAAACTGGGCGATGCCTCGCTGATTCAGACCGTACGGGGCTTGGGCTACCTGTTTGTTAAAAACTAAAGATAAAACAGATCAATGAAACTGTTTCAACGCATCTTCGCCACATTTTGCGCAGTCATCGTCTGCGCAATCTTTGTGGCGAGTTTTTCTTTTTGGCTGGTGCAAAACACCCTTGCCGAAAACCAATTCAACCAACGCCGCACCATCGAAACCACTTTGATGAACAGCATCCTCTCCGCCTTTAGGGCGCGCGGGGACAGCGGTGCGCGCGAAATATTGGCGGAATGGGAAGACAGCCCCGTTTCCAATTCCGTTTACGTCATTTTGGGCGACGAGAAAAAAGACATCCTCGACCGCAACATCGACAACCACACCATCGAACGCGCCCGCGTGTTTGCCATCAATAATCCCAATTCCGATTTGGCGCACATCGAATACGACCGTTTCGGCGAAGAATACCTCTTCTTTATCAAAGGCTGGGACAGCCATCAGGCGCAACGCCTGCCCAGCCCGCTCTTTATCCCTGGCCTGCCGCTCGCCCCAATTTGGCACGAATTCATCATCCTCTCCTTCATCATCGTCGTCGGCCTGCTGATGGCGTACATCCTCGCCAGCAACATTACCAAGCCCATCAAAATCTTGGGCAGCGGCATGGACAGGGTGGCAAACGGCGAACTTGAAACACGTATTTCGCAGCAAGTGGACGACCGTGACGACGAATTGTCCCACCTTGCCATCCAGTTCGACAAAATGGCGGAAAAACTGGAAAAACTCGTGGCCAAAGAACGCCACCTGCTGCACCACGTCTCCCACGAAATGCGCTCGCCCTTGGCGCGTATGCAGGCGATTGTCGGACTGATTCAGGCGCAGCCGCAAAAGCAGGAACAATATCTGAAAAGGCTGGAAGGCGAATTGACCCGCATGGATACCTTGGTTGGCGAGTTGCTGACGCTGTCCCGTTTGGAAACATCCAATATCCCGCTGGAAAAAGAAAGCCTGAAGCTCGTCCCCTTCCTGAAAAACATCGTGGAAGACAACCAAAGCATCGCCCAGCAGAACAAACAAACCGTTACCCTCTCGGTCGAACCCAGAATCCCCGAAAATGCCACGGTCTGCGCCAACGAAGGCTATTTGTACCGCGCGTTTGATAACGTTATCCGCAACGCCATCAATTACAGCCCCGAAGGCAGCACCATCCGCGTCAATATCGGACAAGACAGCAAGCATTGGATTGTGGACGTTACCGACAACGGTCCCGGCGTGGACGAAATGCAACTGCCGCACATTTTCACCGCCTTTTACCGTGCCGACTCCAGCGCCAGCAAACCCGGTACCGGCTTAGGCCTTGCCCTGACCCAACACATCATGGAGCAGCACAACGGCAAAATCATGGCTGAAAACATCAAGCCGAATGGTTTGAAAATGCACTTTATCCTGCCCAAAAAGAAAGTGAACGGCAAAACGGAAAAGCCGCATCCTAAAAACTCTTGACCATGAATGTTGCCCATCGGGGTTTGTATAGTGGATTAACTTTAAATCAGGACAAGGCGACGAAGCCGCAGACAGTACAGATAGTACGGAACCGATTCACTTGGTGCTTCAGCACCTTAGAGAATCGTTCTCTTTGAGCTAAGGCGAGGCAACGCCGTACTGGTTTAAAGTTAATCCACTATAAACAAATTGCCACACCCCAAGCCTACAAAAGGTCGTCTGAAAAGAACAAACCCTTACGTTCCCGCCTTTCAGACGACCTTTTATGCCATTTGTCATATATAATGCAAGTGAATAATTAAATCATTTAAAGTCCGCATGTTCCGCCATAAAGAGCAGCGAAACAGACTATCCATTGATAACAAAACCAACAACGAACGCCCAATCCCGTTCACTCATCACACACCCCTTCCAACCCAAACTGCCCGAAAGGTCGTCTGAAACGCAGCGTCCATACACCGAAAAGGAGGCACCATGTCCGCCCAATCCATGTCCGGCTACTTCTTCATGCCCAACCACATCATTCTCGTGGGCGCGAGCGAACGCCCATACAGCTTGGGCGAACGCATCCTGAGCAACCTCCTGAGCGCACCGTTTCAAGGTCAAATCACACCCGTCAACCTCCGCCACCGCACGGTTGCCGGACTCACCTCCTACACCAACCTCAACAAAATCCCCGGCAGCGCCGACCTCGTCATCGCCGTAACGCCGCCCGACAGCTACGACGCCCTGTTCAAATCCTGCCGCAAAAAACAGTTCGGCCACATCATCCTCATCCAAGACTGGGAAAGCCTGTCCGACGACGAATGGCACACCGCCGAAGCCGCCATCAAAAAACACCACGGCAACGAACTCAACATCAGCGTGTGCAGCCCCGCGGGCGTGCAGCTTCCATCGCAAAGCCTCAACATCAGTTCTCAACCCGACCATCCGGCAGGCTACACCGCCCTTTTGACCGGACACGCCTCCGTCAGCAGCGAAATCAACCTCATGCTGCAAAAAATGGGACAGGGCATTTCACGCCACATCAGCCTCAACTATCCGCTCAGCCCCACCACCTCTGCCGACTGGCTCAACCGTTTCGGCCACAACCGCCACACCAAAGTTGCCGTTATCGAACACAACCCAGCCGAAAACCAGCGCAACCTGTTCAGCGCCATCCGCCATTTCACCCGCCACACCCCGCTCATCCTCCACGTTACCCACCGTTCGGACGACACCGAAAAAGCCGTGTTACGCTGCCTCGCGCGCCATTGCAACTTCCTCGCCACATTCAGCAGCAGCGAACTCGAAGCCGCCCTGCACGCGCGTTTGTCCGACCTCCCCCCTCTGAACAGCATCGACATCCTGTCCGACACCCCTGCCGAGTGGCTGGAAACCTGTACCCCCCAAAACCTAAAACTCCAATTCCCCACCAAGCAGCCGCACATCCGCCAAGGCTACATCGGCAGCACACCCACGCCCGCCCATTACCACAGCATCGCCAGCCAACAACTTCAAAATACCCATACCGAAGCCCTGCTCGCCATCGTTGCCCCGACCGACAGTCCCGACGAAAAAAATCTGACCCGCACCCTGAGCATGCTGGCGAAACACACTGCCAAACCCTTGCTTGTCAGCAGCCGCTTTTCAGACGACCTCCTGCATTTCGACCGTCCCGAACAAGCCCTGCAAGCCGTATCGTTCCGCAACATTGCCGACCAACTGCAAAAAGAACAGCTACGCCTCGCCACGCCAAAAAAAGGTCGTCTGAAAACCCCGCAGGCAAGAAACATTACCAAAGCCCTCACTTCAAAAGACCTACCCCTGCTTGCCGAAGCCCTGTGTCTGCCGGCTTATCAGCACACCGTGCATAACGCCGTGCAATTCCGTTTCCAACGCCATACCGCCTATGGTGACATCCTGACCGTATGCCATCAAGGCAGAACCACCGCCGCGCTCCCGCCGTTCTCTACGCTGGACAGCGAACACATCGCCCGTTTCGCCCAACTCGACAATACACACACCCTCAACCAGCTCCTGCACACCCTAAACACACTCAGCCAACGGCAACAATACATCGGCGAAATCCTGCTCAACCTCAACGGCGACCAATACAGCAGCGACTTTATCTTGCAGGCTGACGAACGTCCCTCCCCGAAAAACAAACCAACCAATATCGCCACCCTCAAGCTCGAACAAGCTGCGGCCAAAGTACAGACCGCGGCAGAATACCTGCGCAGCAAAAATCCTGCTGCCGCCGAGTTCCTCCGCAATACCGGCGAAGCTGCCGCCGAACTTTTGGGCGCAAAAACCGAAATCGAAGCCCCCATCCAAAACGTGCTCGCCCCCTACCCGACCGAGCATCCTGCCACGCTTACCCTGAAAAACGGCGAAACCGTAACCATCCGCCCTTTCACCCCCGAAGACGCGGAAGCCAAGCAGCAATTCGTCCGCAACCTTTCTCCGCAAGCGCGCTACACCCGCTTCATGACCCACACCAACGAATTGCCCATCCCCACCCTCGCGCGCTTCAGCAAACTCGACTACCACAGCGAAGCCGCATGGACGGCGCGTAATTCAGACGACCTCATCGTCGCCGTCAGCCGCTTCAGCCGTATCAACCGCAACGAATGCGAATTCGGCATCACACTTGCCGAAAACGTGCGCGGCAAAGGGTTGGCAGCGGAAATGATGAAGCTGATTATCCAATCGGCAACACAACAAGGCTACCGCGTCATGAGTGCCCAAATACTCAAATCCAACACCCCTATGCTTAAACTTGCTGAAAAATCAGGCTTTACCATCACCCCTTCAGAAGAAGACAACACTTTGTGCCAAGCACGCCTCAACCTGACCACTCCGCAAAACAGCAACAAAAACAAATAAAAACTTGCATGAACAACGCAAAATATCCTAAAATTAGCGGTTTCTTATCTATCCGATTTTCTCAAAAGGACTCAAAATGGTAGTTATCCGTTTGGCTCGCGGTGGTTCTAAACACCGTCCCTTCTTCCACATAGTCGTTGCCGACTCCCACAACCGCCGCGACGGCCGCTTCATCGAGCGCGTTGGCTTCTACAACCCTGTTGCCAATGAAAAACAAGAGCGCGTACGCCTCCAAGCCGACCGCCTGAACCACTGGATCGCCCAAGGCGCACAAGTCAGCGACGCAGTTGCAAAACTGATCAAAGAACAAAAAGCTGCTGCTTAATCACCGGCTAATCTTGCTATGACCGACACTCGACAACGGGTAGCCATGGGCTACATCAAAGGCGTATTCGGCATCAAAGGCTGGCTCAAAATAGCCGCCAATACAGAATACGCCGACAGCCTCCTGGACTACCCTGAGTGGCAGTTAAGCAAAGACGGTAAAACCCTGAACGTTACACTCGAAGCCAGCAAAATCGTCAGCGGAGAGCTTCAGGTTAAATTCGAAGGCATAGATGATCGCGATCAGGCTTTTGCCCTGCGTGGCTATACCATCGAAATTCCCCGAGAAGAATTCGCTCCTACCGAGGAAGACGAATATTATTGGGCAGATTTAGTCGGCATGACCGTTGTCAACAAAGACAATATCGTGCTCGGCAAAGTCACAAACCTGATGGAAACCGGCGCCAACGATGTTTTGATGATTAATGGGGAACATGGCCAAATCCTGATCCCGTTCGTATCCAACTACATCGAGGCCGTCGATACCGAAGGCAAAACCATTACCGCCGACTGGGGCTTAGACTACTGATGTTGATACAAGCCATCACCATCTTCCCCGAAATGTTCGACAGCATTACCGAATACGGCGTAACCGGTCGCGCAAAAAAACAAAACCTTTGGCAATTCCAAGCCATTAATCCCCGCAAATTCGCCGACAACAAACTCGGCTATATTGACGACCGCCCCTTTGGCGGAGGTCCGGGAATGATTATGATGGCGCCGCCGCTGCAAGCAGCGATAGAAGAAGCCAAACAAACATCTTCAGCGCCTGCAAAAGTCATCTACCTTAGTCCGCAAGGTCAACCGCTGACCCATAAAAAAGCCGTAGAACTTGCAAAATCTCCGCATCTCATACTGCTTTGCGGACGATATGAAGGAATTGACGAACGCCTGCTGCAAAGCAGCGTAGATGAAGAAATCAGCATAGGCGACTTTGTCGTTTCCGGCGGAGAGCTACCCGCCATGATGCTGATGGATGCCGTACTCAGACTGATACCCGGCGTATTGGGCGACATACAGTCAGCCGAACAGGATTCGTTTTCAGACGACCTATTAGACTGCCCCCATTACACCAAACCTTTAGAATTCCAAGACATGACCGTCCCTGACGTATTGCGTTCGGGCAATCATGGCTTGATAGCCGAATGGCGGTTGAAACAATCGCTGCGGCGCACCCTGGAGCGCAGACCAGACCTGCTGGAAAAGCGCAGTTTAATCCCAAAGGAATCCCGCCTCTTAAAAGAAATCTTGCAAGAGCAACAGGAAATCCAATCATAATTTAGGAAAAACAATGAACCTGATTCAACAATTAGAGCAAGAAGAAATCGCTCGCCTGAACAAAGAAATCCCCGAATTCGCACCGGGCGACACCGTAGTCGTTTCCGTACGCGTAGTAGAGGGTTCACGCAGCCGTCTGCAAGCTTACGAAGGCGTTGTTATCGCCCGTCGTAACCGCGGCTTGAACAGCAACTTCATCGTCCGCAAAATTTCCAGCGGCGAAGGCGTTGAGCGTACTTTCCAACTCTACTCCCCTACCGTAGAAAAAATCGAAGTAAAACGCCGCGGTGACGTCCGTCGCGCCAAACTGTACTACCTGCGTGGCCTGACCGGTAAAGCTGCCCGTATTAAAGAAAAATTGCCTGCCCGTAAAGGTTAAGCAAAAGAATTGCAAAGCAAAATCCCCACTTTTCAGTGGGGATTTTTTACATCATCTTTCTATCATTCGGCAGTAAATTCAATTACAGATAAGATTTCGGTTACCGGCCTACAAAAAAACCTTGATACAACTTCTACAAACCGTCAGCCTCTTAAAGTACATAAAAATAGATGCAGACAAATTGAGCCAAGCTTCCACCAAGAACAAACAAATGCCAAATACCATGACCATGTTTAATCTTTTTATCATTCACAAACCAATAGATACCGACGCTATACAATATACCGCCCAACGCAAGCCAAAGCAGCCCGGCAGATGAAAGCGATTGAACCAATGGAAATAAAGCAACCAAAATCAACCATCCCATCACCACATAAATGATCATGGACAACAGCCGTTTTTCACTCTTTCTCCCTATCGTAAGCTCTTGAATAATCCCTAAAAATGCCAAGCCCCATGACACACCGAAAAGCGACCAACCCCATTCTCCCTTAAGAGGAATCAAGGTAAACGGGGTATAGCTACCTGCAATCAACAGATAAATCATGCAATGATCCACTTTTTGCAAGACAGCCTTAATTTTAGGTTGAGGAATACTGTGATACAACGTTGAGCCCAGATACAGCAAAGACAGGCAAACACCATAAGTAATCGCACTGGCAAGCCGATATGAATCATCCGCCTTAATAATCATCAGCACCAATGCCGCAACAGCCAACATGGCGCCGATCAAATGAGTATACGCATTAAAGCGTTCACCGTGATACATAAGAATCGTTCTTAGTTTGAAGAGACCGGCAAAGTGTACGCCAAACACAATACCGTAAGCGCAAGAAAATGATAAAGATAAGTTAAAACCAACACCGTTATCATTCCAAGACGCCTAATCCAGACCTCACCTTACATTCAACATCATCCCTCTTTTCTCAGACGTTCCAAATGTTCGCGTACTTCCTGTACCTTTTCTTCAGTAAACAATTTCTCAATATTTTTCCAGATACTATGGTAACCATAAGGACCGTGTTGCATTTCCAACCTGGCCTCTTCCACCGACCAACCCTGATAAATAATACGGTACATTCCGGAAATCAAACCTGTACGGTCAGCCCCATGATAGCAATGAACCAATACAGGGCCGTATTTCTGTTGCTTTTCAATTAAGAAAAGAGTTTGCGCGACATCTTTAGGCTTAATTTTCCACGTCAACAAAGGACGGTTCAGCAGCATCAAATTGCGGCCTTTTAAATGTGTTTCGTTGTCGTTCCGATCAAAAAATCGCAAATTAATCACGCTACGAATACCGAGTTGCTCAATCAGTTCCCCATCTTCCGCAACCGGCTGCTCACTGCGGTAAAGCTTATCGTCAATACGGTACAAATTAGCATCTTGCTTTACCAAAGTCGCCCAACGGGCGGAAGCAGTAGAAATATCTTGAGGAGCCATAGGAGTGGAGCACGCAGCGAGGAAACATGAACACAAAATTACAGACACAAAATGACGCATAAATTCTTCTCTAAAATAAAACGTGATTGTAATGGCAGGTCGTCTGAAAACGAAGCCCGATTAAAGCAGACAACCGCAACCGGCAGCTTCAAGCATTTTCAGACGACCTTTATGTCGTACAAATCAAACACAAACCGCATATCGATGGACAATTATCCCAACAAATGTAAAAAACAGTTTATTTTTGTCATAATTATATCTATGATAATACTTTATGCCATTTGATAAAAAGCACCATTCCAATCAACAAAAAAGGGGACAATATGTCTGCAATCAACACTAAAATCAAAACCATCATCTTAACCGCCATCAGCGCGGCAATCCTGTCTGCCTGTGGAGGCGGCGGTGGCAGCGGTGGCGCATCCACTCTTTCCACCGGATCAACCAGCACAAGTGGCAACGGCAGCCCTGCTAAAAACAGCAGCCCAAGCAATGCCACCCCCAGCGCTACCAATAACAATAATGGCAATACCGTAGCAGCAGCTACCCCTAGTCATAACCGCGCTGACAATCTCGCGGACTTGATTGATGAAGCACCGCTTGAAGCAGTAAATGGCGCTACACCACTGCACACCAGCTTTATTTCCTCTGCCACTGCACAACAAGGCAATCCAAATGCCCAGTTACGTCTTACCAGAACAGCAGACGGAAAAGAATATACAGGTGATTTCTACCTTACTGACAGCAAAGAAAACAATCAAAACGGTTTAATTAGTTCATTGGATTTCAAAAACAATGACGAAGTAAAATTGGACGGCGTAGTAATTGCCAACCAAAATGCCGCTCAAGTCAATTGGACCACACCATATTCTCTGATTATGAAAGTATTTTCAGGCGGTAATACAAAAAGTGATGGGGGCCCACAAAACGGCAAGATAAGTGGCGACAGTAAAAACTTTATTAATGGTCGTGCCTCAATCGATGAGAAGATTACCGAACTGTACACTCAAATCGAAACAGCCAAAGAGACTTTAAAACAAGCTAAAGAGAAAGGCGATGCTGATGCTATCGCAAAAGCTCAGGCAAAACTTGACGAATTGAACGATTTATATGGTCGTCTTCGTGATGCGCGTCCTGCTATAGCTGCCGAAGCCAAAAGCTTGGCAGACAAATTGGCATACTTTAGAAAAGGTAACTTGGTTGCCGGGGATGGTAAACATCTCGTGTTTGACAAACGCTTCGACGGTGTATACATCATCCAATTTACTGATGGCACACAAATCGTCATGCACGACCCCGCTGCAGCCGGTTGGGCTTATCAAACCTTTGCATACTATTTTGATCCCAAAAACGATGTCGCATTCGGCTATCAAAGCTTAGGCGATGAAACCAAGTTCACCGACCTGCCTGAAAAAGGTACGGCAACTTACAACGGCTTGACTACTGCCTATGTTGTGAAAGGTGACCAAAGCCGTCAGCTGACGGCGGATGTTAAAGCCATCGTCGATTTTGGTTTAAAAGGCGTACGCTTTGAAACTGCCAATTCCCAATTCCACTCCCTCGACGCCAACGGCCGCCGCGTAAGCGAAGCCGATGCGAAGTACGACATGAAAGGTACGGCGAAATGGGAAAACGGCAACCTCTTCCTGGGTTCGGTTGAAGCAGCCGCAGCAGGTCTGAAAGGTAATTTGAGCGGTAAATTCTACGGTGCAAAAGCTGCTGAAATCGGCGGTACTTACGGCTTGAAAAACCAAGACGGCAGCGAACACCTCATCGGCGGTTACGGCGCGAAACGTCAATAATCCTAATGACTGTCTCCTTTAAAAAGGTCGTCTGAAAGACTGTTTGCAGTTTCAGACGACCTTTTTCTTTTAACCTGCCAAACATACCCGCACCAATATGAAAGCGCATAACATGATCACCTAATGCAGCGACAGATTGATTTGAAATCAGGGCAAAACAAGGAAGTTATCCTTATCCGGCAGCTTTATCCCCTATCTTCATCACCCTCTGCCCGCTTCTATTACCAACTTCTCTAATAATCACGCCGCAGAAAAGGCGCAATTGTGGCATAATCTGCACCAAATCAAACAGACATCGGCAATGCACACCATACCGGCGCGTGAATCCGATGGCTTTATCACTAAACTTTCAGACGAATCAAACCAAGACAGGGTTTCCGGCCAGAGGTCGTCTGAAAGTATCCGCTTCAACGAAATTAAAACCGACAAATGTAAAGAGCAGAAAGTCTCACATGACAACCCAAACCCTTTTAATCGAACTCCTTACCGAAGAACTCCCCCCCAAAGCCCTGAATAATTTAGGCAACCACTTCGCCGCTTCTGTTGCCGAAGGCTTGGAAAAAGCGCAACTGATTGACGGCGCAGCCGAATTTACTGCCTACGCCTCGCCGCGCCGTTTGGCCGTTCAAGTCAAAAACGTGAAAGCCGTTCAAGCCGATCAGAAAATCGTGAAAAAAGGCCCTGCCGTGGCGAATGCTATGAAAGATGGTGCGCCGACCAAGGCCTTGGAAGGTTTTGCACGCGGTGCGGGGGCGAAAATCGAAGACTTGACCATCGTCCACGACGGCAAGCAGGATGTGTACGCCTACGAATACGTCCAAACCGGCAAACCGTTGGGCGAACTTTTGGAAGACATTATCAATCAAGCCGTTAAGAAACTGCCGATTCCGAAAGTGATGCGTTGGGGCAGCAGCACGTTTACCTTCGTGCGCCCCGTTCATGGGCTGATTGTGCTGCATGGCGGCGACATCGTGAACGTCAGCGTTTTAGGTTTGCAAAGCGGTAATCAAACCTTAGGACACCGCTTCCTGTCCAACGGCGAAATCACTATTACTAACGCCGACAGCTACGCCGCACAAATGCGCGAGCAAGGCAAAGTCGTTGCTTCGTTTGCCGAGCGCAAAGCTGCGATTCAGACGGCATTGAACGAGCAGGCAGGTCGTCTGAAAGCCACCGTCGCCGCCAATGAAGCCCTGTTGGACGAAGTCACCGCGCTGGTCGAATGGCCTGTCGTTTTGGAAGCCGGTTTTGAAGAGCATTTCCTCGCCGTGCCGCAGGAATGCCTGATTCTGACCATGCAGCAAAACCAAAAATACTTCCCGCTGCTCGACCAAAACGGCAAACTGATGAACCGCTTCCTGCTGGTCTCCAACCTGCAAACCGAAGACCCGTCGCACATCATCCAAGGCAACGAACGCGTCTTGCGCGCGCGCCTGTCTGATGCCGAGTTCTTCTACAAGCAAGACCAAAAAGCGACTTTGGAAAGCCGCCTGCCCAAGCTGGCGAACGTGGTTTATCACAACAAAATCGGTTCGCAGGCCGAACGCATCGAACGCCTGCAAAGCATCGCCGCCCACATCGCCAAAGCTTTGGGTGCGGATGCCGCCGCAGCCGAACGCGCCGCGCGTCTGGCAAAAGCCGACTTGGTGACCGAAATGGTCGGCGAGTTCCCCGAACTGCAAGGCACGATGGGCAAATACTACGCCCGCTTGGACGGCGAAACAGAAGAAATCGCCGAAGCCGTCGAGCAGCACTACCAGCCGCGTTTTGCCGGCGACAACCTGCCGAACGGCAAAGTCGCCACTGCCGTTGCGCTGGCCGACAAGCTGGAAACCTTGGTCGGCATTTGGGGCATCGGTCTGATTCCGACCGGCGACAAAGACCCCTACGCCCTGCGCCGCGCCGCCTTGGGTATTTTGCGGATGCTGATGCAGTATGGTTTGGACGTAAACGAGCTGATTCAGACGACCTTCGACAGCTTCCCCAAAGGTTTGCTCAACGAGAAAACACCGTCTGAAACCGCCGATTTCATGCAGGCGCGCCTTGCCGTGTTGCTGCAAAACGACTATCCGCAAGACATCGTCGCCGCCGTACTCGCCAAACAGCCGCGCCGTTTGGACGATTTGACCGCCAAACTGCAAGCCGTCACTGCGTTCAAACAACTGCCCGAAGCCGCCGCGCTCGCCGCTGCCAACAAACGCGTGCAAAACCTGCTGAAAAAAGCCGATGCCGAGTTGGGCGAAGTCAATGAAAGCCTGCTGCAACAAGACGAAGAAAAAGCCCTGTACGCCGCCGCACAAGGCTTGCAGCCGAAAATCGCCGCTGCCGTTGCCGAAGGCAATTTTCAGACGGCCTTATCAGAACTGGCTTCCGTCAAACCGCAAGTCGATGCCTTCTTCGACGGCGTAATGGTGATGGCGGAAGACCCCGCCGTAAAACAAAACCGCCTGAACCTGCTGAACCGCTTGGCAGAGCAGATGAACGCGGTAGCGGATATTGCGCTCTTGAGCGAATAATATATAGCCGTAAACAAAGGTCGTCTGAAAACGGACAAGCAGCTTTGCCCAACGTTTTCAGACGACCTTTTTGATTCTATGAATCTATAGTGGATTAAATTTAAATCAGGACAAGGCGACGAAGCCGCAGACAGTACAGATAGTACGGAACCGATTCACTTGGTGCTTCAGCACCTTAGAGAATCGTTCTCTTTGAGCTAAGGCGAGGCAACGCCGTACTGGTTTAAAGTTAATCCACTATAACGCCATCCGCTCGCCCGCAAAGCCAATTCCCGCTCACATCCATGTCCTAGCCCCATCCCATTCCGTGTGGGCAAGGCCTATTTACTATATAATTTCGACTTTCAGCATTTTCCGCGCTTAATCATGAAACGGCTCAAACGCATCAAAACCATCCTCCGCACGCTTTATCTCTACCGCCTCGCCGAGCTGTTTGCCGCGCTTGTCCGTCCGGGCTGGGCGCGGACGCTGTTGAAAATGCTGCCGCAGTCGTCTGAATTTGAAAACGAACCGCCTGCCGTGCGCCTGCGCCTTGCCTTAGAAAGCTTAGGGCCGATTTTCATCAAATTCGGGCAGGTTCTGTCCACACGCCCCGATTTGATTCCGCATGATTACGCGGTCGAACTGGCAAAGCTGCAAGACAAAGTCCCGCCGTTTGATGCGCAGCTTTCACGCTCGCAAATCGAAAAATCACTGGGGCAATCCATCGAAACGCTGTACGCGGAATTTGAAACCGAACCCGTCGCCAGCGCATCCATCGCCCAAGTACACAAAGCCCGCCTGCATTCGGGAGAACAAGTGGCGGTCAAAGTCTTGCGTCCCAACCTTCTGCCCGTGATCGAACAGGATTTGTCGCTGATGCGCTTCGGCGCTGCTTGGGTCGAGCGTCTGTTTGCCGACGGCAAGCGTTTGAAACCGCGCGAAGTAGTGGCGGAATTCGACAAATACCTGCATGACGAGCTGGACTTGATGCGCGAAGCTGCCAATGCCAGCCAGCTCGGCCGCAACTTCCAAAACAGCAATATGCTGATTGTGCCCAAGGTGTTTTACGACTACTGCACCAGCGACGTACTGACCATCGAATGGATGGACGGCACGCCCGTATCAGACATCGCCAAACTCAAAGCCGACGGCATCGATTTGCACAAACTTGCCGATTACGGCGTGGAAATCTTCTTCACGCAAGTCTTCCGAGACGGCTTTTTCCATGCAGACATGCACCCCGGCAACATTCTGGTCGCCGCCGACAACCGCTACATCGCCCTCGATTTCGGCATCGTCGGCACGCTGACCGACTACGACAAACGCTATCTCGCCATCAACTTCCTCGCTTTTTTCAACCGCGATTACCACCGCGTCGCCACCGCCCACATCGAATCGGGCTGGGTGCCCGCCGACACGCGCGCGGAAGAATTGGAAGCCGCCGTCCGCGCCGTGTGCGAACCGGTGTTCAACAAACCGATTTCACAAATTTCCTTCGGTTTGGTGCTGATGCGCCTGTTTGAAGTCAGCCGCCGCTTCAATGTCGAAATCCAGCCGCAGCTTGTATTGCTGCAAAAAACGCTGCTCAACATCGAAGGCTTGGGACGGCAGCTTGATCCCGATTTGGACCTGTGGAAAACCGCCAAACCGTTTTTGGTGAAATGGATGAACGAACAGGTCGGCCCCAAAGCCTTTTTGCGCAACCTCAAAAACGAAGCCCCCGACTGGGCGCAAATCATCCCTTCCCTGCCCCGCAAAATCAGCGCGCTGGTTGACGAAAACCGCCAGCAGGAAATGCGCGATGCCTATATCCATTTGGTCAAAGTGCAGCAGCGGCAAAGCATGTGGCTGGGCGTGATTGCGATTGTGTTGCTGCTGATTTTGCTGTTTGATTAAAAATCCATATGCACAAAAGGTCGTCTGAAAACGAAATAGTGGTTTTAGAAAAACTCGCTATCCGCATTTTCAGACGACCTTTTATTATGAATTTGAATAAAACGCACACCTCAACCGTAGCGTGGGCTCCGCCCACGAAAATTGGATATTTTGCCCCTCGTCCCAAACAAAATTGACCAACATAATTTCTCGCGGGCAAAGCCCACGCTACTTTTCCACTCGTTACCAAGGTCGTCTGAAATCACGGATTGCAGCCAGGCAAACCCGTTATGACCGTTTTCAGACGACCTTCTATTGCGAGTTTGAATAAAATACCCGCCGCAGCCGTAGCGTGGGCTCCGCCCACGAAAATCAGGATATTTTGCCCCTCGTCCCAAACAAAATAGACCGATATATTTCTCGCGGGCAAAGCCCACACTACTTTTCCACTCGTTACCAAGGTCGTCTGAAATCACGGATTGCAGCCAGGCAAGCCCGCTATGACCGTTTTCAGACGACCTTCTATTGCGAGTTTGAATAAAATACCCGCCGTAGCCGTAGCGTGGGCTCCGCCCACGAAAATCAGGATATTTTGCCCATCGCCAAAAAACAGAATAGACCGATATATTTCTCGCGGGCAAAGTCCACGCTACTTTTCTACTCGTTACCAAGGTCGTCTGAAAACGCCAAACCGTTCTCACCGTATAAAACCACGCTTTTCAGACGACCTTTACAGTTTTTGAGTCATTCCCCGATATGCTATAATCCGCCGTTAAACTTTTATCTTTTCAGGAAAAACCATGAGCTTGAAATGCGGCATCGTCGGCCTGCCCAACGTAGGCAAATCCACCCTCTTTAACGCGCTGACCCAATCGGGCATCGAAGCGGCGAACTATCCTTTCTGCACCATCGAACCCAACGTCGGCATCGTCGAAGTGCCCGACCCGCGCATGGCGGAGTTGGCAAAAATCGTCAATCCGCAAAAAATGCAGCCTGCCATCGTCGAGTTCGTCGACATTGCCGGTTTGGTTGCAGGCGCGAGCAAAGGCGAAGGCTTGGGCAACCAGTTCCTCGCCAACATCCGCGAAACCGACGCCATCGTCAACGTCGTGCGCTGCTTTGACGACGACAACATCGTCCACGTTTCCGGCAAAGTCGATCCGATTGCCGACATCGAAACCATCGGCACCGAACTAGCACTTGCCGACCTCGCCAGCGTCGAAAAAGCCATCGTCCGCGAAGAAAAACGCGCCCGCTCAGGCGACAAAGACGCGCAAAAACTGGTCGAGCTGTGCAAAAAACTGCTGCCGCATCTGGACGAAGGCAAACCCGTCCGCTCCTTCGGTTTGGACGCGGAAGAACTCGCCATGCTCAAACCGCTGTTCCTGCTGACCGCCAAACCCGCTATGTATGTCGGCAACGTTGCCGAAGACGGTTTTGAAAACAATCCGCACCTCGACCGCCTGAAAGAATTGGCGGAAAAAGAAAACGCCCCCGTCGTTGCCGTATGCGCCGCGATGGAGAGCGAAATCGCCGAGTTGGAAGACGACGAAAAAGCCGAATTCCTCGCCGAAATGGGCTTAGAAGAACCCGGTCTGAACCGCCTGATTCGCGCGGGCTACGACCTCTTAGGCCTGCAAACCTACTTCACCGCCGGCGTCAAAGAAGTCCGCGCCTGGACCATCCACAAAGGCGACACCGCCCCGCAAGCCGCCGGCGTCATCCACACCGACTTCGAACGCGGCTTCATCCGCGCCCAAGTCATTTCCTACGACGACTTTGTCTCGCTCGGCGGCGAAGCCAAAGCCAAAGAAGCCGGCAAAATGCGCGTGGAAGGCAAGGAATATGTCGTGCAGGACGGGGATGTGATGCATTTCTTGTTTAACGTATAAACCAAATGCAATAAGTTTTCAGACGACCTTCCTAACCGAGGTCGTCTGAAAACCATCATTCTGTTGTTTCGGACTTAGGAAGTTATCCATGAAAAAATCTATTCTCTATATGGCATTATTTTTCGCTGCCTCAACTGCCCAAGCACAAACACCGCAACAAATCGTACAGAAGTTTTATCCGAAATATTCGCAAAAATACCAATGTTACCAAGTCAATGTGAAAGACAATGGTCAATACTGTGTACGTCAAACCAAAAGCGAAACGCGCCAAACTGCTCAAGGCAAACTGATGTACCTGCTGTTTACAGGCAACGCATTTAATTTTGAAAAAGGCGTAGCAGACGGTGCGCACGTTCAATCCGGTCTGGCGGGCGTATTTGTTTTGAAACAGACTGGCAACGACTGGAAACTTCTCGCTGCGCAACCACATGGCTGGGCGGGCTCATTCGGTAATGCGCCTGAAGCAAAGTCTTGGTCGTTCCACGAATTCGGCAAAGACAAATGGGGATTTCTGACCCTTCATGGCGATGTTCATAATGGTTATGCGGGTTCTGCCTATCAATTGTTTGTTCATGACGGCGCGAAAAAAATCACAAAAAGCAGTATCACGGCAGAAGCAGAAAATACGGGGGCATTAGGCGACTGCTCGGAAAATTTTTATAAAGGTCGTAAAAACACCGCTGCCGAACGACGTAAATGCTTGAGCGAACTGTACAACCTTTCTTCTAAAATCAAAATACTAAAAGACGGTAAAACAAGTGCCGGTTTCTACCCGCTTCAATTGACGGTATCTGGTTTTGACGGCTCGAAAAAATACACCAATAAAGTCTTTATTGCCACCTATAACTCTGCCAAAGAATATTACAGCACCCCAAAAGACTATCCACTGGCAGATAAAGATTTTTAATTTTTCAGACGACCTCAGATATTTTAAGGTATAGAAAAGGTCGTCTGAAACACCGACTATATAAAAGGAATTTCAGTGAAATCAGTTATCCAAGACCTACAATCGCGCGGCTTAATCGCGCAAACTACCGACATCGAAGCCTTAGACGCTTTGTTAAACGAACAAAAAATCGCCCTCTACTGCGGTTTCGACCCGACCGCCGACAGCCTGCATATCGGTCACTTGTTGCCCGTATTGGCATTGCGCCGTTTCCAGCAGGCGGGGCATACGCCGATTGCTTTGGTGGGCGGCGCGACCGGTATGATTGGCGATCCCAGCTTCAAAGCGGTGGAGCGCAGCTTGAATTCCGCCGAAACCGTTGCCGGCTGGGTAGAAAGCATCCGCAACCAACTGAAACCGTTTTTGAACTTTGAAGGCGAAAACGCCGCCATTATGGCGAACAACGCCGACTGGTTCGGCAGCATGAACTGCCTCGACTTCCTGCGCGACATCGGCAAGCATTTCTCCGTCAACGCTATGCTGAACAAAGAATCCGTCAAACAGCGTATCGAGCGCGACGATGTGGGCATTTCCTTCACCGAGTTCGCCTACTCCCTGCTGCAAGGCTACGACTTCGCCGAATTGAACAAACGTCATGGCGCGGTTTTGGAAATCGGCGGCTCCGACCAATGGGGCAACATCACCGCCGGTATCGACCTGACCCGCCGTCTGAACCAAAAACAAGTATTCGGCCTGACCCTGCCGCTGGTCACCAAATCCGACGGTACCAAATTCGGCAAAACCGAAGGTGGCGCGGTATGGCTGAACGCGAAGAAAACCTCGCCGTATCAGTTCTACCAGTTCTGGCTGAAAGTTGCCGATGCCGATGTGTATAAATTCCTGAAATACTTCACCTTCCTGTCTATCGAAGAAATCGACGCCATCGAGGCGAAAGACAAAGCCAGCGGCACCAAACCCGAAGCGCAACGCATCCTCGCCGAGGAAATGACCCGCCTGATTCACGGCGAAGCCGCCCTGCAAGCCGCACAGCGTATTTCCGAAAGCCTGTTTGCCGAAGACCAAAGCAGCCTGACCGAAAGCGACTTCGAACAGCTCGCACTCGACGGCCTGCCCGCATTTGAAGTTTCAGACGGCCTCAATGTCGTCGAAGCCTTGGTTAAAACCGGCTTGGCTTCTTCCAACAAAGAAGCGCGCGGTTTTGTGAACAGCAAAGCGGTATTGCTCAACGGCCAAGCCGCCGAATCGAACAACCCGAACCACGCCGCCGAACGCCCCGACGATGCCTATCTGCTGACCGACGCGCACAAACGCTTCGGCAAATACACCATCGTACGACGCGGCAAACGCAACCATGCGCTCTTGGTTTGGAAATAAGCCTTAAATGACAGAGGTCGTCTGAAAACTTTTTTCAGACGACCTTTTTTCTACCGTCAACAGTATGATAGCGAATATATTCCCATCTATAGTGGATTAACTACAGATCGGCACGGTATTTCCCATTCATACCGTCTGAGGCTTCGTCTTGCCCTGATTCACAGTCAATCTGCCACACCTGCGCGCATCATAAATCTTAAATCCGGTAACACCCTATCCGTTTGAATCCAATACACAATAAGAAAGAAACACCATGACTGCCCCCTACACTCTTGCCGACCTGAAGACCGCCTACCAGCGCAAAGAAAAACTGAAATATCTATACTTCTGGGGACACACGCCAAAACATATAGTGGATTAAATTTAAATCAGGACAAGGCGACGAAGCTGCAGACAGTACAGATAGTATGGCAAGGCGAGGCAACGCCGTACTGGTTTAAAGAGACCTTTGCAAAAAAGCCCTCCTCCCGACAACCGAAACCCCAACACAGTTTTTCGGCTGTTTCCTCCCCTAATCACTCCTTAATTCTACCCAAACGCCCCCTTAATCCTCCCCGGATACCCGATAATCAGGTATCCGGGCCGCCTTTTAGGCGGCAACAGGCACACTTAGCCTGTTAGCCGCTTTCAACAGGTTCAAACACATCGCCTTCAGATGGCTTTGCGCACTCACTTTAATCAGTCCGAAATAGGCTGCCCGGGCATAGCGAAATTTACGGTGCAGCGTACCAAAGCTTTGTTCGACCACATAACGGGTCTTCGACAAATATCGGTTACGCTTTGTTTGGTTTGCGCTTCCGTCAGCGGACGGTTGCGGCAGGCTTTGCGCATAATGCCGTCCAGCAACTGGTGTTCTTTCAGATGTTGCCGGTTTTCCGCACTGTCGTAGCCTTTGTCGGCATAGACAGTCGTGCCTTCGGCAATACCCTCCAACAAAGGGGACAGGTGGTTGCACTCATGGGTATTGGCAGGGGTGATGTGCAGTTTCTCGATATAGCCTTCCTCATCGGTACGGGTATGTTGTTTGTAACCGAGTTTGTAGAGGCCGTTTTTCTTTGTCCAGCGGGCATCTTTGTCTTTGCTCGGTGTGGTTTGACCGCTGATTTGTCCTTCCTCATCGACTTCTATGGCCTGACGCTGTTTGCTGCCGGCGGTCTGAATAATGGTGGCGTCAACGACGGCGGCGGATGCTTTCTCTACTTTTAGGTTTTTTTCGGCCAGTTGTCGGTTAATCAGTTCCAGAAATTCGGACAGGGTGTCGTCTTGCGCCAGCCAGTTGCGGTAGCGGCATAAGGTGCTGTAATCGGGGATGCTCAGTTCGTCAAAACGGCAAAACAGGTTGAAATCGATGCGGGTGATGAGGCTGTGTTCGAGTTCGGGATCGGAGAGGCTGTGCCATTGTCCGAGCAGGACGGCTTTGAACATGGACAACAGGGGATAGGCGGGACGGCCGCGGTGGTCTCTAAGGTAACGGGTTCTTTGACGGTTCAGGTATTGTTCGATAGGCTGCCAATCAATCACCTGATCCAACTTCAATAATGGGAAGCGGTCGATGTGTTTGGCAATCATGGCTTGTGCGGTTTGCTGGAAGAAGGTGCTCATGGAAAATCCCCTAAATGTCTTGATGGGAATTTAGGGGATTTTGGGGAATTTTGCAAAGGTCTCTTAAAGTTAATCCACTATAAAAATGAGATAGATAAAGCCGTCTTCAGCCAATGGTATCCTGCGCCCTTTGAAATCGACGGCATCCGCTATGCGACTGCCGAACACTATATGATGGCAGAAAAGGCGAGGCTGTTCGGCGCAGACGATATCCGCCGCCAAATCATCGCTTCTGCCCACCCCAAACAGGCTAAGGATTTGGGAAAACAAGTCATCGGTTTTAAAAACGATATTTGGAATGCCCGCCGCTTCGATATCGTTTGCGAAGGCAACCGTGCCAAATTCATCCAACACCCCGATTTGAAACGCTTTTTGCTTGGCACCGGCAGCCGTATCTTAGTAGAAGCCAGCCCGGTTGACGCAATCTGGGGAATCGGACTTGCCCAAGATGATCCACGCGCCCAAAATCCATTGCAATGGCGGGGTTTGAACCTACTTGGTTTCGCACTAATGAAAGTGCGGGATGAACTTCAGGTCGTCTGAAAGCAACTTCAAAAGCAACTTCAGACGACCCCATAAAAAAACGCACCTTATGAAAAGGTGCGTTTTAATTTCTACGGTTTAGAATTTAGCGCCGGATTGGTTGGCCATATAGTCAACCGCTGCTTTGACTTCGTCATCACTCAGGCTTGTGTTACCGCCTTTGGCAGGCATGGAGTTAAAGCCTTCGAGCGCGTGTTTGTGCAGGGTATCTTTACCTTGTTTGATACGCGGGGCCCACTCGTCTTTCTTACCTATGCCTGGAGCACCGGGGATGGTACCGCCGTGACACATTTTACAGTTGGCTTCAAAAACGGCTTTACCGTCCACTTTGGCAGAAGAAGCATCTGCTTTTTCTACCGGCTTGGCTTCGGCAGGAGCGGCCACTTTTGCATCAGCTGCTGAAGCTGCTTTTTCAGCTTGTGCAGGTGCGGACGCAGATGAAGCGTCAGCGGATGATGCGGCAGCAGAAGCAGGTGCCGGTGCGGGAGCAGGTTCGGCTTTTTTCACGGGCGCTTTGCCGTCTTTGTTGGACAGACCCCATACATACGCAGTCATGATGTGGAGTTTGTCTTTATCCAAGAAACGACCCCAAGCCGGCATTTGACTGTGTCGGCCGTTGGTGATGGTTTCGATAATCGATTTTTGAGTACCGCCCCACAACCATACGTTATCGGTCAGGTTCGGACCCAGTCCTTGGATACCTTGACCTTTGTCGCCGTGACAGGTAAAGCAGTTTGCCGGTGGACCACTGAACAATACTTTACCGCGTGCGGCACGTTCTTCATCGTATTGGTCTTTGGATTTGGATAAGGACATGACATAGTTTGCCACATCTTTTACCCGCTCTTCACCCAACGCAGGACCCCATGCTGCCATCGTCGCCGTACGGCCTTTTTCAATGGTCTCATGGATTTTCTCAGGTTCGCCGCCCCACAACCAATCGTTGTCGGTCAAATTCGGGAAGCCTTTGGAACCTTTGGCATCAGAACCGTGACATTGGATACAGTAGGTATTGAAGAGGTTTTGACCGATGGCGCGTGCTTCAGGATTTTTTGCCACTTGCTCAATCGGCATATTGGCAAACTTGGCATAAACTTTGCCGTACTTCTGATCTGCTTTAGCCATTTCTTGATCATATTGTCCATGGCTGCTCCATTTCCACTGGCCTTCATAATCGCCCAAACCCGGGTACATGACCAGATAACCGATACCGAACAGCCAGACAAAGACATACAGCCAAAACCACCAGCGTGGCAACGGGTTGTTGTATTCTTCGATACCGTCCCATTGATGGCCTGTCGTTTTGACCTCTTCGCCCTTTTTAGGACGCTTCACAACGTTTTGGGAAAGCAGCAGCCATGCCAAGCCGATAAAGCTGAGCACGACGATGACTGCAATGTATATATTCCAGAAATTACTGGTAAATTGGGGTGCTGTGTTCATTATTTTGCTCCGTGATCACGGACTAAACTGTTATCGCCCGTCTTTTTCAGACGACTCTTTATCCTCATCATTTTCGAAAATACTGTTGGCGGCGTCATCATAGTTCTTTTTATTTCGTCGATTGAAAACGATATAAAGCACTAAGATAAAGCTGATAAAAACCCAAACAGTAAAGAGCGAGCGGGCCCAGTTTACGTCCATGATGTTACCTTACGTTTTTCAATGCCAAGCCTAAGCCTTGCAGGTATGCAATCACCGCATCCAGCTCCGATTTGTTTTCCAAGGCTTCAGGCGCTTTGGCAATCTCTTCGTCGCTGTAAGGCGTACCGACTTTACGCAGGGCTTTCATATGCGCCACGGTTGCTTCGGCATCGACTTTGTTGCGGGCAAGCCATGGGAAAGCGGGCATATTGGACTCCGGCACAACGTCGCGCGGATTCAGCAGGTGGATGCGGTGCCATTCGTCGGAATAGCGGCCGCCGACACGTGCCAAGTCCGGACCGGTACGTTTGGAACCCCATTGGAACGGATGGTCATAAACAGACTCGCCGGCAACGGAGTAGTGGCCGTAACGTTCGGTTTCCGCACGGAACGGACGGATCATTTGAGAGTGACAGTTGTAACAACCCTCACGGATATAGATGTCGCGACCAGCCACTTGCAAAGCATTATAAGGTTTCACACCTTCTATAGGCTTGGTGACAGCTTTAGTAAAGAACAGCGGCACGGCTTCAATCAACAGGCCTACGCTGACCACAAGCAGGGTAAATACAATCAGGACGCCGACTTTTTCTTCAGCTAATTGTTGTAATTTCATTTTGGTAGCCTTTTCTTATGTTTTTAGTGGTGCTGGGTTTGAGACACCGCGGGAATCTCGGCATCAACCGCTTTGCCACTGATGGCCGTACGGTAAACGTTGTATGCCATGATACACATACCGCTCAGGTACAGCAGGCCGCCGGTGAAACGAATCATGTAGAAAGGCATGGTGCGTTTAACTGACTCTACAAACGAGTAGGTCAAAGTACCGTCCGCATTCAGAGAACCCCACATCATACCTTGCAATACCCCTGCAATCCACATGGAGGCGATATACAGAACCACGCCGATGGTCGCAATCCAGAAATGCGCTTCCACCAATTTGGTGCTGTACATTTCATTTTTACCGAACAGGCGGGGAATCATGTAGTACACGGAACCAATGGTCACGAAGCCCACCCAGCCCAATGCGCCGGCATGAACGTGTGCAACGGTCCAGTCGGTGTAGTGGCTCAAAGCGTTGACGGATTTGATGGACATCATCGGACCTTCGAAGGTGGACATACCGTAGAAGGAGAGGGAGACGATCAAGAATTTCAAGATAGGGTCGGTACGCAGTTTGTCCCATGCGCCGGACAAGGTCATGATACCGTTAATCATACCACCCCAAGAAGGTGCGAACAGAATCAGGGACAACACCATACCCAAGGACTGAGTCCAGTCAGGCAGCGCGGTATAGTGCAAGTGGTGGGAACCTGCCCACATGTAAGTAAAAATCAAAGCCCAGAAGTGGACGACGGACAGGCGGTAAGAGTAAACCGGACGACCTGCCTGTTTCGGCACGAAGTAGTACATCATGCCCAAGAAGCCTGCGGTCAGGAAGAAACCTACGGCATTGTGGCCATACCACCATTGAACCATGGCATCGATTGCGCCCGCATAAACCGGATAGGATTTCATGAAGCCCGCAGGAATGCTCAGGTTATTGACGATGTGCAACAGAGCGACGGCCAAAATGAAACCGCCGTAGAACCAGTTGGCAACGTAGATATGTTTGATTTTACGTTTGGCAATCGTACCGAAGAATACGATGGCGTAAGCAATCCAAACCAAAGCGATCAGGATGTCGATAGGCCATTCCAATTCAGCATACTCTTTAGCTTGGGTATAACCCAAAGGCAGGCTGACGATTGCCGCAACGATAACTGCCTGCCAGCCCCAGAAGGTAAATGCCGGCAGCCAACCGCCGAACAGGCGTGCATTACAGGTACGTTGAACAACGTAGTATGATGTACCCATCAGACCGCAACCGCCGAACGCAAAAATCACCGCATTGGTGTGCAACGGACGCAGGCGGCCGAAGTGGAACCAAGGGCCGACATCTGATAAATCAAGGGACGGGGCAAACAATTGGGCGGCAACGATGACACCGACCAACATGCCCACAATACCCCAAACTACGGTCATGATGGCGAACTGGCGCACCACTTTGTAGTTATAAGTTTGTGTGTCCATGAGAGTCTCCATGAATTATGGGAATAAAAATTTTTTATCTCACTTTGCCGTATGCGTTTTGAACAAACGCAATAAGGGCTAGGTTTAAATTTTTCTAAATTTAACATATAAGACAAGCCTAGCCAAGCGGAATTACATTTCACTCCATCTGGCGGCTTTATCGATTTTTTATATTTTTTACTTTATAATCATATTATTATTTAACAACCTCCCTGGCAGCGCCACTTTATTTTTTCAAGCCTCCCTTTTGAAGGGGACTTTATCGATATAAATCAAACTGCATAATTCGACCTTTTTATTCATAAAATTTAACAAATACATTAATAGTCATGATTAATTACAAAATCACCCCCAACCCGCTCGCCCACGAGTGGCACATCCGCCTAACCTTCCGACAAGAACATGATTTGGAAACAGAAATCAGCCTGCCGAACTGGGTTCCCGGCAGCTATCTGATACGCGACTTCTCCCGCCACATCACCACCATCCGCGCCTTTTGCAACGGAGAATATGCCCATCTGACCCAAGTCAAAAAAAACCGATGGCGCACCGCCCCGCAGTCCGGCGAGTGGGAAATTTACTACACCGTTTACGCCTACGACCTGTCCGTCCGCGGCTCGTTTCTGACTGCCGAACGCGGGTTTTTTGACGGCGCGTGCCTGTTTTTGCAGGTAAACGGACAAGAAAACAGCGCGCACCAAATCGAATTTCCCATCCTGCCGAAAACATGGCGGATTGCCACCACCCTGCCCCAAACCGACGTCCACAGCTTTCAGACGACCTCCTACCACGATTTAATCGACCACCCTGTCGAACTGGGCAACATCGAATTTCTCGATTTCGAAGCCGGCGGCATCCCGCACCGCATCGCCTTGAGCGGCCACTACCCCGATTTCGACCGCGACCGCCTCGTGTCAGACATCCGCACAATCTGCGAAACCGAACTGGCCATGTTCCCCTCCCCTGCCCCGTTCACCCATTACCTCTTCCTGCTCCACGTCGGCGACAACATCTACGGCGGACTGGAACACATCAGCAGCACCGCCCTGCTCGCCGACCGCCACAGCCTGCCGCCGCACGGCATGATCGACGCCAACGATGCCTACACCCAACTGCTCGGACTGTTCTCACACGAATACTTCCACGCCTGGAACGTCAAATCCATCAAACCCGCCGCCTTCGCCCCCTATGACCTCGACCGCGAAAACTACACCGAGCAGCTCTGGGCATTTGAAGGCATCACCTCATACTACGATGACCTCTTCCTCGCCCGAAGCCGCACCATCGCCCCCGAAGCCTACCTGCGCCTGCTCGCCCAAAGCATCACCCGCGTGCAGCAAACCAAAGGTCGTCTGAAACAAAGCCTTGCCGAATCCAGCTTCACCGCTTGGAACAAATTCTACAAACAAGACGAAAACAGCCCCAACGCCATCGTCAGCTACTACCAAAAAGGCGCACTCGCCGCCCTCTGCCTCGACCTCGCCATCCGCAGCAAAAGCAGTGGGCGACACACCCTCGACAGCGTCATGCAGCAACACTACCGCGATTGGCTGGAGACCCGGCAAGGCATCCCCGAAAAACAATGGCAAGCCCGTTGCCAAACGTTTACCGGCCTAGACCTCGAAGACTTTTTTCAGACGACCCTCTACACCACCGCCGACCTGCCCCTCGCCGAACTCCTCGCCACCATAGGCATCGGACTGCAATGGCAGGCACAGCCGCGCAGCCACGGCGGCGCATTCCTGCCCGAACCTCCAACCGAAACGCCCGCCCCCGCGCCCGATTTCGGCGCAAGGTTCAAACAAAACAGCGACCACGCCACCCTGACCCACGTCTTCAACGGCGGCAGCGCAGAAAACGCCGCCCTCTGCCCGCAGGATAAAATCATCGCCATCGACGGCTACGCCTGCACCGACCTTGCCGCACAGTGGGCGCAACTCCCCATCGGCGCCACCGCCCGCCTCCACTACTTTCGCACCGGCATCCTGTACGTCGCCGACATCACCGTCCAAGCCGCCGAAGCCGACACCGCCGTCCTCTACATCACCGACCGCGAATTATTTGAAAACTGGCTTTATAATGACCGAGCCTAATTTTCAGACGACCTCAAGTGCTGGATCGAGGTCGTCTGAAACATCAACTCTGAAAGAAACAACCATGAAAAAAATCCTTGTCAGCATCACCGTCCTGTTACTCAGTTTGCACGCCACAGCCGCCCCCCAATCAGATTCGGCATATAAAGTAGGAAAGGATATCGCCGTCTTCTACAAAAATCCCTCTGCCGAACGTGCTGCTTCTCTAATGGACCAGATTGTCAAAGCCAATCTCATGCGCAATACCACCCTTGTATGGGGCACGCAAGCTCTGCAAAAATACCCCCAAGGCAGCACTATTTGGTGTGACAATATCCGAACTTACCAAGGCGACGCCTTAACCTTTTCCGCCTACACCCTCGCCCTGACAGGCACGTCTCAAGCCCAAACCTGTCTCGACAGCCTGACATTAAATACCGAGCTTAAAAACAATCTCAAGGAAAACAAAAGCTTCCATCCGCTTCAAGAACCCATCATCTCCCCTGCATCACTGGATTTTCATTGGGTAACTTATTTTGCCACCGGCAATCCGAAAGCGGTCGAACGTATCGTTGACTACATCATCAAAGCCCAAACGGCTGCAGCCCAACGCCCTAACCATGTAGACCTCACACTTTCCGCTGCCATTTGGTCAATCCGATCCAATATGCAACAAGATACAGCGATTGACGAGATTGTCCGCAAATACATACAAAAACAATCCGAAGCCAATAAAAAACGATTGGAACAAGCCCTGTTGGCCCCTCAAGGCAACTAAAATCCATCATCAAACCTAGAAAAGGAAAACCCATGTCTATCCAAAAACTTGCCGACAACCTCTATATCGCCCCGCAACTGACCGAAGCCGACGTTCAAGAAGCCGCCAAACTCGGCATCCAAACCGTCATCTGCAACCGTCCCGACGGCGAAGAAGAAAACCAAGTTACGTTCAAACAAGTCAAAAGCTGGCTTGAAGCCGCAGGCATCCGCGAACACCATCATCAGCCCGTCGTCGCGCCCGCCATCAACGCCGCCGATGTCGCCGCCTTCCAAAACCTGCTCAAAAGCGTTCCCCAACCCGTCCTCGCCTACTGCCGCACCGGCACCCGCTGTTCCCTGCTCTGGGGCTATCATCAGGTGCAAAACGTTGCAAGCGTCGCCGAAGTCGTCGCTGCCGCACAACAAGCAGGCGTCAATCTGAGCAACTTCGAAGCCCGCCTGCAAGACGCGCAACAAAACGGGCTGGCGTAACACGCTATCCGTTTAGCCAAACGCAAAGGTCGTCTGAAAATACCGTTTCAAAAAATGGAAACCGTTTTCAGACGACCTTTTTACGTTATGCCGTTTGGCGAACCGAATGAACGCATCCGATATTTTAAACATTGCGGCAATCCGTTACATCCAGATGAAACTCAATATCCAGACCTGCCGTTTTCATTTACAATCCCCCCGTTCCATCTCATCAATCTATTATGCAAATCCTGCTCACTTTTTTGTTTAAATGCTTTGCGGCGCTGCCTTTGCCGCTTCTACACGCGCTGGGGAATGCGGCAGGCGGCTTGGGCTATTATCTGCTCAAAAGCGACCGGCAGCGTGTGTTCGACAATATGAGGCTTGCCGGATTGAATCCCGCGCCTTCGTCGGTCAAAGCCGTTTTCCGTGAAACGGCGAAAGGCGGGCTGGAATTGCCCGTAGCCTTTTTCAGACGACCTGAAAGCATTGAAACGCTGTTTAAAGAAGTGCATGGTTGGGAGCATGTCCAATCAGCTTTGGACGCCGGAGAAGGACTGTTGTTTATTACCCCGCACATCGGCAGCTACGACCTCGCCGGACGCTATATCAGCCAACAGCTTCCGTTCCCGCTGACTGCCATGTACAAACCACCCAAAATCAAAGCCTTGGATTCCGTCATGCAGGCGGGGCGCGTTCGCGGCAAAGGAAAAACCGCCCCCACCAATATTCAAGGGGTCAAACAAGTCATTAAGGCTTTGCGTTCCGGCGAAGCCACGATTGTCTTGCCCGACCATGCCCCCTCCCCCGAAGAAGGCGGCGACGGCGTCTGGGTGCCGTTTTTCGGGAAATACGCCTACACCATGACGCTGGTGGGCAAACTGGCGCAAGTCAAGGGCGTGAAGGCGCTGTTTTTCTGCGGCGAGCGTTTGCCGAACGGCAAAGGATTTGTGCTGCACATCGAGCCTATGCGCGGCGAACTGAACGGCGACAAACAGCACGACGCGCAGATTATCAATGAAAACACCGAATACTGGATACGCCGCTTCCCGACCCAGTATCTGTTTATGTACAACCGCTACAAACAGCCCGCAGGCGCACCGCTCTCGCCCGACTGGAAACCGGAACCCGGCTGGAAACCTGAAGACGTACAGGATTGAACATTCCTTGCGGGTCGTCTGAAAAGGCGGCTGATGCCCGGTTTCTCAAAACATCGCCATACCAACACAAAAAAGCACCCCAATCGAGGTGCTTTTTCTCTTTTCAGACGACCTTTTGCCGGGCATCAGCCTTTTTTATTGTTCAACGCGGCTTTGACAAACGCGGTAAACAAAGGATGGCCTCTGCGCGGGTTGGACGTGAACTCAGGGTGGAACTGGCAGGCGAAGAACCAAGGATGGTTCGGCAGTTCGATGGTTTCGACCAAGCGTTCACGTCCTGCGGATACGCCGCCGATGACCAAGCCTGCCTGTTCCAGCGTAGGAACGTAGTTGTTGTTGACTTCGTAGCGGTGGCGGTGGCGCTCGCGGATGTGTTCGCTGCCGTAGATTTTGGCGGCGAGGCTGCCTGCTTTCAATTCAACCTCTTGCGCTCCCAAACGCATGGTGCCGCCCAAATCGGCGGATTCGTCACGGGTTTCGACGCTGCCGTCGGCGGTTTGCCATTCGTCAATCAGAGCAACGACGGGCGCGGCGCATTTGAGGTCGAACTCGGTGGAGTTTGCGCCTTTCAAGCCTGCGACGTCGCGGGCGTATTCGATCAGCGCAATCTGCATACCGAGGCAGATGCCCAAGTATGGCACGTTGTTTTCACGGGCGTAGCGCACGGCGGCGATTTTGCCTTCCACGCCGCGCGAACCGAAGCCGCCGGGGACGAGGATGGCGTCCATGTCTTTGAGCATGGAAACGTCGCCGTTGTTTTTCTCGATGTTTTCGCTGTCAACGAAGGTGATTTGCACGTCGGTTTCGGTGTGGATACCCGCGTGTTTCAAGGCTTCGATCAGCGATTTGTAGGATTCGGTCAAATCGACGTATTTGCCGACCATGGCGATTTTGACGGTGTGTTTCGGGTTTTTGATGGCATGGACGATTTTTTTCCACGCGGTCAAATCCGCCTGCTGTACGTTCAGCTGCAACTGCTCGGTAATGATGTTGTCGATGCCTTGATCGTGCAGCATTTCGGGGCATTCGTAGATGCTGTCCACGTCATAGCTGCCGACAATCGCTCGTTCTTCCACGTTGCAGAACAGGGCGATTTTGCGGCGTTCGTCCGCGGGCATGGTTCTGTCCATGCGGCAAATCAGGATGTCGGGCTGCAAACCGATGCTCAACATTTCTTTAACGGTATGCTGGGTCGGCTTGGTTTTGATTTCTCCGGCGGCGGCAATGTAGGGAACGTAGCTCAGGTGGGCGAACAAGGTGTTGTTGCGTCCCAACTGGCTGCGCATCTGACGGATGGCTTCCAAAAACGGCAGCGATTCGATGTCGCCGACCGTACCGCCGATTTCGACGATGGCGACATCGTAACCCGCCGCGCCTTCGTGGATGCGGCGTTTGATTTCGTCGGTAATGTGCGGGATGACTTGAACCGTACCGCCGAGGTAGTCGCCGCGGCGTTCTTTGGCGATGACGTTTTCGTACACCTGCCCCGTGCTGAAGCTGTTGCGGCGGGTCATGGTGGCGTTGATGAAACGTTCGTAGTGTCCCAAGTCGAGGTCGGTTTCCGCGCCGTCGTCGGTGACGAACACTTCGCCGTGCTGGAACGGGCTCATGGTGCCGGGGTCGACGTTGATATAAGGGTCGAGCTTGAGCATGGTCACGTTCAAACCGCGCGATTCGAGGATAGTGGCAATAGAAGCGGCGGCGATACCTTTTCCGAGTGAAGATACGACGCCGCCGGTTACGAAAATAAATTTAGTCATGATGCAGTACCCATGTTGGAATACGGGATTTTACCTTTAAGCGGGTTTTCTGGCAAACGCGGGAAGCCGACCCCGTCCGAAAGAAACTGCCCGAATATAACGAAATCATCTTTTTTTAAAACCAAGCATTCTTTCCCATTTTCAGACGACCTCATTAAAGTAACGTGCAATCCGAGAATTAAGGAAAGAACCATGACCGCAACCACCGCCCCGCTTTTGCGCTTCATCACTGCCGGCAGCGTCGACGACGGCAAATCCACCCTCATCGGCCGCCTGCTCTACGACAGCAAAACCCTGCTGACCGACCAGCTCGACAAACTCAACCGCGCCGCCGAAAACGGCGAAACGCCCGACTTCGCCAGCCTCACCGACGGCCTTGCCGCCGAACGCGAACAAGGCATCACCATCGATGTCGCTTACCGCTATTTCGCCACGCCCAAGCGCAAATTCATCATCGCCGACACGCCCGGACACGAACAATACACCCGCAACATGGTAACGGGCGCATCAACCGCCGATGCCGCCATCGTCTTGATAGACGCAACGCGCGTCGATTTTTCCGGCGGCGAACCCGTCCTCCTGCCGCAGACCAAACGCCACAGCGCGATTCTGAAACTCTTGGGCTGCCCTAACATCATCGTCGCCGTCAACAAACTCGACCTGCTCGACTTCGACGAAACCAAATATCAGGCCATTACCGCAGCCTACCGCAAGCTGGCGGAACAAATCGGCCTCCAAGCCCAAATCCACTTCCTGCCCATCAGCGCGTTAAAAGGCGACAACATCGTCAACGCCAGCAGCCAAACCCCGTGGTATCAAGGTTTACCGCTGTTACCCCTGCTCGAAAGCCTGCCCGTCAACCGCCAAAACGCCGCCGACCAAGCCGCCCATTTCCCCGTACAGCGCGTCGCACGGCAAGACGGCAGCAGCAGTGACGACTTCCGCGGCTATCAAGGCAGACTGGAGGCAGGCCGTCTGAAAACCGGCGACGAAATCAAAGTCCTGCCTAGCGGACATACCGCCAAAATCGCCGAAATCTACAATCCAAACGGCAAAACCGAATCCGCCGAAGCGGGCGAAGTGCTGACCGTCGCGCTCGACACCGACCTCGACATCTCGCGCGGCAACAGCATCGCCGCCGCCGACAGCCCCGTCGCGCCCGAACAGCAGTTCCAAGCCGCGCTGTGCTGGTTCGACGACATCCCGCTCAACCTGCGCCGCAAATACCTGCTGAAACACACCACCCAAACCACCCCCGTCAAAATCAGCGCGATTTCCTACGTTTGGGACGTGAACACCCTCAGCCGCGTCGAATCCGCCGACACGCTCAAACTCAACGACATCGGCAGCGTCAGCCTCAAAACCCAGCAGCCGATTGCCGCCGCGCCCTACGAAGAAAACCACGCCCTCGGCGCGTTCATCCTGATAGACGAAGCCACCAACCACACCGTCGCAGCAGGCATGATACGCAAGGCTGACCAAGCGGACAGTTTTGAAATTTGAAACAAGGGCATCTTGAATTGAAGAGGTCGTCTGAAAAACCGAAACAAGGATTTTCAGACGACCTCTTCAGTTTGGCAGATTAAGGCAGGGAATGTGGCAGATCGGTTTTAAGCCCTGCGGCGTTGCCTTGTCCTGATTTAAATTTAATCCACTATACATAACAAAATTGCGGCATGGCATTTTTTATTTGGATGCATGGAAAAGGTCGTCTGAAAACCCAAAATCGGATTTTCAGACGACCTTTGCCTTACTTGAACCACCTTAGCAGGCGGACAAGATGGATTCTAGGTATGGCTTACCTTTTAGAAAATCAGGCTTTGGGTTTCAATGCCGCCGCTTCTTTGGCGAGGCGGGTGATAGTATCCCAGTCTTTGTTTTTAACGGCTTCTTTCGGTGTCAGCCATGAGCCGCCGACGCACAAGACGTTGGGCAGTGCCAAGTAATCGGGCGCGGTGGCGAGGCTGATGCCGCCGGTCGGGCAGAAACGCACGTCGGCATAAGGACCGTAGAGTGCTTTGAGCATGGCTTTGCCGCCGACGACTTCGGCAGGGAAGAGTTTGAGGGTATCGATGCCGTGTTCCAAAGCCAGTTGGACTTCGCCCGGAGTGGCTACGCCCGGAATCAGGGGGATGCCGCTGTTGTGGCTGGCTTTGGCGAGGGATTCGTGCAAACCCGGGCTGATGGCGAAAACCGCGCCTGCGTCTTCAACGGCTTTAAGCTGCTCGGGGTTGGTAACCGTACCCGCGCCGACGATGGCGTTGGGCACTTCTTTGGCAATCAGGCGGATGGCGTCGAGGCCGACGGGGGTGCGTAGGGTGATTTCGAGGGTGGGGATGCCGCCTTCGACAAGGGCGTGGGACAAATCGACAGCGGTGCTCAAGTCGTCAATCGCCATCACAGGCACGACTGCGCCGGCAGTCAGGATTTCGCGTGGGGTCAGTTTGGACATTTCGATTCTCCAGGTGGGATGGGGTTGTCGTTTTTGTTGAGGTCAAACGGGATGGGGGTTTAAGTTTTCAGACGACCTTTGGGGCTGTAGGTCGGATTCTTGAATCCGACATCTTGGGCGGCTGTGTCGGATTTCAAGAATCCGACCTACGTCTATTTAAACGGCTTCAATAATTTTTCAGACGACCTTCCGTTCACAAAGGTCGTCTGAAACGTGCATCAGGCAAATTCGCCGCCGAAGCTCATGGCGCCGGTTTCTGCGCTGCTGGTCATGCTGCGGAAGTTGGCGAAGAGTTCGCGGCCGCAGCCTTGTTGGTTCGCGCTCAAATCGATGTGTTCGACTTCGCGGGCGTTCCATTCGGCCTCGTTAATCAGGACGTTGAGTTCGCCGGTAACGGAGTCGAAGCGGATCAGGTCGCCGGTACGGATTTTGGCGATGTTGCCGCCCATCAGGGCTTCGGGCGTCATGTGGATGGACGCGGGCACTTTGCCGGATGCGCCGGACATACGGCCGTCGGTCAGTAGCGCCACTTTGAAGCCGCGGTCTTGCAGGATGCCCAAAGGCGGGGTCAGTTTGTGCAACTCGGGCATACCGTTGGCGCGCGGGCCTTGGTAGCGGACAACACACACAAAATCGCGTTCCAACTCGCCGCGTTCAAACGCAGCCAACACTTCGCGTTGGTCGTTGAACACGATGGCGGGCGCTTCGATGATGCGGCAGCCTTCGCGCACGGCGGACACTTTAATTACGCCGCGTCCGATATTGCCTTTCATCAGGCGCAGACCGCCGTCTGGGGAGAACGGGTTGTCGGCTTTGCGTAGGATGTCGTCGTTGCCGCTGGTTTCGGGGGCTTCGCGCCATTCGAGTTTGCCGTCGATGAGGAAAGGTTCTTTGGTGTAGTGGCGCATGCCGTGTCCGACGACGGTATCGACATCGTCGTGCAACAAACCTGCGTCCAGCAATTCGCGAATGACGAAAGGCAGGCCGCCTGCTGCGGTAAAGTGGTTCACGTCGGCTTTACCGTTGGGGTACACGCGGATGAGCAGCGGGATGATGGAGGAAATTTCGTCAAAGTCGTCCCAGTTCAAAATCACGCCGGCGGCACGTGCCATGGCAACGAGGTGCATGGTGTGGTTGGTCGAGCCGCCGGTCGCCATCAAACCGATCAGGGCGTTGATGAAGGATTTTTCGGTCAACATTTCGCCCAAGGGTTTGATGGTGCCGTTTTTGATGCCGCGCGCGAGGTGTCCGGCGGCGTAGCGGGTCAGGGCTTCGCGCAGGTCGGTATAGGGATGGACGAAGGCGGCGGCAGGCAGGTGTACGCCCATCATTTCCATCATCATTTGGTTGGAGTTTGCCGTGCCGTAGAAAGTGCAGGTGCCGGGGCTGTGGTAGGAACCCATTTCGCTTTCGAGCAATGCGTCGCGGCCGACTTTGCCTTCGGCGAAAAGCTGGCGGGTACGGGCTTTTTCTTTATTACCGATACCGCTGGACATCGGGCCTGCCGGAACGAAGATGCCAGGAATATGGCCGAAAGACAAAGCGCCAATCATCAAACCCGGTACGATTTTGTCGCACACGCCCATAAACAGGCTGCCGTCGAACATTTGGTGCGACAGGCCGATGGCGGTACTCATGGCAATCACGTCGCGGGAGAACAGCGACAATTCCATACCGGCGTAGCCCTGCGTGATGCCGTCACACATGGCGGGCGTACCACCGGCAACTTGGGCGGTTGCGCCGTTTTTCTGCGCTTCGTCTTTAATTTGGTCGGGGAAGTCTTTAAACGGCTGGTGTGCGGAAACCATGTCGTTGTAGGCGGTGATGATGCCTAAGTTGGGGACGGTGTCCTGAAGCATTTCGATTTTGATGCTTTTGGGCATGGAGGCGTAGCCGTGCGCCAAGTTGCTGCAACCGAGCTGGTTGCGTTCCAGCCGTCCCATTTGTTTGGCGCTGCGGATTTTCGCCAGATATTTTTCGCGGGTCGGACGGCTGCGTTCGATGATGCGCTCGGTGATTTCGGCGAGCTTGGGGTGGATAGGAGTGGGATTCATGTTCGGTCTCCTGTCGGAAGGGGTGGTATGGGATTTTTGTTTGCGCGTTTCTGATTTATTGTATTGGGTGTGGGGCGTTCAGCGTTTCAGACGACCTTTCAAACCTTACAAGGGGTCGTCTGAAAGCCTCACTATAGTGGATTAACTTTAAACCATTACAGCGTTGCCTCGCCTTGCCGTACTATCTGTACTGTCTGCGGCTTCGTCGCCTTGTCCTGATTTAAAGTTAATCCACTATATTTAGATGTAGGCTATTATAATATAAAAATTGTAATTTAGTTACAAAATAATCTGCTAAATGTAAGAAATTTGATTTAAATCGTGATATGCGTCATTTGTGAAAATCTACCAGACCAAACTCATCAAACTTTTAAACTAAGTCAAATAATTTGTAAAAATGAGAATAGACAAAATGTGTAGCCATGTGTAGTATTACTACTCATTAGCCCGCCTGTTTTGAAATTTTGATGCAGGCGATTGGTTTCCATTGCTTTTCTGCCGAAACCGCCCGTCTTTCACGGCATCCGGCGGCGCCGGCACAAGGCCTTCCTCAACGAGAGATAAAACGATGAGTACACAAACAAATTTTGATTTGGTGTTGTTCGGCGCGACCGGCGATTTGGCAATGCGTAAGCTGCTGCCTTGTCTGTATCAGGCGCACGTTGCAGGGTTGCTCAATCCTCAGGGTCGTATTTTAGGTGTCAGCCGCAGCGATTTGGATACGGCGGGCTTTTTGGCAAAAGTGGAAACCAACTCCAAAATCCATGTCAAACAAAACTTTTCAGACGACGCTTGGGCATCGTTCGTCAAACGCATCGAATATTTGAAAGTCGACGTTACCCAAGAAGCCGATTTTGCCGCTTTGGGCGAAAAAGTCAAAGCCCGCAAAGAGACCGACAACGTCATCATCTATCTTTCCACCGCGCCGAAATTCTTCGCGCAAGCCTGCGAAAACCTTGCCAAAGTCGGACTGAACGCCGACAACGCGCGCGTCGTTTTGGAAAAACCGCTGGGTACCGACCTCGCCTCTTCCCAACAAATCAATACCGATGTCGCCCGCTACTTCAAAGAGAGCCAAATCTACCGCATCGACCACTACTTAGGCAAAGAAAGCCTGCAAAACCTGCTGGCGCTGCGTTTTGCCAACGTGATGTTCGAGCCGTTGTGGAACAACAAATACATCGAAAGCGTACAACTGACCATCGCCGAACAGCTCGGTGTGGAAGAGCGCGGCGAGTTCTACGACATTACCGGCGCGCTGCGCGACATGGTGCAAAACCACCTGATGCAAATGCTGTGCATGACTGCGATGGAAGCACCCGCCAGCTTGGATGCCGACGCGGTACGCGATGAAAAAGTCAAAGTCATCAAGTCGTTGAAACCGCTGACCATCGAATCCGTCAACGAAAACGTCGTGCGCGGACAATACACCGCCGCCAAAGGCATGAACGGCTATCTGCAAGAAATCAACGTTCCGCAAGACAGCTTCACCGAAACCTACGTCGCCATCAAAGCCGAAATCGAAAACGACCGTTGGAAAGGCGTTCCTTTCTACCTGCGTACCGGCAAACGCATGGCGGGCAAAGTGGCGGAAATCGTATTGAACTTCCGTCCGCTGCAAAACCATATTTTTGAAAACAGCCAAGCCGCGCCAAACCGTTTGGTTATCGAATTGCAGCCGACCGAATCCGTGCGCCTCTATACACAGATGAAAACGCCGGGCGCAGGCAACAAAGTGGAAATCGTGCCGCTGGCAACCGACTTGGAAAAAGCCCTCGAAGGCCGCCGCGCCGAAGCTTACGAACGCCTGCTGCTGGATGTCATCAACGGCAAGCTCGCCCTCTTCAACCGCCGCGACGAACTCGAAGCCGCCTGGGAATATGTGATGCCGATTCTGGAAAACTGGGCGAGCAACACCACCCCGCCGCACGGCTACGACGCGCATTCATGGGGTCCGGAAGCCGCCCGCGAACTGTTGGCGCGCGACGGACACAAGTGGCACGAAGACCAGTAAAGCCTTTTCAGACGACCTTTGCTTGAAGCGTTAT
Source organism: Neisseria macacae ATCC 33926 (assembly GCF_022749495.1). Classification (NCBI taxonomy): domain Bacteria; kingdom Pseudomonadati; phylum Pseudomonadota; class Betaproteobacteria; order Neisseriales; family Neisseriaceae; genus Neisseria; species Neisseria macacae. The sequence goes on along the minus strand of NZ_CP094241.1, from coordinate 632,468 downwards.
CGGTTCAAAAAGGTCGTCTGAAAACCATAAGGCGGCAGATTAGGCGTTTCCGCCGACATTCTCGCCGCCATCGACAATACAGGCTCTCACTTACTTTTCCGCTCACAAACACTGCCTTTCAGACGACCTCCTGCCCCCTTTTTAACAAAAGGGTCGTCTGAAAACAGAGAAAGGACACTTTTATGTTCGTTTGGCATGAATACGAAAACGCAGCAGCCGCTTCAGAGGCTTTGGCAGACGCAGTCGCCGCCGCGCTGCAAAACGCGCTGGATAACAAAGGCAGCGCAGTGTTGGCGGTTTCCGGCGGCCGCTCGCCGATTCCCTTCTTCCAAGCCTTGTCGCAAAAAGATTTGGACTGGCAAAAAGTCGGCATCACTTTGGTTGACGAGCGCATCGTGCCGACAACCCACGTCGACAGCAACACCGCCCTGGCACACGAATACCTGCTGCAAAACAAAGCCGCCGCAGCGACCTGGATTCCCGTTGTCGAAGCGGGCAAAACTGAAACTGAATTACAACCCGACAGCGTCGTTACCTACGCGCTGAAACATTACAAACAACCTGACGTACTGATTTTGGGCATGGGCGGCGACGGACATACCGCCTCCCTTTTCCCGCAAGCGCCGCAGCTGAAGGCAGCCATCAACGAATCAGACGACCCGACCCTCATCCACACCACGCCCGTTACCGCGCCGCACGAGCGCGTCAGCATGACCTTGGGCGCCATCGCCAAAACGGAAAACGTCTTTTTGGCGATTCAGGGTGCGGAGAAAAAAGCCGTGTTCGACAAAGCCGCCGCGCGCGCCGATTTGGAATATCCGACCAGCCTGGTATTGAACCATCAAGGAGTAAACTGCCATGTCTTCTACTCAAACTGATATTCAACAACCCGTCGGCAAAAACTATCCGCGCCTGGTTGCCGATATCGGCGGCACCAACGCCCGCTTCGCGCTCGAAACCGCCCCGCAGCAGATTGAAAAAGCCCAAGTCTTGCCGTGCAAAGACTACGACACCATCGTCGATGCCGCCAAAGCCTATTTGGAACAGGCAGGCGGAGCCGAAGTCCGGCACGCCGCATTCGCCATCGCCAACCCGATTTTGGGCGACTGGGTGCAAATGACCAACCACCATTGGGCGTTTTCCATCGAAACCACCCGTCAGGCATTGGAGCTGGACACCCTCATCCTCTTGAACGACTTTACCGCGCAGGCATTGGCGGTAACGCAGACTTCAAGCAAAGACCTGATGCAGGTAGGCGGGCATAAACCCATCGAATTCGCCCCCAAAGCCGTCATCGGGCCGGGAACCGGTTTGGGCGTGAGCGGACTGGTGCACAGCCCCGCAGGCTGGGTCACGCTTGCCGGCGAAGGCGGCCATTCCAGTTTCCCGCCGTTTGACGACATGGAAGTTTTGATTTGGCAGTATGCGAAAAACAAATACGGTCATGTCTCCGCCGAACGCTTCCTCAGCGGCGCAGGTTTGAGCCTGATTTACGAAGCACTCGCCAAACGCGACAAACTGAAAAACTACCGCCTCAAACCGTCCGAAATCACCGAAAAAGCCTTAAGCGGCACATCCCCGCTCTGCCGTCAGACTTTGGACATCTTCTGCGCCATGCTCGGCACGGTCGCCTCCAACCTCGCCCTGACGCTGGGCGCGCGCGGCGGCGTGTATTTGTGCGGCGGCATCATCCCCCGCGTTTTGGAATATTTTAAAACCTCACCTTTCCGCAGCCGCTTTGAAAACAAAGGCCGTTTCGAAGCCTATCTCGCCGCGATTCCCGTCTATGTCGTCTTAAGCGAATTTCCGGGCATCACCGGCGCAGCGGCGGCACTCGACAACCACTTGAAAAACGTTTAATCACACAAGCCGCCCCGACAAGGGGCGGCACACACCGAAGGGCATATTTATGTTAAGCAAAATCAGCGAATCACTGTCAAACCTGTCGGGCGCGGAACGCAAAGTCGCCGAATGCGCCTTGGCGGAACCCAAATGGTTTGTCCATGCCGCCGTCGCCGAAATCGCCGAGCGCGCATCCGTCAGCCAGCCGACCGTCATCCGTTTTTGCCGCAGCCTGGGCTACAAAGGACTGCCCGAGTTCAAACTCGCCCTGTCCGCCAGCATAGGCCACGAAGGTATGCCCTACGTCCATGAAGAGCTCAACGCCGACGACGACATGAGCATCGTTGTCGAAAAAGTATTGGGCAACGCCGCCGCCTCCATTTTGGGCGAACGCCGCTTCCTGAAAGAGTCCGAACTGGAAAACGCCATCGCCACCCTGATGCACGCGCGCCGTGTCGAGTTTTACGGCGTCGGCAACTCCGGCATCGTCGCCCAAGATGCGCAACACAAATTCTTCCGCTTCGGCATTTCCACCGTCGCCTACGTCGATACCCACACCCAACTGATGGCAGCCTCCGTCCTGTCCGACCAAGACGTCGTCGTCGCCATTTCCAACACCGGCTCGTCCATCGAGCTTTTAGACGCCGTCAGCATCGCCAAAGAAAACGGCGCGTCCGTCATCGCCCTGACCCGCAACGACTCCCCGCTGGCACAGCTTGCCGACTGCGTATTGAGCATCGCCACGCAGGAAAACGCCGAACTCTACACCCCCATGGTGTCCCGCCTGCTGCAACTCGCCGTCATCGACATCCTCGCCATCGGACTCGCCCTGCGCCTGGGCGATGCCGCCAGCCTGCAACTGCAAAAAAGCAAAAAAAGCATACACAACAAACACATCGATTACGACAAAGACTAAACAATATAGTGGATTAAATTTAAATCAGGACAAGGCGACGAAGCCGCAGACAGTACAGATAGTACGACAAGACGAGGCAACGCCGTACTGGTTTAAAGTTAAGCCACTATACATTTTCAGACGACCCGACATATCCCAAGGTCGTCTGAAAATACCGACCAAAAAATCAGTGCCGCCGTTTTTCTTCAATGTTGCCACCCAACCCCAATAACGGCAGACCCCGCATTCACACCCAACCCTAAAAACGGAAACCCACCCGTTCCCGTTTCAGACGACCTCGCGGCCGTTTTCCCACAAAACCGTCCAACCTCAGGAGCATCCGATGAAACACCTTCACGACTTACCGGCTTGGTCAAAATTATGGATACATTTTGACGAAACCAAAGAACAACACATGCGCGAAATGTTCGATCAAGACCCGCAGCGTGCCGAACGCTACTGGCTGCAAGTCGGCGGACTAACGCTGGATTACTCCAAAAACCGCATCAACGACGAAACCATGGCACTGTTGTTCGAGCTTGCCCGTGAAGCCGGCGTACCCAAACGCATGCAGCAGATGTTCCGCGGCGAAAAAATCAACACCACCGAAAACCGCGCCGTCCTCCACGTCGCCCTGCGCAACCGCACCAACTCCCCCATCGTCGTTGACGGCGAAGACGTCATGCCCAAAGTCAACCACGTCCTCCAACGCATGGGCGAATTCGCACATGAAGTCCGCAGCGGCAGCTGGTTAGGCTACACCAACCAAGTCATCACCGACATCGTCAACATCGGCATCGGCGGCTCCGACCTCGGCCCGCTGATGATGTGTACCGCGCTCAAACCCTTCGGACACCCCCGCCTCAACATGCACTTCGTCTCCAACGTGGATGGCTCCCAACTGCGCGACGTATTGTCCAAAGTCCACCCCGAGACCACCCTCTTCATCATCGCCTCCAAAACCTTCACCACCCAAGAAACCCTCACCAACGCCCTGACCGCGCGCAAATGGTTCCTTGACCACGCAGGCGACGAAGCCGCCGTCGCCAAACACTTCGTCGCCGTCTCCACCAACCAAAAAGCCGTCGCCGAGTTCGGCATCGACACCGCCAACATGTTCGAATTTTGGGACTGGGTCGGCGGACGATACAGCCTCTGGTCAGCCATCGGCCTGCCCATCATGCTCTATTTGGGCGAAGAAAACTTCATCGAAATGCTCAACGGCGCGCACCTGATGGACCAACACTTCATCAACACCCCGCTCGAGCGCAACATGCCCGTCATCCTTGCCCTCATCGGCATCTGGTACATCAACTACTACGGCGGTGGCAGCCACGTCATCGCGCCTTACGACCAACACCTCCACCGCCTGCCCAAATTCATCCAGCAGCTCGACATGGAGAGCAACGGCAAACAAGTTACCCTCGACGGCAAAGCAGTCGGCTACGAAACCTCCCCCATCATCTGGGGCGAAACCGGCATCAACGGTCAGCACGCCTTCTTCCAACTGCTGCACCAAGGCACCCACATCACCCCGATCGACCTCATCGCCTCGCTTGAAAAACGCAGCAACCTGCGCGGCCACCATGAAATCCTACTCGCCAACGTCTTCGCCCAAGCCGAAGCCTTCATGCGCGGCAAAACCCCCGACGAAGTCCGCGCCGAACTCAAAGCTCAAGGCATGGAAGCAGAGCGCATCGAAGAGCTGGTTCCGCACAAAACCTTCTCAGGCAACCGCCCGACCAACCTCATCCTCATGGACAAAATCAACCCCCGCAACATGGGTAGCCTGATCGCCATGTACGAACACAAAACCTTCGTCCAAGGCATCATCTGGGGCATCAACAGCTTCGACCAATGGGGTGTCGAACTCGGCAAACAGCTCGCCAAAACCATCCTCGCCGAGCTGACTGGCGAAACCGGCATACAAAAACACGACAGCTCCACCACCCGCCTGATCAACCTTTATCTGAACGCCAACAAATAAAGACAGCCCCATCAGGACAAAAGGTCGTCTGAAAACCCAGATTCAAGGTTTTCAGACGACCTTTTTGTCTGAAAGAGTTGATAAATATAGCAGGAATTCAAATAAGGAATAACGGCAGCATGGCGGTTTGCCATTGAAGCTGCCATGCATTTATGGATAGCAACATTCCTTCCGTTTTATAAATTTTCAACGGGGTGTCCATAAAAATACTTCATACCCTCTATCCAGTTTTTTTCGGCTAACCGATCGATATAGCCAATCATCAAATCAAGCTCATTTCTCGAGATGACCGCATCAGTCTCAACCGGAATTTTTTCGCCCGTAAAGATAGATAAAAGAGAAGATTGGACATAGAGATTATATTTTTCCCTCTTTTGTGCGGCAACATATAGAGCAGTCATAATTTCTTGCGTCAATAAACCGGGGAAGGCGGGAGAGGACTTATAGTAATAACAATCTGAATCTATGGTTTTTATCTTATCCAGATATAAATTTCCTACATCATCCAAGGTTGCGTTTTCCGATAATGTTGAACGATAGTTGAGGAAAATATCCAACGCATCTTTTATCGCTATTTCTAAATTACTGTCAAAGCCATCCCATTGCCCCCACAACGCTAAAAGGTATGGAATGACTTGGTATGACATTGTTGCCGTTGCGCCGACAACGAAGGTAAAGGCACCAAATGACGATGCGGAATCCAAAAAACGCAAATTCCCAATGTTTTGCAAATCATCGTGTGTACACACCGAACAAAACAGCCTAATACACAAATTTAATACCGTTTTATCTTTTGTTTGGTTCATCAGGTCGACTAAAAGGTTTTTGACGGAAAAGTCTCCTTTTTTCATGATTTCGACAATGAGCAATATGCGTTCGCGCTCTTCCTGAACCGAAAGCAAGCTGCCCTTTAGTTCATCCAAACTCATCTGATTGACTTTGCCATACCAAATTCCGGGCAGTAATACTTCAATCATGTACCAAGCTCCTATCTTAAACTTTGCTGTCAAAATGCAAAGGTCGTCTGAAAAAGCCCGTATCCGGGGTTTTCAGACGACCTTTCCCTTATTCTTCTTAGTTTGCCGCCTCAAGGCAGGGCGATGAATTTAATCAGCACTTCTTTGAAAATAAAGCCGAACACGCCCAAGCCCAATACCAGGAACAAAATCGCGATGCCGAATTTGCCCGCCTTGGATTCTTTGCCCAAGTTCCAGACGATAAAGCCCAAGAAAATAACCAGTCCGGTCAGACAGATTTTCATCGCCCAATCGGAAAATTCCGCTTCACTCATAATCGATTTCCTTATTTGATGTTGTGTGTATTTTAATGTTTTCAGACGACCTTTGAAACGCCAAGAGGTCGTCTGAAATGTAATGGTTCAGCAAATGCCGTCCGTCGGGCGTTTGGCTTAACGCGCCAACGCCTGTTTCAAATCGTCAATCAAATCATCGACGTATTCCAAGCCGACAGACAGGCGCACCAGTCCGGGGCGGATATTGGCGGCGAGTTTTTCTTCGGGCTGCATTCTGCCGTGTGTGGTTGTCCACGGGTGGGTAATGGTCGAGCGCACGTCACCGAGGTTGGCGGTACGGGAGAAGAGTTCGACGCCGTCCACGACTTTCCACGCGGCGTCAGTGTCGGCGACTTCAAAGCCGATGACGATGCCGCCGCCGTTTTGCTGTTTGCGGATAAGCTCCGCCTGCGGATGGTCGGGCAATCCGGTGTAGTAAACGGCTTGAACCTGCGGCTGCGCTTGCAGCCATTGGGCGATTTTCAGGGCATTATCGAACTGTTTTTCCATACGCAGCGACAGGGTTTCCACGCCGCTCAACAACTGCCATGCGTTAAACGGCGACATCGCCAGCCCGCAAGAGTTGCAGTAAACGGCGACCTGCGTCATCAGTTCTTCCGAACCCGCCAACACGCCGCCCATCACGCGTCCGTGTCCGTCGATGGCTTTGGTTGCGGAGGAAACGGAAATATCCGCGCCGTGTTTCAAAGGCTGCGAGCCGACAGGCGACAGCAGGCTGTTGTCCACCACCAAAAGCGCGCCGATGCTGTGCGCCAATTCTGCCAAGGCTTCCAAGTCGGCCACTTCGCCCAAGGGGTTGGACGGTGTTTCCAAAAACAGTAGTTTGGTGTTGGCTTTGACGGCAGCTTTCCATTCGTCCACATCGGTCGGCGACACATGGCTCACTTCGATACCGAATTTGGTGACGATGTTATTGATAAAGCCGACGGTCGTGCCGAACAGGCTGCGGCTGGAAATCACATGGTCGCCCGCCTGCAGGAAGGTGAAAAATGCCGCCTGAATCGCGGACATACCGGTCGAAGTGGCGACCGCGCGTTCCGCGCCTTCTAAGGCAGCGATGCGTTTTTCAAAGGCGGCTGTGGTCGGGTTGGCAGTACGGGTATAAGTGAACCCTTTGATTTTTTTGGAAAACAAATCGGCGGCATGTTGGGCGCTGTCCCACATGAAGCTGCTGGTGAGGAACAATGCCTGATTGTGTTCGCGGTATTCGGTTTGCTCTTTGCCGCCGCGTATGGCGAGCGTCTGCGGGTGGAGTTTTTTACTCATTTGTTTTCCAATCTTGTTCAGCAGGTTTGTTTGATGTCTTATAGTGGATTAACTTTAAACCAGTACGGCGTTGCCTCGCCTTAGCTCAAAGAGAACGATTCTCTAAGGTGCTGAAGCACCAAGTGAATCGGTTCCGTACTATAGTGGATTAAAATTGCAATGATACGGCGTTGCCAACGCCCTTATGTACTATCCGTACACGGCGGGCGTTGCCGCCTTGTCTCATTTTTATTTTAATCCACTATATCTGTACTGTCTGCGGCTTCGTCGCCTTGTCCTGATTTAGTTAATCCACTATAAATAAGAGAAGCCATAGGTTAACTTGTTAACATTTTGCGCTTATTTGCGCCGTCTTTCAAGTTTGGCGGCGAATGGCAAAAGGTCGTCTGAAAACGTTTTTCAGACGACCTTTTGCAATCGTTCCAAGCTTTATTGATAAATCCGCCCGTCGTGTTCCAGCCAGCCGTCGGCATGGCGGCCTGCGGGGTCGTGGTGCGTCCAATGGAGGACGCCGCCCTGTTCCGACCATTCGTATTCGCCGTAGAAGCCGACTTTATCGCCTTTTTTCAAGCCTTTGATTTTGTCGGCGAGGTCGATGTTGTGCGCCACTAAAAGCGTTTGCCCGCTGGACAGTTTCAAGATAAAACGCTGATGGCGCGTGCCTTGGTTGTCGTCTGGCAGCGTTTTGAGAACGGCACCTTCGCCTTTCACTTGAATATCGCTCTCTTGGTTTTCAAAGGCTTGCTGCAATATTTGTTCCGCGCTGCCATGCCCTGCTTGGCGGTTGGACTTCGGCTGCTTCGGTTGCGATTTTTTGGATTCGGACTGCTCGGATTGGCGTTTTTCTGCTTGGGTTTGGGGCTGCGTTTGGGTTGGTACGGTATCCGCTGCCTGACCTTGCCGCCCCTGCTGCATTTTTTGATAACCGACTACCACGGCGGCAACAATCAGTATCCAAATCCATTTGTTTTTGTTCATAAAATCCACGCCCAAAAAAATGCCCGACGGTTCATCGGGCATAAATTATTTGAAAGGAGTTAAATCACGATAACGTGAGTCGCCATTATATACAAAACCGGCGGAAAAATCAGCATTTTCAGTCCGATACCTGAAGCAGCGGCGTGATCACGCTTTTTTGTTCCCCTGACTGTATTTCATTTCGTATTTGATGTCGTTCAGGATTTTTTTCACGTTGTAATCCAAAAGCTGTTCTACCAAATCGGGCGCCTGTTCGCTGAGGGTTTGTTGGAGCTGGTAGGTAAACAGCGCCATTTGTTTCTGCACGGCGGTGCGTATCATGCCGTTGACGGCGTCGGCGACGTGCGGGCGCAGGCGTTTGATTAAACGCTCGCTCAGGTCTTGCTCGGAAATGCAGAACACTTCCCTGCGGTTGATAACCTGCGGGTTCAACACGTTGATATGGACGGTAATCGGCGGCGTTTCTTCTTTGGGGTCGTCTGAAACCTGCTCTTGCGCCTGCGGATTTTCGTTTTCAGACGACGTTGGCGCTTCTTTTGCAGGCGCATCAAATTCGACTGTTTTACGTTTCGGGTTCAGCCAAACCGTGCGCGTGGACTCGATTTGCCTGTCGGACGCGCTCATTTGCAGCGAAGACTGCGCGTTCAGCCAGTTTTCCTGCAAAATCACCATCGCATCGGTCTCCGCCGTTTCAGCGGCTTCTTCCTCCAGCATGGCGTTGTGTTCCTCCTGCCATTTGCGCAGATATTCCGTCAACACGGCATCGCGGTTGGCATCGTCGAGCTTGACCGACTTGGTTTTGGGCTTCTGCTCGAAGGCAGGCTCTTGAGATTCGCGCACCAAAGGCGCGTGTGTGTAAGGTGCGTTCAATTGGCGGGTTTGCCGCAGCTTTTCCAAGCGGCTTTCCCAATCCAGGCTTTCATCCGTTTGTTGTGGCGTATCGGGACGATTCGTATCCATTTTTAGCTTTCGTTCTTCCGTTGTGTCATTTCATTTCACGCGCATAGCGAATGCCGTGATTTGCTATAATGCGGTATTTTAACAGATTCCCAGGAACACATCATGAGCAGCATCGAACAACGCCTCGAATATTTGGAAGAAGCCAACGACGTTTTGCGTATGCAGAACCACGTCCTCGCCACCGCCCTCAAAGGCCTGATCCGTTCGCTGCCGTCCGACATGGCAAACGAAGCCGTCGAGTCCATCCAGCTTGCCTTTGAAGACGCACTCGCCGAATTGAACTACGAAGACAGCCCGCATACCGACCTCTTCCATGACGTAACCTACGCTTTTTTCCGCGAAAAAGACCACTGACGCGTAGCGACTTCCCCAAACCGTGTTAAACTATCCGTTTATTTATTAATATCCGTAAAGAAGGAACCTCCCCATGAACATGAAAAAATGGATTGCAGCCGCCCTCGCCTGCTCCGCGCTGGCACTCTCCGCCTGCGGCGGCCAAAGCAAAGACGCTTCCTCGTCAGCCCCTAAAGCCGACAAAGTGTACCGCGTCGCCGCCAACGCCGAATTCG